>JBGAOI010000949.1:0-3127 GCA_044221885.1 Polyangium sp. (in: bacteria)
CTGGACTTGTCCAGACATGTCCAGACATTCGTTCACGGCCAAAGTTTTTCTTGCTCTCGGTCGAAATGCCGTCTAACGTGGCCAGACGATGCCTGCGAATTTTCTCGAGACAAAATCAGAAGCTGGGTTCGACGAACTGCCGCCCGAAGTTGGCGTTCTGGTGTTTGTCCTTCGCTACGAGGATGTGGGGGCTGGTGCGTCGATGGCCATGCCGCCGTTGATCAATGATCAACACTCGATCGAGATCGGTCGCGCTGTCGAGGCTGGTCCAGTCAAGCGGGAAGGACGCGCGTTGCGCTTACCCGATCCGTTCGCTTCCCGCGTGCATGCTCGTTTGACGCGCAAAAACAAGGTCGATTTTATTGAGGATTTGGGAAGCAAGCAAGGCACGTTCGTGAATGACAATCGAATTGATCGACCCACCGCACTCGAGGATGGCGATTGCATTGAAATAGGTCATTCGCTTTTTGTGTATTGTCGTGTCGATGCCCTCACCGCAATTCGTATGGCCGACACCGCGGCGCCGACGCTTCTTGGACCTACTCAAACGTTATGCCCGGACCTCATTCGTATCTCGACCGATTTGGGACGCATGGCCCAGACCGACCAACCCATCCTGCTTCTTGGAGAAACGGGCGCGGGCAAAGAAATCGCAGCTCGATTCGTGCACGACAAAAGCCAACGCAAAGGACCGTTTGTGGCCATTGATTGCGGCGCGATTGCGCCGCATCTGGTCGAGGGGGAACTGTTTGGGCACAAACGAGGTGCATTTAGCGGTGCGCACGAAGAACGAGCAGGCCGTATTCGCAGCGCCGATGGCGGCACGGTTTTTTTGGATGAAATTGGCAACATGCCCGAACAAGCCCAAGCCACTTTGCTGCGCGTCGTGCAAGAGCGCGAAGTCGTTCCGGTCGGAGCTGACAAGGGCAAACAAGTCGATGTGCGTTGGGTTGCCGCGACAAACGCCGATGTATTTGCCGAAAGCAGTACATTTCGTTCCGATTTGCGAGCGCGATTGGCAGGTTATGTCGTGCGATTGCCGCCCTTGCGTAAACGTCGAGAAGATTTGGGTTTTCTGGTGGCATTTGTGTTGGCCAAACATGGGATCAGCTCGGCTTCGATGACGCGAAAAGCAGCGCGAGCGCTGTTTTTGAGCGATTTACCCGGCAATGTGCGGGAACTCGAACGATCACTCACCAGCGCGGCGATTTTGGCCGGAAATGGCCCTGTGGACATCGCGCATTTGAGCGGGCTTTCCGCACAATCACTGCGCGAAACGCTCCCCGCTCCGCGTGAATCGTCGCCGCCCAATCCAGAAAAAACCAAGGAGCCAGCCAAGCCCGAAATGGCAAAAGACGATGAATCTTCGCGCGAACGACCGTATACCCGTCGGCCATCGAAAGAGGACATCGAGCTTGCGCTCCATCGGGCCAAGCGTGTGCAGAGTGAAGCGGCACGGCTCTTGGGCGTGCATGAACGGCAATTGGCGCGCTGGATGGATGCGTATGGCATTGAGCGAGCCAAACGGGGATTGGGGCGTAGGACGCCGTAGGCGATCCGTAGCCCCAAAAGTAAAAACGAGGACGAGGCCGAAAAGAATAGGCGACGAAAAAAGTGGCTTCGCAACGCAATCGCAGGTAGAATCGCGTTCACCATGTCGTTGCGACCCGACGTCCCGGTGCTTGGTTTGGCGCTTCTATCCGCCATGTTCGCCATGGCTTGCGGGCCCCGACAGCTCGATCGCTCGCAAATGTGCGGAGGCACGCGCGATTACGAGGACGGAGAGCCCCAGGGCGACCATTTCGAATACGGTCGCAATCGTCCTGCCCGGTACGTCGAAGTGGCCGCGGACCCGAAAGAATTCGCTACGAATACCGCTCCCCTTTGGCTAACAACGCCGCTTGATATTCTAGGAGCCCCAATCAAGCACCAATTGCCCACCGAACAAATGGTTTGGCGCTCCATTCCATTTTATATTGAACCCCCTGATGAATACAACGATGCGCGGGCATTTCTCAAGTACAAGATCTTTGGAAGTGGGAAATGGGAGACGATCAAAATGAAAAGGCACGGTGCTGGTCGCGTCGCCATGATCCCGTGCCTCGAAAACGAAGTGACCGGGGACGTTCGGTACTTCTTCGTCTTCAAAAACGACGTTGATGAGGACGTGGGCGCCATTGGTTCGCGTCAAGAATATCTCATTGTGCACGTGCGCAACCAGCTCGAAGGAGGACAGCCATTCCTCGAAGGACTTCCCTTGCCCACGCGTTGCGTTATCGAGAGTGAAGCGCCCAGCGTCGTCACGCCGTAGAAGGTTGGTGATTTGGTTTGGCGAAGTGTAACGATGTTGTTTGGACGCGTTATGGCGAAATTGTGATGCCTCGGGGCAAGGCTCACGCGACAAACCATGGAACGTGACGCTCACTTGTCCGGCAGCGTGCAACGATATCCGAAATATTTTGCGGCGCAAACTGTCATGGGTCCGTCAATGAATCGCTGAAGTCGATGTGGATGATCGAAGATGCAACAAATTACGTTTGGCTGAACCGGAGCCACGGGAGCGTACGTCAAGAACACGCGCAAACAAAGATAGTGGGACCACGTCGCATCGGTTGTGTTCGGAGCGTCGTGCGCGTAGTATCAGGTCATGCTGCGACAAATTGGCCATATCGATTTTCGTGTCGTGAGCGTTGGAATTGCTCTTCTGGGCGCATGCACGTACGTACCGCCCACGCCTTTCACGGAGAGTTCAACCGGGGGCTTTGGTGGTGCGGGAGCTGGTGAACCGGGCTCCTCTTCGAGCGGGAACAATGCGACCGCGGGAGGATTCGCGGGCGGATCGGGAGGTGCTCCCGTTGGCGCAAGTGGTGTAGGCGTTACTAGCAGCAGCTCCAGCAGCACAAACGGCAGCAGCTCCAGCAGCACAACCAGCGCATCGAGCAGCGGCGCTTTGGTTCCTCCAGCGTTTGTGCAAGTTGCCTTTACGACTCCCCAGACCAAGGAATTTTCGGCAATGGTTGCGTATCCGAAGGCGCAAACGGCAGGGAATACCAATATCCTGGCGATTGGTTGGAACGACGCGACATCGACCCTCACGGACGTCACGGATATCGCCGGCAATACGTAC
>JBGAOI010000094.1:0-17302 GCA_044221885.1 Polyangium sp. (in: bacteria)
CGATCCACGAATTCGGCGAAGCCTGCGGGGTGCATCGTTTCGCGCAAATACTTGACGAAACACGCGAAACCGTCAGCCGTGGCCAACGGTTGCCCGAATTCATCCAATTCTTCAATCGACTTCAACGTTTCGTCGTAATAGTGCACGTTGCGAAAAATCCATTGCCGAACGTCGCGTTGCACAACGTATCGAAATGCTTTGCGCACGAGACCTCGGGATAGAAGCAGCTTCAACGCCTTGAATCGAGGATCGGGAATGCCCGGCGCGTGATTTACGACGAGACGCGAAATGGCGTCTGGCTCGGAGAGCGCAAGGTGCATCGAAATGAACCCGCCGAGCGAATTTCCCAAAACGGCACAACCGCGAATGCCGAGTTCTCGCTGGAATTCGCCAAGAAAAACCCCAAGGTTCGCCGCAGAAAACAAAGGAGTCTGTGGTTTGTCCGATCGCCCGGCCCCCGGAAGATCGAGGGCAAACACCTGAAAATGCTGGGCCAGCGGTTCAATGATGTAACGAAACGAATAACTCGACGTCATGAGCCCGTGCACCAACAAAAGCGGCGGGCCGGATCCAAGCACACGCACATGCACACGCACGTTGCCCATCACGCGCGACGCGACCCGTACATCGCGCATATCCGTGTGATCGTACGCGTGAGGGATTCGTGGTTTGGCGGGAACGTCCGCGTAATTCATCCGCTGAAAAGGTCGCAATTTCATGAAGATAACTTCTGCTCGGCCTTTTGAACGAGCGCTTCGATGTCATCGATCGAAGGAAGGACCGCACGTTCGACGAAAATCGTCATCGTACCCGGACCTCGTTCAATACGTACATCACCTTCACGTGCATGCGGCGCAAGTTCTGCGGCCCATTCGCGATCTGCCGCAGCTTGACGCCAAGCCTCGATACCAAAGCGATCTCGGATCCACCGCGACAAACGGGCGAGACTCGACGACGGCGGTGATTCATGTTCGGGTTCGTCCGCGTTGATCTGCACGAGAAGCTGTGTGAGGTCCTTACGCGGACGAAGACGCACGTACGCAAACCCGCCGCGCAAAGGCAAACGCACGCCAAGTCCGTCAGGATCTCGTGCGAGCTGCATCGGGGCATGCCGATAGGTTGTTCCAGACCAACCCGTCGACAAACGCATGATGAGTGCCGTGGCCGCTTCGATCAGCGCCGGATCGGGTTCGTCCGAAATGACGGGAGCAATGGGAGCGGCCACGCGAACGGCGCTCATTCCAGGCACATCGGGTTCGCCACTCCGCAACGTGATCCGTCGACTTTTCGGGGCATCTTGCTGCGTTCGATCACTCGCGGGAGGTTCGTCCGGTGCAGGAACAACCATGTCTCCTGTTTCAGCTTCACGCATCCAGATGGCTCCGTACCACCATGCCGCGATCCATTTTCCATCGGGCAAAAACGCGAGTGGCCCGGGACTTGCGGTCCATAACGGACGGCCCAACACGCGACTGAAGAATTGCGTCGTTCCGTTACGCCCACGCGCTACCACAAGTGAGTCATCCGGTGAAAAACACAACGCTTCGACACCGCGCAAAAGGCGACGCCCGTAACGCACGGTCAAGTGTACGAAAACGTCGCCCGAATCTGGGGAAAACACCCGCACGTTGCAGTTCTCGTTTGCCGCTGCAATGAGTCCGTTTGGCGAAAACGCGACCGCCATGTCCGTGTCGTGAATGCCTTCCAAGTGTCGGGCGGTGAAGGTTTCCATCGACCAGATCACCACCGGCGTCACGCCCGTCGACGCAGCAAGCCACTTGCCATCGGGACTGAAAGACAAACTTCGCAAAGAACGACCGTGTGGCAGATCGAGCACGCGATCGAGTTGTCCATCTTCCGCACGCAACAAAAGCACCGCAGTTGTCACACGATCTGCCGCCGCAGCAATCCATCGTCCGTCCGGTGAAACCGCAATAGGTGCCTCGCCAAACCATGGCTCCGGCGACAAACAGCGCCCCGTTACGACATCCCAGACACGAATCGAACGCCGGGCTTCGTCCTCGCCCACACGCGCCGGCTCACGTACAGAATCCCGTGCCGAATCGCGCGAGGAATCACGGGACGAATCCCGCGTCGATTCACGACTGGAAACGGCTTCGCGGCTCGACGAAACATCGCGACTCGAATCGGTCGAAGGAGCATCGCTGCCCGGGGACGACGGCGAGCTAGGCGATGACGGCGAAGAGGTTGGTCCGGACGAAGCGATGTCCGGGCCTGGACGACTGGTTGGTGGTCGTCGAGGTTCGGACCAAGCGGTGACGAGACGAACTCCATCGGGGAGAAACGCGAGCGCCGTAGCGGTCACTCCAAACCGAAAAAGCACAAGGCCAACGCGCATGTCGTACACGACAACCCGCCCCATCGACGCGGCTGCCGCAGCCATTCGTTTCCCGTCCGGCGCGATCGCGATCGCCGTGGCTTCTTGCGAAAGAGGAAACTGCCGCGGAACGGGGCGAAACACGTGGGCAAGTCCTAGCGTCGTCCTCGTGCACAATGCCGCGCATCGCTCTCAAAGCGCAACATCTCGAGCAGACCGTTCCAACCTATCGGAGTTTTCGGTCCCGGCAAACCACAAATTTGTCACATCTCAAAGACGTCGAACCGTCAGCGTTTACGCTTTTTCGAGCCGGTACGCGCGACACGATTGGTCTTGCTGGTGCTCGTTGGATGGAAATACGCTTCGAGCACGTCACGCCCAACAACGTTTGCCTTGGTACGCCACTTGATGTCGTTTGCGAGCATCACCGCGACGGCGATTTGAGGTTTGTCCGCGGGGGCAAACGAGGCAAACCACGAAAACATACGCGCCGGATGCCCACCGATCAGCGTTCCCGTCTTGGCCGCAACCGCCATTCCAGGCAACGCTCGCGTGCCATCGGCGTGACGAAATGCCTTCACACACGTCCCGCGTTTGGTCGTCACCTGAAGCATACGATTGAGCGTGCGCGCCACCGCCGGACGAATGGCTTGACGGCCAGGATGACGCCGCACCGGGCCTCCAGAATCCTGCAAAACGAAGCCGATTCGCTCACCTTGATTGGCAATCGTCTGCATCGCGAAAAGAGCTCCGAGAGGCGACAGTTTGCCATTCCAGAACCCAGCTGCAGCACGTGCCATGCCAAACGGATCGTTGGGAATCTCGACGCGCCCACCGTGCACGGGAACGTCGATCGGGATATCCCCGGCAAACCCTATTGATTCGGCCATACGGCGCAAATCGCCAGCATCGAGGTGCTTCTTGGCCATACGAGCAAACACCATGTTCACACTCTTGCCGAGTGCCTCGCCAAACTCGATGCACGTTCCGCCACCGTGTTCGAGGTCCGCGGGACGAATGTCGTGTTCGCCGCCGCTGTAACAAACGTTCGTACTTTCGTTGGCGTATCCGCCTTCGAGCAACGTCGCTGCCGTCACGACTTTGAACAAACTCGCACTCGGTGCATAAGGTTCGGAGACGAAGTCGCGGCCACCACGACTGGCCCACGCGAGAATGCGTCCGGTACGTACATCCGAGGCGACAATCGCGCCTTCTGGAGCCCCAGAGTTCGCAAGCAAGCGTTCAGCAGCTCGTTGTAACTGCGGATCCAGCGTGAGTTTGACGGGTTTGCCCGGAGCGCCAACGCTTCCGTACACCGCGTTGTCGGTCACGCGAACCTGATGTAGTCCCGCCGCTTCGGCATCGTTTGTCGATGCAAACACGAGCGAAGCAGCCAAGAGCGTCGAGCGGATAAAAGAACGTAGCGAGTTCACCAGGACGGGGTATGCCTGGGGACGACGATGACGGCCAAATTTTCGCCCACCATCTTTCGTGACGGAGCATCAAATCGGCACGCAAGTCCCGGGTTCGTCCGGCAAGAAGCAATCATAGTTGCAGGGACAAACGCCTGCTCCCTCGCATTTCATGTTCGGACCGCACTCGATGTCCGCCCAACACTTGCCAGGTACCGGTTGTTTGCAAACGTTGTTCACACACGGAACGAACGATTCATCACCACAATCGATGTCCTTCGTGCAGCAACCAGGAATCGTCGAGCAACCATATTGATTGCCCGTCGCGTCGCATGAACACATACATCCACCGATTTGCTGCATTCCAGAAGGCGCCCCATTACACGTGCCGCAAACGATGGACGAGCAGGAACCGATGCACGCAGCGTCCACCTGACACGACCAGCCGTCAAGACAAACTTCACACGCAAGTGGTGCACCCACACAGGTTCCAGAAGGACAATCCTTGACGGGCACGGTCCCCGGAGGACAAACCCACGCGTTTCCTTCGCAAATGGAGGCCTCGAATGCATCCGAGCCACACCCGTGAACGCACTCGCCGATCCCCGGAAATCCTGCACAACCGCCCGTTCCACCACCTTCACCGCCCGCGCCAGCACTTCCCCCGTTGCCGGGACGAACGATTTCAATGGAGCTGCTGCATGCGCCAAGCGCGCCAACGCTCAGACTCAAAAGAAGGGTCAATACGTAAGCTCGTCCGTTCATGGATCCACGTTATCACGCGGCTCCGTGGCTTGTCCTGGTGCAACTCGAGGATTCCGACGCATTTGCGCTTCGACAATGGTTCGAACAACCAAAAACAAGCCCCATGGCGGCGCGACGAAGTAAAGAAATGCTCGGGCAAGAACAAGAAATGTGACCGCCATGAGCGGAGCTTGGGATTTGCGCCCAACCGCCTCCAAAAGATCGGTATCAAAAAGAAAATATCCCGCAATCTCGTGAAGAACGAGCGCGATGGCGAGACAGATGAGAAACACGCGTCCTTGTTTGGGAAGTCGTTTCATGGGCGCCTCGCTGTGAGCATGGCCAAAAGCAGAGCATCACCCAGCATTCCGCCAGCACCAAAACGCGCTTCGTTCCCCTTCGAAAGAGGCAAACCCGCAACGTGTGCCGATCGGTACAAGAGGGTAAAACCGTCGCGGTCTCCATTCATGCGTGCAGCGCCCAAGCCAAACCCCGTGCCACCAACAGATGCTCCCCAAAGCATGGGTCCAGCGTTTCCGTCGCCATGGCCCGCGAATCCAGGTGCATATTCGCGAATGCCTCCAAAACCGGCAATGACGATAAAACCGTTGCGCGTGAGGGCCGCATACAGCCGACGAGAGAGTTCCACATGGGCAAACCCGAGCGCATAAGACGAAACCGCCGTGCCCGAACCTCGAGGCGCATCCACGGGCTTGCATGTGCCCGTTTTCACTCGTTGCAGCAAATACCCCGAAGGCTCATGCAGCGCGCATTTCTCGAATCGTTGAGCCCAGACCTCGACGCCTTGGCGAATGTCGAATCCGGTGGCCAATGCGTGCAAGCCAATGGATCCCATCACGACGGCGACATCGGGCGGCCAGCTTTCCCCCGGATATGTTTCAATCATGCCCGTGGGCGAGGCAAACAGTTCTTTTCGCAATTCAGCCGTGAGCCGATCATGCAATGCCGCATGTTTGGTGTCTTTGTGAATCAAACGGAGCATGCCGAGGCCCATGTTGATATAACCGGCATAAGCATGGCCTCCTCCGGATCCAATTCCTTGTCCCTCACACGCGTGATGCCCATACACGCGCGCTGCGTACGCAAGCGTCGCGGGATCCACGAGTTTGTCCGCAGCAGCTTCCATTGCGGGCAAGTAGGCATCTCGTTTTTCCGGATGTGCCAAAATCGTTTGTCCCAGTCCAAGAAGCGCCATTTGGTAAATTGCAATGGCCGATTGTCCGTCGAAACGATCTGCGCCGGTATGGTAAAAATGGTTCTCTTTGTGCGTCAAAACCTGTCGTGCAACTTGCCGAGACAGAGCGTCTTGTGTGTCGGCATCACCATCGAAAAGCGCATTGGCGCGGCAACCCGCAAACGTTCGCGGAACGATAAATGTCGCGACCACAACGCTCGTGCATGCAAGCAGAAGGCGCCGGCCAAACGACAACGTCGAGGACATTGTGCAGGAGCGTAACACGGGTCCGCGCCCGATGGATCATTTTTGCGATAGGATGGCAAACGCCACGACAATCCTTTTAGGCGTCGATTATGCGGTGCCGCGAATGAGGAGCGAAGCGCGAATCGATTCGTTTTTCAGGTGCAAGAAGCGTTGCCGCTCATCGTCCTTGGCAAACTGCTGAAAATCCTCTTCGCTTTGGAATGCAACGAGATGCACTTCATAAGGAAGATCGATCTCTTGGGAAACGACGGTTTCCGGTGTGGGTCGCAAGCGCAAGAGGAGAGATCCGCCATGCTTGGCAAGAAGCGGAATCGCGACGTTCTCGAATTGATGAAAAACGTCTTCTTTTCCGGGCTTGACGTAGATGAGTTGCGTTAGGTAAAACATGGCAAGACAAACCTTCGGGGGTTTCGAGTGGACCTCGATGGGCATTCGAGACAAACCTCGAGCTACCTATTTGGAAAAATCGCAACTGCCTCCGGTGCAACTTGCAGGCACCGTGATCTTCGCCTGTCCGGCCCAAGCGCTCTTGATGAACGCCGTGATCTGGGTTCGCGCAGCATCGCCTGCGGGACCACTACGCGCGGCAAATCCGTGAATATCGAGCGCATCGCCTCCCGGGGGAACCTTGTATTGCGTCAAGGCTGTGCGTTCCGTGGCTTCGGTTCCCGTTTCCAGTCCCCAAATGGGCGTAATCGCTTTGCCAATATGCAAGGCATTCGCGGCGACGGATAACATCTCCGTACCTTCATTCGGCAGAATGGGATCATCAATGCTTTCTTGCACCAAAAGCACCGACGGATCGCCAGGAACAACGCCTGTCCACGCTCCGCCGTCGATGTTGTCGAAGTTTGTCTGGGACATCAACAACGCATGCATGACGTCGAGGTTTCCGCCGTAACTCGTCCCGAGCAATCCGCGAATCGTGAAGTATGTTTGTGATCCCGGAATAAAGTGCGTCCAGGCCGCTCCGGGAACATTGACGACGCCATACTTCATCCCTGGGTACATCGAGACAAACAGAAGGCCCATCGTGCCTCCGAGAGAACCTCCGGTCCACATCGGAATGGACGCATCTGGGCGTCGGCCCGCTGCAGGATTGTCAACCGTCCCAATTTTCGCGCCCGACAATGCATCGCCGAGCATCGATCCCATGGATTCTTGAATGGCCGCGGCCGCCGCAACGGCGTGCATCGTGCGCGCGCTCGCGCGATGCGTCGCTTCGGCCATACGCGCCAGTGTGGAAAACGTTTGGATGAGTTCGCTGTTTGTCCAGCCATCGAAGCGAATGGCAATTTTACCAATGCCATTTTCTCCCAAAAGTTCGTCGAAGGAATCGTCCGTGTAATCACCGCCGGTGCCGTGACCATACAAGACAAACCGATAATTACCGCTACCGGCCGGCACAATCACCCGAAACGGAGCTTCGCGCGTACCTGTTTGGAGAATCTTGTCATCAGCCCCCAGTGACAAATCACCATCCGGCTCGAAAAAGGACGGTAGTCCGGTCAAATGCCCTTCAACGGCCACAGTCAATTGGGGAATGGGAGCCGGTTCGACTTTATCGATCACGACTTTGACATCGCCTTTGGTGACTGCGGCAACCGACGCATCTCGCATTTCAGCCAGCCAGTGAATGCCATCGTCCGCGGAACGCGTCGTAAAATCGAAAACGCGCAAGACGTTGGCGGCGTCGATTCCTGCTTCCTTGACAATTTCGCGCGTAGGGGCGTGATAACCACGCAAATTCGCCTCGTCTTGGGATGCCGGTTCAACGTTCCCGAGAGCAATCTCGGTATTGCGCGTCGGTTGCAAAGCCTTTCCGTCGGCTGCCTTCAAATTGTTTGTCACGACAGCCACGTAGTCGGCGTTGGGTTCGAGCGGGTGGAGCGGATACGCGACGACCAAGGTCTCCGCCGTCGGATCTTCGCCTGGTACGAGACGAACTCGAAGGGGCACTTTTTCGCCATGTTTCGGATGATCTTTTTGCGCTAGTATCAAGGTCACGGGACCGTTGTCCGCTGTACCAACGCTCGAGGGATCAAGTTCTGTGGCAAACCCGACGAGCAGCGGAGTTAGCCGAGAAAAACCATCCGCCAAAGCATACGAACGCGGATCATCTTCGACTCGAAGACTCGATGGGTCCACCGCCAAACGCAGACCAGTTGCCGTGGAAGCATCGGCTTGGGCAAACGAATTCGAGGGCCACGGCAAAAGACACCTCAATTCCCCGGGATCACCGCAAGATGCAGTTTGGGGAGAACGTACACCTGCAACACGATCCGGCGCGGTGAATGTGGGTGCCTCCGAGCCACATCCGCCAAGAAAAACACTCAACAAGAGAGACAAACCAAAGGAAGAGCGAGCGTAGTTCATGGAGTACCTTTTCCGGGTTCGAGACGTTCGTAGACGACGTGAATGGGTTTTTTGGGACGAAGGGTAATCGTTGCCAACGGTTCAATCGAGGCTGACGCGTCGACAAGACGGACACGAACATGTCGAAGAAGCGTCACGAGCGCAAGAATTGCCTCCATCATGGCAAAGTGATTTCCAATGCAGACACGAGGCCCACCTCCGAATGGGTAATACGCAAATCGAGGCAGTGAACGCTCCAAACCATCGAGCCATCGTTCCGGGCGAAATTGCAAAGGTTCAGGAAAATATCGCGGATCGCGGTGATTCACCCATTGCAAAAACCACAATTGAGATCCTTTGGGCAAGAGATAGTCACCCAACCGCAAGTCATCGAGCGCTTCACGACCAATGGCCCACGCAGGAGGATAAAGGCGCATGGCTTCGAGCACCGTGGCCCGCACAAATGGCAAGCGTGCAACATCTGCCGCCGTTGCCCGCGCATCTCCCAGTACGTCGCGCATCTCATCCCGCAATTTTTGCTCAGCGTCAGGGTTTTTCGCAAGCAACGTTAGGACAAACGTCAAGGTCAATGCCGTCGTTTCATGTCCGGCCAGGAAAAACGTCATCAGATGATCACGCAGTTCCCGATCGCCAAGTCCCGTACCCACGTCATCTCGCGCGGCGAGAAGCATGGACAAAAGGTCTGTCCCGGATGCACCGCGTTGGCGACCTCGATTGACGATCCCGATAAGGATTTCTTCGAGGGTAGCGAGAGCGGCCCGCGCTCGTTTGTTCGATGGAAGAGGCAATTTTTCGAAACCTGGGTTGAGCGCGCCGATGCCGTGACCATAATGATCCACGATCACTTGAAGGGCGGGACCAACCCTGTCGGATTCCGTTCCGAGATCACTCGCAAAAAGCGTCCGCGTGACGATGTCAGCCGTGAGTTTCGTCATGTCGGCATGCAATTCACGCTGCGTTTTGAACGGGATCGATTGCGCGTGACGTTCAGTCACGTCAACCATGGTTCCGCCAAGCTTGGCGACATTCGCGGGCTGGAAGATGGGAGCGATGAGTTTGCGATGACGAACCCACGTCTCGCCTTCGCTCGTCAAGAGCCCCTCACCGAGAATTCTTCGAAGAACGAGGGTAGTTTTGTCCTTGGTCAAACGCTTCTGTTCGCCCACCACCAAACGCTCGATGTCCATCGGATCGCGAACGACGATCGCTTCAAGCGGACCAAGACGAACCTTGACGACAGGCCCCGACCCTGTGACAAACTCGAGAAATGCCAGCGGATCTCGGTTGTAGGCCAAGGCGTGTCCGATGATGGGCCACGCGCCCGGCACATAGGGAATTGTGGAACCTTGGGTTTGACTGGATGAACGCGACGAGCCCATCGGGGACATCGTAACGCGAATCGAGAAGGTGAACGGGAGAAGAGTGCGCTTATGCGGAGTGATCCGCGAATTGAGGTGGACGCATCGCTTCGGCTTGATCCCGCTCTTCGTGTGCGGTGTGAATGTCGATGGCTCGGGCTGCTGCGAGCAACACGCACGCTTGGATAATGGACACGCAAGCGTACCCGACGGGGAAGAATACGGCGTCGTTTGTCGCGACGAGGTAGACCGCGGTCATCGACAGCACAATCGCACTGTTGTGTCCGATCGACAAATACGCGAGCTTTCGTGCTTTTTCCGGCGCATGTTCGGCTCGTTGCAAGAGTTCCAACCCAATGCTGAGCAATCTTCCGCCAATCAGAAGGCCCGTCGGAACGGACAGCATCAGAATCACGATAACGAAATCGGCTGGTCCGTGAACTCCTCGAAACAGAATTTCCAAGCCAACGACCAAACCTACGAGCGCCGCCAATGCGCCCGGAACAACCATTTGGCCCATGATGAAACTCGAAAGCGCCGCAATATGCACGACAATCGGCGGTTTTCCCGTCACCCAGACCGGACGAACCTGGACGCGATATGCTCCTGCGCCGTGTTTTTCGTACCCGCGCAGCAACAGTCCCCATGTTCCGCGCCCTGCAACGCGCCCCGCAATGTACATCGCCGTCGGAACGACGAGCAACACAGCGGCCGTAATGAGCAAGAACTCCATCATGGCGATTTCCTCAGGCAATGAAACGCATGAGACCTGCGAAGCATTGCACAAGTTCGTGGAAGTTCCGCGCAGAAATGATGGAAGTGCTGGGCTCTTGCGCGTCAAAAGCGCGTCATGAGCGCGTCATTGGCTCGCCGCCCGGAAAACTTTGCGCAACTTGGCAAGCATGCGGGCCAGCGGTCCCGCATCGTGCGGTTCGCCGCGTTGGTCGGAGGGACCGAGCGCCACGACATCGTCGAGCACCGCAGACGGAACGAGAACTCCGGAGCAATCGACGCAACGAAGGACATACGGACCGGTTTGGTAGAGGCGTTCCGACGTGAGTTCCGTGCGACAACGAGGGCAGGGGTGTTTGTCCGCTACATGAGCCGGGATTGTCTTGGTGACATGAACGTCGCCCGCAACCGTCGCAATATCGCCGTCGAACCAATCGATCCACACGGCGTGGCACGCCGAACAAACATCCACAACCGCATCTGATGCCGCGCGATCTTCCATCGAACTACCACAAAGCGGACAAGGTGGCGGCGCCGTACGATATTGGGTGCTCATGGCAATTCCTCAGCGGTTGTGGAAGGTTTGGCGAGACGATCGTACAATTCGGCAAACTCGCGGAGACGCAAAGCCAGCTCGGGGCGGAAAGCGTGGCCCTGAAGGACAAACCGCCAGTTGCCTTTGACAACGGCGGGATTGTTCATACGCGCTTCGGTTCCGAGAGACAAAACGTCTTGCATGGGAATGATGGCGGTTCGCGCAACGGAGGCGAACGCCGCATGAATAAAGTCCCAAGCGATATCGTGACCGCCCACGCGCAGATACCGTTGTACATGCGCGCGCACGTGAGGATCCGCAGCCCGGAAAAACCCGACGGTCGTGTCGTTGTCGTGCGTTCCTGGATAAACAACGTTATCAACTTCATGGTTATGCGGCAAGTGCGTATTTTCCGCATCGCCGCCAAACCCGAATTGCAGGACGCGCATCCCAGGCAAACCCGAATTTTTGCGCAAGCTCACGACGGCATCGTCGATGATACCCAAGTCTTCGGCAATGAGCGGCAATTCGCCGCCGTGCCTCTTCAAAGCCTCGAAAAACGCAATGCCCGGACCTTCAATCCACTTGCCCGAACGAGCGTCTGGCGCGCCGTGGGGAATGGCCCAATAAGCTGCAAATGCGCGGAAGTGGTCGATTCGCACGATATCGGTGTGCGCAAGCACGCGCCGAATGCGGGCCCACCACCACTTGAAGTCCTCGTTGGCCATTTCTTTCCAGTCGTACAATGGATTGCCCCAGAGCTGGCCCAGCTTGCTGAAGTAATCCGGTGGAACACCAGACACGCTGAAAGGAATGCCTTCTTCATTCAATTGAAACAGCTTGCGATTCGACCACACATCCACGCTGTCTCGGTCGACGTAAATCGGCAAATCGCCAATGATTTTGATATTTCGCTTCTTGGCGTACGCCCGCAATTTCGCCCATTGATGGTCGAAGAAAAACATGATGGCGGCTTGGCGATCGATGTCTTTGGCATACGTTTGTCGCACCGTATCCAATGCCTTGGCATCGCGGTCCCGAAGCTTTTTGTCCCAATCCCACCACGCTTTGCCTTCGTTTTTCTGCTTGATGACCCAAAACAAAACCGCATCGTCGAGCCAATCCGCTTCGGCTTTCCGAAATGCTTGATACTCCGCGAAAAGCGGGTGCTTCGGGTTCTCGAGCAACGTCGTCGCTGCACGTTCGAGTCGCGGCTCTTTGTAGGCGTGAACCGCTTCGTAATCAATCAAGGGCGTGTGGGGCAAACCTTTTTGAACGTCGCTTCGATCGAGCAATCCTTCATCGGCCAAACCCATCAGATCGACCAGCAGGGGATTACCGGCAAATGCTGACCAACAAACGTACGGACAATTGTTTCCAGTCGGATTGAGCGGCAACACTTGCCAAGCTCCAAGCCCGGCTGATTCGAGCCAGTCAATGAAGAGCCGAGCGATGGCGCCAATGTCACCCATGCCGTGAAGTCCAGGCAATGACGTCGGGTGCAAAAGAATTCCAGCGTCACGAACGGGTTTGACCGCGGAGGTAACTTGCTCTGTCGAAAGTGCCATGAGGTTTTTCTCGTACGAAGACTACAGCAACGAGCGGGGAACGAGGCGCGTAGCCTATCACCGCTTGGCGCGAAGTGCGGAGAGCCTTTGCAAAGCCGAATCGACGGACTTTTTCGCGATCGCCGCCGCCTCGGGTTTACCCGCGGATGTTTGCATCGCATCGATGGACTCACACGCCGCAGAATCCACGCGTGGAAGTTTGACGCAGAACAAGTCGACAACCCCCGACGCGGCTTCCACAGCGCTCGGCTCCTTCGCCAGAATCGCTGCAGCTCGCGCCAGCACCGCGGCAAACATCGCCGCTTGCGGATTCGTGTCGAGCCAACGTGAAACAAACGTCGGGTTTTTCGCGAGTCGCCCAAGCACATCCCAACGATCCCGCGCCATACCCAGCTCCGCGGCAAATGCCAGAAGCGCCAAGTTCCGACCTCGATCCGACAGTTGCGCCGTTTCTTGGTCCACCAACGAAATATCCGCCAACGTCGCTTCGTCGAGCAGCGAGCAGTTCACCGCCACACTGAGCACATCCGCACGCAAGTTTTTCCCAACAAACGGCGAACGTCCGACGCTTCGCGCCGCCGCAACGAGACTCTGGTTGCAATGCGACGGCTGGCGTTGCCGGGCCAAAAGCACGGCTGCGTCATAGGTTCGTCCCGCCGTAACAAGCTCGGACACGGCTCTCGTAAACGCATCCGGATCGTACCCGCCTTTTTCCACACCTACGAGAAACGTATCGAGGGCGGAAAGAGACGTTGCGCAGGTTTTTCCGGAATCTCGGCGCAAATGCGGCAGTTTGCGCAATGCGCCTCCCGCACGCAGTGCAAGCGCATAGGGATATTCGTCGCATGCCGGCGCTTCGAATCCACCCAGCTCGACCTTCTGTTCAGTACAAGCCAAAGGTTCAGCAACGACACGCAAGGCTCGTTTGGCTCGTTCGATCGGAGGTTTGGCGGACGAAACAGCCGAAAGGGCGACCGGCAAGTGACCCAAGATTTCTTCGATCACTTGATCGTCAACATCGGACGCAAGCGTGGCTCGAATCAATGCCCACACATCGCCAGCAAGGAGCGGCATGCCTGCATCTGCCGCGAGCACGGCCACGACCGCCAAGACACCACGCGCATCAACGGCCGTCGTTTTGGGATCCGCAGGAGCAACCGGCCGCTGACCGAGGCGCAAACCAAAGAATGCAGCATCGACAACACGAGCCGCAGTGGTTGCGCCCCGTTCAGGATCACCATCGAGGAAATGCAAGAGAGCTGCGGCAGCTCCAACGTGCACGTAATAACGCACCATCTCGGCGTCGCGTTCGGGACTGTCAGGCAAGAGGTTTGCCGTAATGGAACCTTCAGGTTGTCCGGGCGAACGGATGCCCAGCCCAATCTGAAAACGGGAAGAACCGTCGATCAGTCCAGCTCCGAGAGAAACTTCGAGGCTCGTCGAGAAGACCTTCGAAACCGTTTTCTCTTCGTACTTGAAGTTCATGCGGGGCAGCACGAGGCCCTCTGTCTCGATCTTCGCGAGCGCATCCTCGAGCATCGTGCGCGCTTTCGTCCGTTCCCCCGTGCTCGCGAGACGAATCGCATCCATGACGAGCACAACTTGATCGGCGATCGAGGGATCCTCGCAAGACCGAGCCACGGCGGCACGCATGCCCTTGGCGTATGCCGTGGGATCCGGAGACAAACCACTTCGGGCGCGAAAGATTTGTTGAGCAAAACGTAACGTCCACGCCAAGTCCGATGAACCTGCGTCGGCAGCCGAAATTGTGTCTTCGCTGATGGTGCGTTCGGTGATGACCGACACGAGCATCGCGCCGAGCAAACACAAGTCAGCTTGATCGGGTTTGCCAAGCGCTCGCAGCGCACGCGCGTAGTCGACAAGCACAAGTTCCACAGAAGGATCGGCAGCCTTCGTGCCCGAACGAGTCGACGCGGCGCGAGCAAGTGCGTCGAACAACGTGACGGATGTTCCGGTGCTTTCGTCGCGGAAGAGTTTCGACAACGAAACGATGAGCTGCCGGGCACGATCGACATCCGAACCGGCAAGTCCCTTCGCGGTAAAACCGCCGAGCCAACGTCGTGCAATTCCGTATCCCGACGAAACAAAATCGTAAACGTGACGGGTTTGTCTTTCCGCTTGCGACTGACGATGTCGATGGCATCGGACAAAACCGTGATCGCTACCCGCAAACGAGTCGCACCCACGCCACCTTTGTTCAGCGCTGGATGCGCAAGAACCTTGCGGCGTAGATCTCCCACACGCGCAAGAACACGACGCGCCGCCGGACTTGGACCCGTGTTGGAATTCGAGCAAACAGGGCCGCCCCCGGAAGGTTTGTCTTGGAGGATGGTCGCGATCGCGGTCATCGTTTGATCACCAAGCATGGCGACGTCATCGAGCAGCGCCTCGGACAACGCGGCCGTCGGATCATTCAGCCCTGCCACCGCTTGTCGCAGGGCCTGTCGAGCGGCTTTGCGCGACGCTGGCCACCGCGCAACGTCGACAGCGTCGGCATCGAGCTCGTGATTGACGCCCAAAGCCAAGTACTGCGCCGCCGCAGCAACGAGCCTGCCCAGCGAACGTTCAGGAAGCGCCGGATCCTCCAGCGCGCGAGAAATCTCGCGCGAGACTGGACCCAAATCCGACGGATTTCCTGCAAGAAAACCAGCCACCGCATCCGCAGCAAAAAGCCCCGCGACACCCCAACCAGTTTGTCGTGAGAAATCTTTTTTCAGTTTGTCGTGGAACGCACTAAACAATCCGCCGTACACGGGACCTTGAATCGCTGTCGGGTACGCCGTTGCGGCGAGCACCCCGGCAGCGCTCGCTTCGAACAGCGCTGACGCGTCCGCGGCATGGGCCATACGCGTCTCGACGGCCCGACGCAGCAAGTCGACGAGAGCATCTCGCAAGGCGGGCGTACCGATGATCCCTCGCGCGTAGGCAAGCGTGACGATGCTCATGAGGCGCACGCGTTCAGGGTTTGTCTGAACGAGCTGCAGCAACCCCGCGAGATGAGCTGCAACAAGCGTGTCGACACGTTTGTGCGTCGCGGTGGTTCGTAACGAAACGCCTCCAATTTCACCGCGTTCTTGAGTCAATGCAAAGGCGTGCGACCACGTCGTGTTCGCTTCGTCCACGTTGCGAACGAGCGTTTCGTACCGCGGAAGCCAATCGGTCAGAGCAAGCGTCGTGTTCGTCGAGGACCTCGGCGAGGCCAACGAAGATTGCAACGTGCGACCCACCCAGTTCGCCAAGAAGAGATCATCGGGCGCGTCGAAACCATCGAGCGACACCTGAAGACACGTTTCTCTGGGCGCATACATGGCTCGCACGGCAGCTTGTTTGTCTTGGTGCAAAGCCTTCAGGATTCGGTCACCGATCTTCTGAAACGCAATGCGTTCATCCTTCGTCTCCCGCAGCCGCAAGACGTCACCGTACGGCGTCGTCGTCGTTGCCTCGGGAAGGGTCGGATCGCCAAGCGCTGCCAACGTAGCGCCTGGAGCTGTTGCTTCGAACGAGATGCCGGCCGAAGCTAGAAGCGAAGCGACATAACGCCCGCGAAGCGTCGTTTCTACATTGGGATCACGCGAGCGGATCAACGTCTCGATGTGCTCGGCTTCTTTGGCAGCTTCGACGTACCGAAACACAGAAGCGTGATCAACAGCAGCACGAATCGCAGACGCAAGTTCGAGATCCGCGTCGAGGTGCGAGAGCGCATGATCATCACGAACGAGCGGGGGCAAACCCATCATAAACGGTGCAAGTGGATCGCGAGGAAAGATCTCGGTCACTTCGGGCAGGGGGTTTTCCCGATGAACTTCGGTCGACACCGCACGCGCTCGAACGATGATGTCGAGATGAGCTGCTTCCCCAACGGCCACGAGCAGGGCATCGGTCGAGATCGATGCGGGCGAGGGCAGGGGATCGAGCTTGATCAGTTTTGCTTTGGTGGATGCGTGTCCGGCAAGAACGTCACCTCCTTCGCTGATGACGAGGGGCAACTTGGATTCGTTTGCCGCGAGAGCCTGGTTCCACAAGACAAACCATGGATCTCCAGAGCCACGAGCATCCATGTAGGCGCGTACCCATCCACGCGCATCGCGACCTTCGTGTACGCTTGCCAGAATGGTTTGTTCGCAAGTGCCGAGCTCCTGACGATCACAATGTTCGGCAGATTGAGGGACCTCTTTGGTCCGTGAAGTGTTTGTCGCGCCGCACCCTCCGAGGGTGAAAGAAAAACACAACGCGCCGAGGCTCATGCGCGCCAGAACAGCCGACAAGGGCCGACGCTTCATGGATTGACCGGACACTCGTCCGCCGTCGTGATCGTTCGTGTCAATTCGAGAGGTTTGCCGTCTGCATCGACGATGCGTTTACCGTCGTCCGCAACCGCAGCGATGCGGGCTTGGAACTCGCCATATCGATTGACGGTGTTGGCGACGTCCCACTCGATGACGTTGGAGGCTGCACGCGCAACGATCTCATCGTTGATCCACAAAACGAGTTGTCCGCATTGGACAGCTTCACCGCACACACCCGGGGGGCGCAGGTAAAGCCACGATGTTTTGAGAACAAACGAAACCCGCGCATTGGGATTGGTACCAATCGAAACACACGCTCCGTCCGCAGGACTCGTCAATTCCATGGTCGGAGGTTCGACTTGAACGGAGTCTTCGGAAGTCGTTTCCTCTTCGCATCCGAGCAGCGAAGTGGACGTGGCGAGAACAACGCAGATCGCGAGATGTCGGCGATTCATGGGCGTGGTTGTATC
>JBGAOI010000950.1:0-3126 GCA_044221885.1 Polyangium sp. (in: bacteria)
GACGCGCGGCACCGTCGGGTCTTTCCACGACGTCATCGGCGCGCCCTGCTTGCGGTCCTTCGCGTATTCGAGCGCGTTGAGGTAGGCGAACGAAGCGACGCCCACGCCCTGCACGCCGACCGAGATGCGGGCGCCGTTCATGAGGTGGAACATCTGGCTCATGCCCATGTTCTCGGCCGCGCCGACGAGCTCGCCGATGCAGCCGTCGTTCTCGCCGAAGTTGAGCACGCACGTCGCTGAACCGTTGATGCCCATCTTGTGCTCGATGGAACTCACGAAAACATCGTTGGGTTTGTCCAAAGTGCCATCTTCGTTCACACGTACTTTGGGCACGATGAAGAGAGACAAACCTTTGGTTCCCGGAGGGCCGTTCTCGATACGTGCAAGCACGAGATGGACGATGTTGTTCGTGATGTCCTGGTCGCCACCCGTGATGTAGATCTTCGTGCCGCGGATCTTGTAGCGATTGCCTTCAATGTGCTTCGCACTCGTCCGCGCCGAACCGACGTCCGAACCCGCATGCGGTTCGGTCAAACACATCGTTCCACCCCAAGTTCCCGAGTAAAGCGCGTTCAAGTAGAGCGCCTTCTGACGCGCTGTGCCGAAAATGTGGACGACCTCCGCGACGCCACGCGCCAGACCAGGGTACATGACAAACGCAGGATTCGCTCCGCAGATCAACTCTTCCACAAGGATCGTTAAGACCTGTGGAGCTCCTTGACCGCCGTATTCAGGATCGACTCCCACACCCTTGATGCCAGCTTCGTAGATCTGGGCATAAGCCTCTTTGAAACCATCCGGCGTGATGACTTTGCCATCCTCGAGCTTGCACCCTTGGCGATCCCCTCCCGCGTTAATCGGGCCAAGTACCTCGCACGAGAACTTGTAGGTTTGCTCGAGCGTCATCGCGACTTCGTTGACTCCCCAGGCTTCAAACGGGGGCTTTTCGAGCAGTTCGCCGAGTCGGAATTGATCAAAAATGAGAAACTTCATCTCGCGCAAATCAGCGCGGAAACGATTCTGGTTTGCTTGCGAAGTCGACACCGGGCCTCCTCGGCGCCACCCCTGGATGCTCGAGGTTTGTCTTGCAACCTCGACACGGCGCACAACGAATGGTCGTCAGGGCATTTGTCGCGTAGCACGATCGCGAGTCGTTCGCACACGAAAGATTTTCGTGGGAACGATTTTCTGCATTGGCGCGTAAACTCTTGCGCTTGTCATGGCGATTCAAACAATCACCGGACGCACGCGATGCATGCTGACATGCATCGTATTGGAATGCGCAATTCGTTTGCCGTTGCAAAGCATGGAACGCCCCGGCACCTTGTTTCAATTCGAACCAAGATTCTTGAATGACGCCGAAATGACAGCTCGTCACGCGACAAAAAGAGATGATTCGTCGCGTGTTATGTGGGATTGATCAAGATGGAGGTGTGAGATGACGAAACACAAGAATGAGGGTTCGTCGATTGCGCGTAGGCGCGTCTTGGCCGGGATTGGCGCCGCCCTTTCGACGGCGGCCATCGGTTGTGGCGGAGACGGCACGACCAATCCCGGAACGGGCGCCGGTGTGGGAGGCGCCGGAGGTAATGGCGGAGCCGGTGGCGCTGGCGGTTCCGGTGAAGGTGGTGGCGGAATGGGCGGCGCTGGAGGCAGCGGCGGCGGGAGTGTCGATCTTTGTCAAGACACGACAAACCTAACACCCGAAGAGTTATTGGCGCCGATCGATACGTTTGTCATTCTCATGATGGAAAATCGATCGTTCGACCATTACCTCGGCGCACTTCGTTTGATCGAAGGGCGGGACGTCGTGGGCCTTTCTGGTACCGAGAAAAACCCCGCTCCCGACGGTACATTCGTCGATGTTTTCAAGCTCGAAGACTTTACGCCCGAAGATCCTCCGCATGGCTGGGATGCCTGCCATAACCAATTTAACGGTGGAAAAAATGACGGTTTCGTCTTGGCTCATGCCGGAAATAGCCAAGCTGACGTCATGGGGTATCACGTACGCGACCAAATCCCGATCACGTATGCGCTCGCCGATGCTCATGCCATTTGTGATCATTGGTTTGCCTCCGTCATGGGACCGACGTGGCCCAATCGCTTCTACTTGCATGGGGCGACCAGCAAGGGACAAAAGGGTAACTTGCCGGTGTTTGGATTCAAAAGCATTTTCGGGCTTTTGGACGATGCCGGTATCAGCCATCGCGTTTATTATCACGACGTGGCGTGGTGCTCGGGCGCGTACTTCAAGACATCTGGTTTGTCGGGGATTGAGAATTTTTTCAAGGATGCAGAAAACGGGACGCTGCCCAATGTCGTCTTCATCGATCCGCAATTTTTTGGGCAAGGGGCCAACGACGATCATCCCGACCACGATGTACGCCTCGGACAAGCCCTCATTGCCAGCGTCTACGCCGCACTTGGCAAAAGCCCACAATGGAACAAATGCATGTTCATCCTGACGTACGACGAACATGGAGGGTTTTTCGATCACGTCGTTCCGCCAACGACTTCCGATGATGAAGCCGACTTTCGCCAAATGGGATTTCGCGTCCCGTCCATCGTCGCTGGACCGTTTGTTAAGACAGGTTGTGCCGTGACAACCGAATTCGAGCACGTCTCGATTCTTCGTACCCTGGCGCGTCGTTTTGGTTTGCCCTCGCTCAATACGCGCATGTCGGCAGCCAACGATTTGTCGTCGTGTATTCAGCCCGCATATTTCAACGCGCCTCGATCCGCCGTCTCATTGCCCGCAGTACCCATTCCGTTCAAACAAATCGAGCAGCGGCCCGAAGCCACGGCGTCCCACCCAGAAATGCGCGCGGCCCTCGACCAAGGCTTGATTCCAGCCCACCTGGACCGCCGCTCCGAAGGACTCGCCATTACCAAACATGTGCTCGAACAAGGTCAACGATTGGGCGTCGTGAAAATTTTGCCCTGAGAAAACGCCGCGTCGACGAATTGGCTTGCGCTATGCGTCACGATTCGCGATCCTCCCGCGCGTGACGCTGCCCGCTTCTTCAGCCAAGGAACGTGCCGAGGTTCGTCTCGGTCGTACGATCCGGGAGAAATACCGGCTCGAACGCGTGCTTGGTGTGGGCGGTATGGCGACGGTGTATTTGG
>JBGAOI010000951.1:0-3126 GCA_044221885.1 Polyangium sp. (in: bacteria)
GCCGAATCCTCGCTCGCTGAAGAGCAGCAACAACGATCACCTCGTTGAAGGTCTTGCTGCGCACGTCGCGCTCGCGATCCGCTCAATTTTGCCCTTACTGACATATTTTCACCTCACGAACGTTTTGTGTTGCAACTGTTTGAGGTCGAAGTATATTCTTATGACCTCAAACTAATTTCCCTGGAGGCTTCATGACGCTCACTGCGCAACGAACCAATAAATTCCGCGTCTTTCAGCGACGGGACATCGATTCGCTCCCGCAGCTTGCGGCGCTGCCAGAATCCGAACGGCGGATGATGAAGGTCGTCTCGGCCGTGCTGCCGTTTCGCGTCAACCAATACGTCGTCGATGAACTGATCGATTGGAAACGAGTGCCGGATGATCCGATGTATCGGCTCACGTTCCCGCATCGGGACATGCTGAGCGCTGCGGATTACGAGAAGATGGAGCGTCTTGTGGTGCAGGATGCCCCGGACGCGGTTCTCACGGCAGCGGCGCGGGAGATTCAGCGCGGGCTCAATCCGCATCCGGCGGGACAAGTCGAATACAACGTGCCGCGGCTCGATGGTTTGCCCGTTGCCGGTATTCAGCACAAATATCGCGAAACTGTGCTGTTTTTCCCGACGCAAGGACAAACCTGCCACGCGTATTGCACGTATTGCTTTCGCTGGCCGCAATTCGTGGGTCTCGACGATTTGAAGTTTGCCAGCAAAGAAGTGGATAATTTGGTGCGGTACATTCGGGCCAATCCGGACGTGACGAGCATTCTAATCACAGGCGGCGATCCGCTCGTGATGAAGACAAACGTGCTGCGGCGTTATATCGAACCGCTGCTCGATCTCCCGCAAATCGCGTCGATTCGCCTGGGAACCAAGGCGCTCGCATATTGGCCGCATCGGTTTGTCGAGGACACGGACGCCGACGAACTCTTGCAGCTCTTCGAACGCGTTGTCAAAGCCGGGAAAAACCTGGCCTTCATGGCGCATTACAGTCATCCGGTGGAATTGTCGACGCCGATGGCTGAACGAGCGATTGAGCGCGTCCTGGCGACGGGCGCGACGATTCGTTGCCAAGCGCCGCTCATTCGGCACGTGAATGACAACGCTGCGGTTTGGGAAACGATGTGGCGCAAAGAGGTTCGTCTCGGTGCAATCCCGTATTATATGTTCGTTGAGCGAGATACGGGAGCCCGACATTACTTCGAGGTGCCGTTGGTCAACGCCTACGACATTTTCCGCGAAGCGTATTCGCGTGTGTCGGGGCTCGCGCGTACCGTGCGTGGTCCGTCGATGAGCGCCCTGCCGGGGAAAGTCGTCGTCGACGGCATACCCGAGATCTACGGCATCAAAGTTTTTGCCTTGCGTTTTTTGCAAGCGCGCGATCCTTCTTGGGTGGGAAAACCATTCTTTGCGCGATTCGATCCCAATGCGACCTGGTTCGACAAACTCGTCCCGGCATTTGGCGAAACCGAATTCTTTTTCGCATCGGGCATGGCGCGCCTCAAGCAAGCCAAAAAATCACTCGCTGCCGCACGGCCTCACCTGCCGCTCCTGCAAGAGACGGAATCGGCCTGACGCCTTTTTGAACACGGAGAAACCAATGTGTGGAATACTCGGAGCGTTTTCCGCCAACCAACCTTTGTCCTCGCCTGCATTTCCGGCGAAAAGTCTCGCGGTCATGAAACATCGCGGGCCGGATGCTCAAGGTTGGTATGTCGACGATCATGCCGTTTTGGGGTTTCGGCGTCTAGCGATCTTGGATTTGGCCGGTGGTGGACAACCCCTGTATAGCGAAGACGAACAAATCGCTGTCGTCGTGAATGGGGAAATTTCGTTCGTGAACTCGCGGGAATGTTCGCGTTTGCCCTGTACGATCGCGCCAAACGTCGCCTGATTCTGGGGCGAGATCGCCCCGGACTCAAACCTCTCTATTACGAGAATCGTAACGGTACATTGCGTTTTGCGTCGGAACTCAAGGCGCTCGTGCAGGATCAAGTGCCGCGAATCTCGTTCGAAGCTGTGGCGGATTATTTGCGGTTCGGGTATGTCCCGGCACCACTGTCGATTTTCGAAGGAATACGAAAACTCGCAAGTGGAACGATTCTGATTGCCGAAAGCAATGCCGAGCCGCGCATCGTCGATTATTGGAAACTCCGTTTCGATCACGATGCGTCGAAGCCCGATACCGCGTGGCGCTCGGGCCAGTGGGAAGGCGAACTGCGAGACGCTTTGAGCCAAGCCGTAGAAGCACGCCTTGAAAGCGAAGTCCCGATGGGTTTTCTTTTGAGTGGCGGCGTGGATTCGGCAAGCGTGTTTGCATTGGGCGCCAAAGCCCTCGAAGGTCGGGACGTGCAAGCCTTTACGATTGGCTTTCGCGGGGAAGCGATCGATGAATCGATCGCGGCCGGTGAAGTCGCTCGGCGTTACGGAGCGACGCACCGCATCTTGCACCTTGAATCGAAAGATGCGGCAAAACTCGAAGATGTCATGTATTACGTGGACGAACCGGTTTCAACGGACGCACTCTTGCCCACGGCTTCGGTATTTCACGCCGTTGCGGGGGCAAACGTGACCACGGTGCTTTCGGGTGAAGGCAGCGACGAGCTTTTTGCTGGGTACAAAAAGTTTGCCGCGACCGTACACGACACAAACCCCCAAACATCCTCCCCGCTCGAAAGGTATTTGGCGCACGAAGAATTCGTCTTTTCGTCGCGTCGGGAACGGGAAAATCTGCTCGGCATGGACGTGACAAACGATCGTTTCGACGAAATAGAAAAGGAGGCAGCGTCGTTGGACACATTGTCGCAGATGTTGCTCTTTGAAACGCGGTTACGTTTGCCGGATCGAATCAATTTGCGATTGGACCGGACGAGCATGGCGGAGAGTATCGAAGCGCGCGCGCCGTTCATGGATCACCGGGTGATGGAGTTTGCCGCGCGTATTCCGCATGCATTGCGTACGGGTCCGAGCTTCAACAAACAATTGTTGCGACGGGCGATGCGTAATGATTTGCCGGCGGGCGTCATTGAAGCTCGCAAAACACCGTTTCACGCGCCGGCGCGGTGGTTTACGAATGCAGCGGAGAGCGATGTGCTGCTCGAACCTCGCGCGATTGCCGAAGCTGGAC
>JBGAOI010000952.1:0-3125 GCA_044221885.1 Polyangium sp. (in: bacteria)
CAGTCCGGGATTTCATTTCATTCTCCTACCTCTGCGCTGAAATCAGCAAAGTCCATACTCTACATATCATGTACTTGGAGACGACAACATGTGCTCGTGCAATCATTAAACGATTTTAGCGCCTCGCCATAGCCAAGGTTATGCCAAAATTGCTAATCAGATTAGCGACAGCCTTTAGCGAGTATTTATCGCCTCACGATACTCCGCAGCGTACTCCTGTTCCAGCAACTTATTTGCGTCGAACGCAGCACGAAAATTGAGCTGTGCTTGCCTTGCCGACTCACTCCGGATTGATGCGTCATTTGTCAATCGGACTCGCAAAAGGAGCAGTTGTGCCTTGGTCGCAAGTGATTGCGCATGTCGAGGGTTTTTCTCCAGCGCTTTATTCACCGACACTAGCCCAGAAGTGATGTCACGTTCGGCGACAAGAGGTTTTATGGACTCGAAGTATGTTGCTCGAAGGCGCATAACCTCAGCGTATGCTCCGTGAAGCGGCACAAACGCAGCGCCGTCAAGACCATCCTCTGGTAAGTATTCAAGTGCATGCACAAACTGCTCATCTCGAACCACCCTTCTTGCCAGCGCATCGCGAATCGCCAATATTTCGAGCCGAGCGGCAGCAATCCGCATGTCATCAGGAAGATTCTTCTTGATCTCGATTGCTTTCTGCACCGCTCGCCTCCCTTCCTCGATCAGCTCATCGATATTCGCCCCCTTTCGAAGGTTCGCCAGTGTTGCTACCAAACGACACTCAACTAACGGCACTAGAAACCAGTAGTCTTCCGGCAGCGGACCTGCAAAGGCGTGAATCGTATCGCCCGCGGCTTTCAATGCTGCCGATGGATCTCGGCGAAAGCCGTTTTCATACGCAGCCAGCAAAACGTTTGCACGTACCTTCCAATAGGCAACCAACCAGGGCCCCGGGTTCAATTTTTCGTATGCCGCCACGGCATCGAGAAACGATTTCATTGTTTCAGGAACTTCTCGACCATGGTCCATTTCACTTTCAATGAGCTTCCGATATGCGATGAGCCGCCTCCCTGCCGCCAACGAAAACTTGGGATCGCTCGCAAGCGCCTGATCAAAACGGCGAATTGCATTGTTGAAAATTTCTGAAACGGGACGCCCATACTGCATTTCATTGTCAGCTTGCAACATGTACGCGTCTGCCAATTCGCTGAGCGCCCATGTAAAACGCGGATCAATCTCAAGTGCACGCTGAAACGAGGCAATCGCGTCCTGCATCGACGCATCTTTGCCCAAACTCTGTAGGGCATATGCGCGCATCTGGAACGCTCCTGCCATGGTGTAATGCGCCATAGCGTCATTGGGCAAGGCGTCGACCGCTTCCTTGGCAATCTTGACGGTTTCATCCGCAAAACGCAATTTTTGCTCGGCGGGAATGTCTTCGTCCACTTGACGCTGCAAATAGGATGCAGCCACCGATGCCCGCTGTACGCGAGACTTTCCATCCTTGGAACTTGATTGCACGGCTCGAAGACACGCCGCTGTGGCAGTCTCGAACAACTCTTTGGACGGCGTTCCTTTCATGCCCGCCGCTGCTCCTAATTTCTCCCACAAATCGCATTCCGCGCGGTGCGTCTCGGGATCACTGCGGCCCATGTCCGCCGCCATTCGATACGCCTCCGCCGCCGGATCGAAATACGACTTCATCTTGTCGTAATCAAATGCCGCATCGTGGCGATACTTGCTGCCCTCGGCATACAAGGCATCGCCCTCGAGCTTTTTCGCTTCGTACATCCACGGGGCTTTTTCGAATGCTAGTTTGGCTTTCGCCAAGGCTTCGTCGTTTTTCCCTTCGTACAGCGCAATGAGCCCCTCGGCATATTCGGGCACTTCAATACGCGCCGAGAGGGCCGCTCGCAAATGGACCAAGGCCGGATCGCGAAATTGCTTTTCCAATTCGGCGATCTTCTTCTTCTTTTCGTCTTCGTTCGTAATGCGTTTCGTTTCGTCCACGGCGCGTCGAAACAGCTCACCGTACGCCAGACCGAGCGCATATTCGAGGTCCGCGCCGGAATATCCCGCCACGGCCGCCTTTTCCAAATGCGTGCGCGCCATTTCGGGATTGCCCAGCGCCATGTACCCTCGACCAATGGCGTAATTACCCGGCCCTTCGCCCGCTTTTCCGGCCAAACCCATGCGCCCTTCGATGTCTTTTAATCGGTCGCGAACGACGTCACGTTCTCGCTCGACGTCATGCACGGGCAATTCATACGCAGCGCGCAAAAAAAGCTCCATCTCTTTGACGCCTTCGCCCAATTGTTGCGCCAATCGCGCCTGATCCGCCGCTTGCTTACGCGCTCGTACCCATACGCCCGCGAGCACGACCGCGCTCGCGAGAAGCGTCACGGCCAATGCGGTGAGCCATTTGTTTTTCTTGGCCTTTTTCCAAACGACGTATCCCAAAGACGAACGTCGCGCCAAAATGGGATCGCCATCCAAATAACGCTGCAAATCCTCCGCCAATGCTTTCGCCGATTCATAACGACGTGCCGGCTCGCGCTCGATGGCTTTGGTCACAATGGTTTCAAGGTCAATGGGCACGCCCACTTTGACTTTGCCGAGCGCTGGAGGATCCTCATACGCAACGGCCATGAGCAAGGACCACGAGTTCTCCGCGACAAACGGAGGACGTCCAGCAATCACGTCGTACAGCGTCGCTCCGAGCGAATACACGTCGGAACGTCGGTCCATCGAACGCACGTCGCCTTTGGCTTGTTCGGGCGGCATGTACGCGGGTGTTCCGATGACGGCACCTGTTTGGGTTTGTCCCTTCCCTTCGACTTCGCGCGCCAAACCAAAGTCCATGATGTACGGCTTGTACGTACCATCGGGAAGTTTTTCGCAAAGAACGTTGCCCGGTTTGATATCGCGATGAATGATGCCCAATCGATGCGCTTCATGAACGGCCAGAGAAATCTGTCGCAACATGCGAATCAATTGTTCGAGCGTGAGCTTTTCTTTCAATTTCGATAGCGATTCGCCGTCGATGTATTGCATCGCGATGAACGGCTCGCCGTCGAATTCGCCGGCGGGACACTTGCCCGGCTGGGTGTGAAAGAGGGCGACGTGATCGAGATCGATCTTGCCCCCCTCAAGGC
>JBGAOI010000953.1:0-3123 GCA_044221885.1 Polyangium sp. (in: bacteria)
CGCGAAACCGTCGTCTTGGCTCGCGAGGAACGAGCTGGCGACAAACGCCTTGTCGCTTATTTCATGCCGGTGGATAATCGACAAACACCTTCGGTTGTGGACTTGCGCCAACACCTGGCACGTTCGCTCCCCGATTACATGATTCCTTCGGCCTTCGTTGCAATGGATGCTTGGCCCTTGACGCCCAACGGCAAAATCGACCGACGTGTTTTGCCTGACCCCGCAATGGTATCCACAGACAAACCATTGCGACGTCCGGCCACTCCAACAGAAGAACTCCTCCTGCAAATCTTCGGCGACGTGTTGCACCTTCAGCATCTCGGCGTCGACGACAACTTTTTCGCTCTCGGCGGCCATTCTTTGCTCGCTACCCAGCTCATCTCGCGCGTACGCAACGCCTTCACCATCGAGTTACCCCTGCGCGCGTTGTTCGACGCGCCCTCTGTCGAAGCTTTGGCCGCACGTATCGATGCCACCCAACGAAGCGCACAATCTGTGGCCATCGTTCCCGCGCCTCGTGATGTCGACCTGCCTCTTTCTTTCGCTCAACAACGCTTGTGGTTTTTGGATCAGCTCGAGCCTGGCAGTTCAGCCTACAACGTGCCTATTGCGCTCCGTATTCGCGGTCGCGTGGACAAAAATGCGTTGGGACAAACCTTCGAGGCGCTCGTTCGTCGACACGAAGCTCTCCGCACGACGTTTGACGTTATTAATGGTGCTCCCGTCCAACGTATTCACGCTCAAGAAGAATGGTCATTGCCCGTTTTGGACTTCCGCGACAACCCAAATCCAGAACTCGACGCTCGACATTGGGTCGCCCAAGATGCCGCAACGCCTTTCGATCTGCATCGCGGGCCACTTCTTCGCACAGCCTTGTTGCACCTCGCGGAAGACGATTACGTTCTCGCCGTCAACATGCACCACATCGTCTCCGATGGCTGGTCCATGGGCGTTTTTGTCGACGAATTGGCTGCTTTCTACGACGCTTTTTCACGAGGCCACCAGCCCGCAATCGCCCCACTCGCCATTCAATACGCAGATTATGCGGCTTGGCAACGGCAATGGTTACAAGGGGACGAACTTCGCCGCCAACTCGACTATTGGAAACAAAAACTCGAAGGCATTACCTCTCTCGACTTGCCCACCGATTTTCCGCGACCCAACATGCCTTCGTATCGCGGCGCTTCACTCAATTTCGAGATTTCTCACGAGCTGACACAACGAATCAACTCTCTCACCCAACGGGAAAACGTCACCCTTTTCATGGTCCTTCTCGGAGCTTTCCACGCTTTGCTCCACCGTTTGACCGGACAAGACGCTATTGCTCTCGGTTCTCCCATTGCCGGACGAAATCGAAAGGAACTCGAACCTCTCATTGGCTTCTTCGTCAATACCCTCGTCCTACGTGCAGACTTTAATCGCGATATGACGTTCGCCAAACTTCTGCAACAAATCAAAGATACCACCCTGGGCGCATACGCGCACCAAGACATTCCTTTTGAAAAACTCGTCGAAGAACTTCAGCCAAACCGTGATTTGTCTCGACAACCGCTCTTCCAAGTCATGTTTGCTTTGCAGAACGCTCCTTTCCAGGCGACAAACCTGCAAGACATTACTTTCGCTGCCCTCGATGCAGAAATTAACACCGCAAAATTCGACCTGACGCTGTCGCTTACCGAAGTCGATGCAAAAATTCTCGCCTCCGTCGAATACGCTACCGATCTCTTCGAACGACAAACCATTCAACGGCTAGCTGAACGTTACCTCGCCGTTCTCGATTGCATTGCAACACATTCCAACGTTACCATCGCGGATTTGCCGCTCCTTACCAACGATGAACGAAACCAACTTGCCGCTTGGAATGATACCGAAACATCGATTCATATCGACACATGCATTCATGATATGTTCACGGAGCAGGCCCAATGCACGCCCCACGCTGTTGCCATCACGTCCCCAACTGGCTCGCTCACGTATGCACAACTCGAGGCCGCAGCGAATCAATTGGCTCATTATCTGCAATCCTTGGGCGTCGGGCCGGAAGTCCGTGTCGCGCTGTGTTTGGAACGTTCTTTCGATTTGCTCGTCGGCATTCTTGCCATTCTCAAGGCCGGAGGCGCCTATGTGCCTTTGGATCCCCGCTATCCAGCCGAACGATTGGGATTCATGCTGGCCGATACACAGGCAACCGTGCTTCTCACCCATGCGCATTTGGTCAATACATTGCCAGAGCATTCCACACGCGTCGTTTGTTTCGATTCTGACCGGCATGCTTGGGAAGACAAACCGACTTCCCCGCCAAACGTTGGCGTTTTGCCCATGAATGCCGCCTATGTCATCTACACTTCCGGCTCCACGGGAAAACCCAAAGGCGTTGTTTTGCAACACGCCGGATGTGTCGCATTTCTCTCCTGGGTGCGTCGAGAGTTTTCACAGGATTCTTTGCGCGCCACCATTGCTTCCACGAGCATCAGTTTCGACGTTGCCTTTTTCGAGTTATTCGCGCCTCTTGTTACAGGCGGCTCCGTTCTTCTCATTTCTGACGTACTCGCTATCGATTCGCTACCGCCCCACCCCTTGCCAACACTGCTCGTCACCGTTCCGTCGGCTGCGCGCACATTGCTTCGAGAAAACAAACTCCCGTCTTCCCTCGTCGGAATCAATCTCGCCGGAGAAGCCCTCGATCAATCCACAGCCGATGCCATTTACCAATCATTACCCAACATCCACTGGGTTCGAGATCTTTACGGTCCCACGGAAGATACCACCTATTCGACAAACGCGATTCGTCGTCCAAAACAAACCCCTCATATCGGGCGACCCATCGACAATGGCCATGCTTTCGTGCTCGATTCAAATCTACAACCATTGCCGCCTCGAACGACTGGCGAATTGTATCTCGCTGGTGCAGGACTTGCTCGCGGGTACCTCAATCGCCCGGCATTAACCGCCGAACGGTTTGTCCCCAATCCATTCTCCTCCGAACCGGGCGCACGCATGTATCGCACGGGCGATCTGGTGCGCTGGCGCGCGGATGGCAATCTCGAATTCCTCGGGCGCCTCGATCACCAAGTCAAAATTCGCGGTTTCCGCATTGAACTTGGCGAAATTGAGCACGCTCTC
>JBGAOI010000954.1:0-3122 GCA_044221885.1 Polyangium sp. (in: bacteria)
GGGAACGCTGACCGTTCCAGACCTATCGGAACTCATGGCGCTCATGACGCGAGTGAAACGCGAGAATGGTCAGCTATTTGTCTTCTACGATGCGCGGCAAGCGACAGGAATCGAACCGGCCGCGAGAAAAAACGTCATCGCTCAGAATTCCGTCGACATGCAACCCGCGTTTCAGGTGATTTTTGGCATTTCTTTCAGCTTGCGGGCGCTACTCAGCATGATTATGCGAGCGCAGAAGCTATTGCGGAATTTTGATGTGCCCTTGCGTATCGCCGAGAGCGAAGAAGAGGCGCGCGCATTGTTCGCCCAAGAATGCGCGCGTCTACGCAAGACGAATTGAGTCGCTCTGGAAGTTCGTGATGGTTTTTGAGAAAAACCCCAAACGGAGAAAGGCGTTGGGATTGCCTTCGTCAGGGTTTCTTCGGCGAAACCGTAAAATCGAGCGAGACTTGAACCTTGTCGTCGATTTTCTTACCGATCTTTTCGAGCGTTCCTTGCAAGAATTTTCCGGCAACATCGCGTGGTTTTACCGAATGCGCTTCGAGCGACACGGCAATCGGTTCGACCGTTTTGATTTGTACGCTCGTGGGTGCATCCGGCGCACCTTTGAAAGAAATCGATAACTTCACGGTTTTCGCGGCCGTTGCGCCATGCAGCCAAAGATCCCCTTCCGCGGTGACTTCAACGGTTCGAGCACCATCGGCTTCTTTGACTTCGGCAACATTGTCCGGGCCCGATGACTTGACACTCTTGATCGTGAATCGAGCCCATTGATTTTCTTCGCGTTGCTTGGCTTCGACATCGTTTCCAAGCTCGAACCAATTTTGCGCGTGCTCGGTTTGTTTCGTGTTTTTCTCGGCGTCATCGAACGTGGTGGTCTTCAAGGTTTTCAGATCCACATCGACTTGACCACGTGTCGCCGAAAGTTTGGCCGGGTCAATCTCGAGATTCCCACGAAATCGAGTCGCCGTGCCTTTGATCTTTTCGAGAGGCGCGTCGATGAGAAACGAAGCGTTTCCGGCTTCCGCAACGCTGAACGATTTCGCTGTCGTCGCGGCGGCTGCAGACGAGTTCGACGTGGCCGGCGCTGCCGCGGGCGCAACGCTTGCGGCCATAGGCGGAGCCACACGCGTCGGCGCGGGTTCCTCCGGTTTGCCACAACCGACCATCATACCGAGTGAAACGACAAATCCCCCACATAGGACCGCACATCGCCGCGTATTCATTCCGAATCAACCTTTCTGTTTTACTTGCCAATCGCTCCTACGAGCACTCCACGTTGTTCAAAATCGTCCAATAAAATCGCTATGTTCGCAAGCGCTTCGTCACTCACTTCGGCGCCAATGCTCTTGCATCCGTTTGTTGCGGCGTCACGCAGACATTCGCCTTGCATGAGCTTTTCCACGACAGCAGCGGCCAAACGTGTCAGTTCGAGAAAACGCACCTGGTAATCGTCATCCCGATACCCGAACACCCAAAAATCACCTTGCGCAGCGGTCGTTCGATCGGCTTCGTCGTCAGGCAAAAGGTGCACTGCGTACGAATAATGAACGAGCCGCGTCGATTGTCGAAATTGAAAACGCGACTCGAGATCCACTTCTTCAATGCTCGATTTCACGTCGTCATCCAGAGATGCGGCAATATCAATCGTGAGCAATTCATGACGTGCCAATTCAATGAGATCGGCGGAGACCAAGCCTTGGTCTCGCCACCGATGTTCGACAAACGTTAGAAATTCCGGGGCAATGTCGCGCAAATACGGCGACTTCGTCGCGTGTTGATGAATGAAGTCCTCGATGTCTCGCTTCACGAGGTCCTTGCCGATTCTGGCAATCGTGCGGGGAATCGAAACTTCGAGGGCACCCCAAAATCGTCCGTGCACCAATTGACGGTACAGGAAAAACCTTTCGACGATCGTTGCCTGGTTGCTGGCATCGATATCGTCGTCCGAAACGCCAATTTCGCGCAATGTACGTGTGAATTCGGGCCCATCGAGCGTCGATGCGTGCCCGCGGATCGTGTGCACGAGCGCTTGCATGAGCGGATCATGCGTCACGAAAAACCCTCCCGACTGGTTTCCCAATGCCGCAAAGCTGCTTGATACACCGCGTCGAGACGCTCGATTTCGCCAAGCAATTCCTCGAATGGTGGCACATGATTGTCCCTCTCGAGCAATATCGGCACGGGGCCTTTGCGTTCGACGACCCAGCGTAAAAGGTCGAAAACGGAATCACGCACGGGAGTTCCGTGGGTATCGATGAGCAATCCATTGGGCCAAAGTTCTGGGCCGGCGACGTGAATTTCCACGACGCGTTCCAAGGGAATTTGCTCGAGCCACGCCCACGAATCGAATCCGTGGTTTTTGGCATTGACGTCCAAATTGTTCAGGTCGAGCAAAAGCCCGCAATCGGCCCGTTCGAGAATATCCCGAATGAAGTCCACTTCGTCGAGTGCATTTCGGCCGAGAGTCACGTAATAACTTACGTTTTCCACGGCCATGGATTTTTCGAGACGTTCGGCGGCTTCGCGAACTCGTTCGGCAATACGTTTGGCTGTTTGCGACGTGAAGGGCACGGGCAGAAGATCATGCAAGAGGACACCGCCATCGCCAGAAAACGACAAATGGTCGGAATGCCATCCTGTCTCGAATCGCCGCAAAAACGGCGCCAAATCTTGGAAATACGCTGCGTCGAGCGGGTCTGTGCCTCCAAGCGACATCGTCAAACCGTGGGTTGTCAGAGGATGTCGCTCGGCAATGCGGGCCAGCGCGTTTGGGGAATACCCCCCACGGCGCATGTAATTTTCGGGAGAAATCTCGAAGAAACGAATCATCGCGCGTTGCTGCTCGCTTGCATTGAGCACTTCATCCAGAAGTTCCCACCGCAAACCGAGCCCCACTCCAGTCGGATGTTTCGATTCCATCGTTTTGGGCCGAGACATTAATGTTCGGACAGGGCAAACCTCAGCCGCAACCGCCTTCGCCGCAAGCAGCTTCCGCGCCGCCTTTTTTCTTGCCCCCCGTGGCAACGCTCTTTTTCGGTGTCGTCGTCGTGGTCGCTGCAGCCGCGGTTGTTTTGGCCGGTGCGGTCGCCGTCGTTTTGGCTGGTGCGGCTGCTGTCGTT
>JBGAOI010000955.1:0-3111 GCA_044221885.1 Polyangium sp. (in: bacteria)
TCGACCCACAGTACCCCGGAACCACAGTCGTCGCTCCGGAATGATCGTCGTATTCGAGCCGATATGTTCGCGCAATGTATGGCTCGAGTTTTTTATAGAGATTTGTGTCGATTTCTTCGTCAGTCGACAACAGAATCACCTGATGGCTCGCATTTGGGAAATACCGTTCGACCAGCAATTGCCGATGCGTCGAATCCAATCGTCCAAGGGGCGTATCAATCACCACGGGCAATGGGCGCCCCGAAGCGCGCGTCAATCCCCAAATCGTCGAAATGGCCAATAGTTGCCGTTCTCCTGCCGAGAGACGTTCTGGTGATAGATTTTTCCCGTCCCGACCCAGCAACGTCAAACCAAACGTCGCCGGATCGATACGCAATCCGGCAATCAACGATTCTTTGCGCAGGATTTGCTGGAAACTATCCAGAATCAATTCTTCCAATCGGTGGACGTGATGCTGCACGACCTTGTTGCGAAAACGCGCAAACGTGCGGCGCATCTGCTCCGAACGGGTCAAAATGCGTGCCGTGCGTTCTTCCTCCACCGACGTCACGAGGGCGTCTTCCTTTTTCTTGTTGAGCGAGATCAATGTTTGGCGCACTCGGTCGAGCTCTTCATCGATGTCACGGAGTTTTCGTTCGGCTGCTTCGAAACTTCGCAATGCTTCGGTTCGTTCAGCGGCCGCTTTGGCAATGGCATCTTCATCCTTCGGCGCCCGTTCGAGTTTCCCGTCCAGTTTCTCAATCTCGCGACTGAGCGTCTCCGCTTCAGTCACGAGTTGAAGAATGCGTTTTTTTGCATCCTTTTGAAGCAAAGCGGGTAATGAAATCAATGCCGAGTACGCGTCGTTGTTTAGATTCAAATACCCTTTGCGTTGGTTAGCACGTTCTTTCTGGGCCCGTTCTTCGGACAAGAAATCACGCAATGCTCGGAGCACTTTGTCCGTGGCTCCTGCTTTGCTCGCAGCGTCCAGGGTTTTCTTATCGCGCGCTTTGAGCAATTCCGTGATGTCAGTGGCTTGGGTATTTGCTCGCTCCGCTTTGGCATCGGCAATCGCTACGTCCAACAAGTCCTTGACCAACATCAAAGGCGTGGCAAGGCCCGCGATATCGCGCAATTCTTCATGCACCCGTTCGAGCTCGCGTTCTTTCGCTTCTTTGGTGCCTTCGAGTTCTTTCCGTTTTTTGAAGGCCGCTCCGCCGATTTGCTGATAACGCTCTTCCGCGCCTTTCAACCTCTTTGCCGCACGGTCCAACGTATTTTGCGCCGCAGCCCGATCCTGAACCAAATCACTTTGCTCACTTTTTCGCGCCACCAGCTCCGTCTCGAGCCGCGTCAATTGCTCCTTTTCCACGCCGCTCTTTTGGTCCGCTCGCTTTCGGCGTTCAAGCACCTGCAAGTCAGTCGTAATTTGATCGACAAGGTCCAATCCCAACAACGAATGCACGGCCGTCGACAACACATCTGCGGATTTGTCCAAATCCGCCAGCGATTCAATCTTTTCGCCATCGAAAAAGAAAAACCGTGAGAGTCGCAGCGGTAGGATCCCTTCGATATGGTCCGCCCATTCATCAGTCAATACGGCATCCAGGCCCCCTTCATGGATCACTTCGAGGCGTTCTTTCTTGTCGCGTAATGTCCACGCCCGCCGTACTTGATACGCGTGTTTCGTTCCCGCCATTGTATGGGAAAACGATAACGCAATCTCAGCGTGATCGCCTCCGTGGTGATGTACCGAACGACCTAGGAATTCATCATAAGCCAAGTCGCCTCGGTTCGAGCATTGCGCCAATTTCCCGTACAGCCCGAGCTGCAATGCGTCGAGCAACGTCGTTTTTCCGCCGCCGTTCATCCCGCCGATCAACACAATCGGTCGATGTGGAGACGCGGGCCGCAAATCAAGGCTTTGCCGATGTGCGTACAGCCCGAAGTTTTGAAGAACGAACTCTTCCAGAATCATGTTGTTTCGGCTCGTGAACGGCGTGAAGAACGCGACTTCGTTGGGACGTTGTCAAACAGTCCGGGTTGAACTGCGGGTTTGTCGTTGGGTCCTTCTTTGCGGACTTTTTGCAGGTCCTCGCGCTCCTTGCGCACCGGGTCCAGTTTTCCCATTTTGCCGTGTTCGAATGTCGTCGCGTCATCTTCGTTCTTGAAGACGTGTTTGCGTAAGGATTTCTCCAATTCGTCGTAAAGTCCCGCGCGGCGCGCCATCGAACGAAATTGCCGTTCGATGTTCAGAAGTTCTCGCGCCAAACCAAATCCCGTTTCGTCGTTTTCGTCTTGGACTTCTTCTTCGCACGCTTCGCGAAGCAAGCGCATTTCCGCCGCGCCAAACACCGGATTGTCGTCGAGTGGTGCGCCGGGATAAACCGTCCCAGTTGCGTCTTCATAAATTTTCGGCAACACATCTTCCACTTCGTGTTTGTCCACGACCCAGATGCGCCGGATTTCTTGCAATTCCGCCAGCGAAATCAGCTCGATCGCCCGCACATGTACCGGTCCGTGTGTACGGACCCAGGTTTGAGCTTCAAGCAATTTTCGCAACCACGTTTCGCGCGACGACTGCGTGTACGGACCGTGAATGATGCGTTGGCTGCGCGTATCGATCTGCACGAGGCCCGTCAGTCGTCGGAAGTCACGCAGAGGTTTGTCATCCTGAACATCAAGTTCGTTGCGCAACGCTAAGAGTGGCGACATCCACTCCTTCTCCTCGTCGTTTTGGATCATCGCCTGCATCGACTTGTCGTGTTCGACAAGGGTGCACACCCAGCACCCAAAGCGACTATCGCCGCAACTCGGCGTTGACGAATCGACCACCAACGGACACTCGCCATCTTCCGAAGCTCCTTGGTACATCGTCAGCAAGTCCTTGTTGCTCCAGCCCCAAGGGTTTGTCACTTGCATCAAGTACATCCACACATCGTCGTTGGTCCACGCGTCGATGGGCGAGTACACAAGCGAGTTTGGCAAGGCTCCGTTGGGACTCAAACGATCGCGGACACGCTGTTGTTCGAGCTTGTTCATCGATCGGGCGCGCGTTTGGCTTTCAGCTTTGCGTGTGCCGAGGACGAGGATGCATTCCCCGTTGGCGCGGACGACGTTGCTGATGAAAGC
>JBGAOI010000956.1:0-3108 GCA_044221885.1 Polyangium sp. (in: bacteria)
GAACTGCCAACGCGAGCGCAGTATTCGGGGCGCCGTTTGCTATGCGCATTTTTGTGAACATGCTCGACAGGGCTCACGTAGGATTGCGAAAGAGAAGTCTGGGTATTGTCATGTTTGAAACGGAATCGGAAGCTCGAGCTTATTTGGATGAACAACGTCAACGGCTGTTGCGTACCAAAAGTTTGCCGACGAGCCAAACCGCGCAGGTGTAAACACTACAAACCGATCTGCGCAAACGAAGACTTCGCTCGAACCACAGAGGTTGTCTTGGAAATCTCGAACAACGTTTTTTTCGACACACCATACCGCTACAAAATCATTTGATCGATTTCACGAAGTCACTCCGGCGGGACCTGTCCCATCGTCGTGAACGCTTATTGGGCCCAGCCGAGGGAAAATGCCGAAGGGGTAGCGCTTTGTCGGCATGTTTTCCTGACTCGAGCTGAACGCGAAGCGTTGAACTGCGCTCCAGTTCGCTGTCCGAAGAGTTCCTTGCACAACACGTCCGCAACGCGTATTCTTGCCCAGATCGGCCCCACTGACCAAGAGTGACGCGTATGGCTCCACGAAAAACTGCGCAAAGTCCCTTCGCCGGACAAATGTACCTGCAAAGCTTGTATACGGTTCCTGAACGTCTTGCGGCTGAGCCCAAGGAGTTTCCGTTTACGTTGCCGTTTTTGCGAGGATTGGATTTGTCCCTCGATCGACCCATGACTTTTTTCGTCGGGGAAAACGGGTCGGGAAAGTCCACCTTGCTCGAAGCCATTGCAGATATGTGTGGTTTTCAATCAGGCGGCGGCAGCACGGGCGATCTTTACCAGCAATTCGAAAGTCGTCCGTTGCTCAGTCGGGTGTTGCGACCACGTTTCCGGCACAAGCCGCGGGACGGATGGTTCTTTCGCGCGGAAACATTGGTCAATTTTGCAACCTTGTTGGAAGAACGTAAACGCGACCCGGACTTTTTGGGCGATCCCTATCAGTATTACGGCGGCAAGTCCTTGCATCTGCGGTCGCACGGCGAAGCATTTCTGGAAGTTTTCCAGCAACGCATTCACGAAGGCTTGTTTCTGATCGACGAACCCGAAGCGGCCTTGTCGCCGCAACGGCAACTCACGCTCATGTATTTACTTCAAGATCGCGTCAAACGACGTGGAGCCCAATTCATCATTGCGACGCATTCCCCCATTCTGTTGACATTTCCGGGAAGCACCATCATCGATTTCGACAACCCGCAATTACCCACGACAACGTTGCGCGAAACGAAGCATTACCAAATTACCCGCGGCATTTTGGAGCGCCCCGAGCGATATTGGAATTCTGAAAACGAAGACCAAGCGTCTCCAAGCGGTTCCGTTGATGCTCGATCGAACGGAAAACGCTGACGTTTCGAGCACGTGCAAAGCGACGCGCGCCGCACCTTGACGTCGACGACATCCTGTGAAACCATACGCCCATGGCGATTGTCATTGAAGCATTCACCGTTGTTGTGCGAAACAAAGCAATTCGCGATCGTTATCGTGGCGGCGAAGAAGCATTTGAAACGCGTATACCAAACCAGACGTTCTGTAGCGACGGCGTATTGTCGCGCGTGGATTTCATGGTCGAGCAGGATGCTCGCGTGTACCTGAACGAATTGCAACGTTTCGGGTTGATCATCGAAGAAGGAGCGGATGCCGTTCTTTGTCGAGCGATGGACGGATCGACCTATCCGCCCTGCGATTGGCTTCAGGTTGGCCAATACAAAAAATCACGCATTGCCTGGGAAAAAGGCGAGCAAGTGGAAAGCATCGTCGGGCCCGAGGGTTGGAATCCCGATGAAGAACGACTCGTGTATGCCACGAGGGAAGAAGCCGAGCGTCGGCTGCGATTTTTGCGTAATGACGGCAATATCCAAGTTTTCTGGGATACCGTCACGGAACGCGAAGTGTACGTAGGTCGAACCGGGCCATCCTTGCAAGAGCTTCTCGACAAGGCCGGGGCGGTTGTCACGGCGAACCTGCGAAACCCGGGATCACCCATTGATGCATCCAACGCGGACGGGCTCCAGGAAGCGATTCAAATGCTCACGGTCATTGCGGAAAACGTGCCCGACAATTGGCGCGTCTTGTGGCTTCTCGGCAAAGCCTGGCATGCGCTCGGACGTTCCGACCGCGCGTATGATTGGCTGAAAAAAGCATTTGACCTCGAGCAAGGTGAAACCGTAATTCCGCGTGAATTGGCAGGTATTTGCCTCGAATTGGGACGCGGTGGCGAAGCCGTACGAATCTCCGAACACGCCGTGCGCAGTGAACCGGAAAGCGGGGAGCTGATCGGCAACCTCGCGCTGGCCTACGTGATCGACGGCCGCATCAAAGAAGCAGAAACCACGATCAAGACGGCTTTACGAAAAGATCCGAACGACTCAATCAACCAAATGCTCCAAAAGGTGATTCAGGAGATTGCCAAAGGTAAGCGTCCAAAGCCAAAAAACTTGTTCGATCTCACGGGCGTGAAAGTGCCGCAATTGCATTAGGCCCTCATCGTACGAAAGAGCTTGCACACATGTCCCGGTGTCGAGTAGACTGCGAGGGCGACGACACCGTGAAGCAATGCGTGATCGATCGTTTTACCGAATCAAACCCACGAGTTGAACATGCTGCTACCCCATAAATCGTCGTTCGCAGTCCCTTCGCTGAGCCTGAATGGTCTCAAGGCTCTGGTCGTAACCACCAGCCAAGCCACGCTGGATGAGGTTGATTCGGCGACTGGACAGGTCCTCAAAAAAGGCAAACCCACGGGCGTCTACGCATCGGAAATGACCGAACCGTATTACGTGTTTCTGGATGCGGGAATGAATGTGGACGTGGCGAGTATCAAAGGCGGGCCTATCCCGGTGGAAAAATTGTCGGTGAGGCCTTTGGTGCGCACCGAATACGACAAACGATTTTTGTCCGACCCGGTATTGCGAGCCAAAGTGGACAATTCGTTGTGTATCGCGGATCTGAATTTCGCCGACTACGACGTGATTTTCATGGCTGGCGGTTGGGGCGCAGCGTATGACCTGGCCCAATCGGATGTATTGAGTCGAAAAGTCAGTGAAGCGTATGCCGCCAGCCGCTGGCTTGGCAG
>JBGAOI010000957.1:0-3101 GCA_044221885.1 Polyangium sp. (in: bacteria)
CTTCGAATATCGCGAGATCCCTCTGCACGAATCCGTGCACGATCTCGTGCAGAAAGATCGCGCGCCCGTCTACATCGTGTGCTTCACGCAACGCGCCGCGGCCGAAGAAGCGCAGAACTTGATGAGCCTCGACTACGCATCGAAGGAGGACAAACGCGCCATCGCCAACGTCTTGTCTGGCGCTCGATTCGATAGTCCTTACGGCAAAGAACTTCAGCGATTTCTACGTCATGGCATTGGACTTCATCATGCCGGGCTGCTTCCGAAGTACCGACTGCTCGTCGAAAAATTGGCGCAGAAGGGACTGCTCAAAGTCATCTGTGGAACGGACACTTTAGGCGTCGGCGTAAACATTCCGATTCGTACGGTTTTGTTTACCAAACTCTGCAAATTCGACGGACAAAAGACCGCTTTGTTGAGCGTCCGCGACTTTCAACAGATCGCTGGACGCGCCGGACGCAAAGGTTTCGACAACCTCGGAACCGTCGTGGCCCAAGCCCCCGAACACGTGATCGACAACTTGCGCCTCGAAGCAAAGGCGGGAAGCGATCCGGTCAAAAAGAAGCGCATCGTGCGGAAAAAGCCGCCAGAAAAAGGTTACGTGCACTTCGATCGTGCCACGTTCGATCGCCTCGTTGCCTCTGATCCCGAGCCGCTCGTTTCACGCTTCTCTGTTTCGCACAGCATGCTGCTCAACGTGCTCGGTCGCGAAGGCGATGGTTGTCGCGCAATGAAACGACTGTTGTCGGAGGTGCATGACACTCCGGCGCAACGCCGCATTCACAAGAGGACGGCCTTGCAAATGTTTCGCTCACTCGTGCGTGGCGGCATCGTTGAACTGCTTCCGCGACATCACGAATCAGGCCGTAAAGTCCGCGTGAACGTCGATCTACAAGAAGACTTTTCCATCAACCATGCGCTTGGTTTGTGGCTCGTCGAGACCGTTCCCAAGCTCGATCCCGATTCGCCAACCTACGCGCTCGATGTGCTGACGCTCGTCGAAAGCATCCTCGAAAACCCCGATCTCATCCTGCAAAAGCAGCTCGACAAACTCAAGAAACTCAAAATGTTTGAGCTCAAACAGGCGGGCATGGAGTTCGAAGATCGCGTCGCGGAACTCGAGAAGATGGACTACCCGAAGCCGAACGCGGACTTCGTGTACGAGACGTTCAACGAGTTTGCGAAGCATCATCCGTGGGTGGCGCGAGAAAACATTCGGCCCAAGTCGATCGCGCGGGAGATGTTCGAGAACTTGTTCTCGTTTGGCGAGTACATACGCGACTACGAATTGCAACGAAGCGAAGGGCTTTTGCTGCGTTATTTGTCCGATGTCTACAAGGCGCTGGTGCAGACCGTGCCCGACAATATGAAGACGGACGAAGTGGACGATGTGGAGATTTTTCTCAGCGCAATCGTTCGCCAGGTGGACTCGTCGCTGCTCGAAGAGTGGGAGCGGATGCGGGATCCATCGCGCGCACCCAAGGTGGTTACAGAAAGACAAACGGACGAGAAAGAAACGTTCGACATTACGAGCGATGCGCGAGCGTTTGTCGCGTTGCTTCGAAACGAAGTGTTTTCCCTCGTGCGGGCGTTGTCGAAACGCGATTACGACGAGGCGGCGGCGATTGTCGAAGCGGGAGGTGAAGATTGGACTCCGCGGCGATTCGAAGAAACCTTGGCGCCGTATTGGGATGAGCATGCGGAAATTCGCATTGATCCGGCAGCGCGTAATCCGACGCATACGCAAATACGTCAATGGCCGTTCATCTGGGAATTTACGCAAATTCTGGTGGATGAGTCGGGCGAGGGCGATTGGGTACTCGAAGGCGTGATCGATATCGAAAAGTCGCGAGAAGCGAATCGCCCGGTTTTGTCGTTACGCCGGATTGTAGGTTGAGGATGCGTTTACCGGCCACGCCGGTTCGTGGGATGATGAACCAATGCTGATCGATGCGGAGATTTGTGGCGGCAACATTCACGTCGTGAGAAAACACGGCAGTTACGCGGAGCTATCGTTGCAGCACGACAATGCGTCGTCGCTCCGGCAATGGTTCCATTTTCGCGTGCGCCATGCGCGGGGCATGAACCTGGAACTCGCGATAACGAATGCAGGTGAAGCGAGTTTTCCGCATGCGTTCCACCATTACCGCGCGCTCGCTTCTTACGACCTCGAACGATGGTTTCGCGTGGAAACGCATTTTGATGGAAGCCGACTATTCTTAAAACACCATCCGGAAAGCGACGTCGTTTATTATTCGTATTTTGGGGCATATCCACTCGACCGGCAACAAGCTCTTTTGGCTAAAGTATCGGGGATACCTTGGGCGCACGTCGAATCCATTGGGCGAAGTATCGAAGGCCGTTCGATTGATTTGATTCGGTTTGGTCAGGACACGCCGGGAAAACGCCGCATTTGGATTTCTGCACGGCAACATTCTGGCGAAACCATGTCGGCATTTTTGGCGGAGGGCATGATCCAAAGGCTCATGGATGGCAGCGATATCTGCACCCGAGGTTTGCTCGATCGCTCGGTGGTGTATATGGTGCCGAACGTGAATCCGGACGGAAGTGCGCGTGGTAATTTTAGGACAAACGCAGCGGGTCGGGACCTCAATCGCGAATGGGCTTTTCCTACGGCGCAAGCGAGTCCCGAAGTGGTGGCCGTGCGTTCTGCCATGGAAAAACGCGGCGTCGATTTATTCTTGGATCTTCATGGTGACGAAACAGAACCGTGTATTTTTGCCGTGGGATGTGTCGGCAATCCGCATTATTCGGATCGGCTCTATCGCTTGGAACGACGTTTTGCGCACCATCTTGGTCAAGTCGAACGAGCGTTTTCCCCGGACCACGATTATGGTCCCAATGATCCCGGAAAAGGCGACCTGAGCATTGGTAACAATTGGGTGGGCGAACGATTCGACTGTTTGTCGATGACGATTGAAATGCCGTTCAAAGACATACCGCCGGCGGACGGGTTTTCCCCGGATCGTGCGCGCGGTTTTGGCCGCCGAACGCTCGAATGTGTATCAGATTTGGTTGGCAGTTTACGCTGACTTTCATCTGGTTGTGCAAACGTAATTCTGCGGTTCGTTGTACCCCCG
>JBGAOI010000958.1:0-3101 GCA_044221885.1 Polyangium sp. (in: bacteria)
CTCTCGTTGCCATTTCCGAAGATGCACACGTACCAACACGTTCCTCTTACATTTGGAAAAACCCAAACGCGAAATTTCATGCCCATCGCGGGCGAAGATTCGTTGGTTCAACGTTTACCTGATTGCAATCTTGGAATTGCCGCACACGCAAAAATGAAACGCCGTGCCGAGCGGGGAGCTCGAAGGATCCGCGATTCGTCCTCGTGCAACGCGTCAAAAGATGACAAATCCCGAGAAAGATTAAAATTCATTTGATGCGAGGCTGTCGTTCGTGCGATCCTGTCACGGCACGAATCTTGATACTACGGCATGCACCATGCCGGTAGCGATTCAATACGCAATGTCCGACGTTATGTCTTCCGCCGCCATTTTTCTCGTCGACGACGAACCTGCAAATCTCAAGGTCCTTTCGGAGGCTCTTTCTGGACAAGGTTATACCCTTGCAGTCGCAACGAGTGGACAGAGGGTTCTTGACCAAGTCGCACGGCGCCAACCCGATTTGATCTTGCTCGACGTGCTCATGCCTGGAATGGATGGATTCGAGGTTTGTCGGCGTCTCAAAGCGCATCCAGTGACGGCCGACGTACCGATCATGTTCATGACCTTTCTCGATGATCCAGAAGATCGCGTGCGGGCTTTCGAATTCGGAGCCGTCGACTATCTCCTGAAGCCATTTCATCGAGACGAATTGCGAGCCCGCATCAAGATGCATTTGTCTTTGCGTGTGGCGATGAAGGCACTGGCCGAAAAGAATGCCGAACTACAACGCGCACAAGCCGACGCTGCCATGGCCCTGCGCGAGCTGGAAGCAATGGCCGCGACGCTCGAAAAAGTCAATGAAGACCTCGATCAGCAAGTGTTACGACGAACCCATGAATTGCTCGAGGCCAAAGGTTCTCTCGAAGCGGAATTGGATGAACGTCGACGTGCGGAAGCCGCTCGACAGGCATTGCAACAACAAGTCCTCGATTTGTCCTGTCCGATCATTCCGATTACGGACGAAATTCTCGTCATGCCGCTCATTGGAGTTCTCGACGAAACGCGCGCTCGGTTCGTGACGCAAACAGCGCTGCAACGAGTGTCGAAACGAAGCGCTTCCGTCATGATTCTCGACATCACCGGCGTATCTCAAGTCAATACCGCGGTAGCCTCGGCCATTCTCGACACGGCACGTGCACTGCAATTGCTGGGTACGCAAACGTTGCTCACGGGCATTCGTGCGGATGTCGCGCGCACACTCGTGGCAATGGATGTCGATTTTCAACGTATCGTGACATTGAGTACGCTTCAAGGCGGCGTCGCGCACGCCATGCGTCAATTGGAGCATCGCCCGATCATGCGGCGTGGGTTTGGCTGAAAAGAGGTGGACAGCGAATTACGAATATCAGAGCGTGATGCGCTCAATTCGCGGACGCGCCGGAATCAGCTTCGAGCCGCGCGCACAAATTGTCGACTTCGCAATCGTACGCCAGTTGTCGAATCGTCGCCAACCACGGTCCTAGCCGAGGATTTTCCGTTTCTTCACGATCGCACACGGACACGATGTCTTGCAAAAGGCCATCGTTGGCAAGTTGCAAGAGTTGTTTCAACAATGCTGCGTCGGGAAGCACCACTTCGGTCGGACGCCGCTCCTTGACGAGCCCTGCCGCATCGCCCGTTTTACGAGTCCATTGCACCTTCAGAAATCGCTGCAAAATTTCGAGCATTCTTCGTGCATCGACAGGTTTGGCTAGAAAATCGTTGCATCCAGCTTGTCGTGTCTCTTCGCGCCGAGCCGCAGACAAACTTGCCGAACAAGCAACGATGGGCACGTTCGCCAACGAGTCGACACGCCGCAAACGACGCGTCGTTTCACACCCGTCGATGCCGGGCATCGCAATGTCCATGAGAATGAACGACGGCTGTTTTTCCGGGGCGATCTGCAATGCAGCCTCGCCATGTTCGGCCTCCCATATTTCAAATCCCAATGGGGCCAAGAGTCCTTTCACCACACCGCGATTGGGTGCATAATCGTCCACGACCAAAATCGACCGACGCTCGCCCTCGTACCCGGTGATCGTTTCGAAGACGAATTCGTCTTGCTGCTCCACCTGCGCGCCAGCTTCCGCAATTGCGACCGTAATCGTGAACGTGCTCCCTTTGCCAAGTTCACTGTGAACTTCGACTTTGCCGCCCATTTGATCGACGATTTTTTTGTAATCGCCAAACCAAGACCCGTGCCTTCGCTCTTTTTGGCGTCGTCGCCGACTTGTTCGAAGGGTTCGAAGATGGTCGCCAAATGTTCGGGGGCGATACCTGGTCCTGAGTCCGTCACGATGAATTTCACCACTCGTTCACCTCGCGGACCGGTGGCATCGCCAATTTCGGTACGGCAATGAACGCTCCCGGAATCGGTGAATTTAATGGCGTTGCTGAGCAAATTGAGCAGCACTTGCATCAAGCGTTTTTCGTCGAAAATGACGTTTTCGAGCAGCGGGCCGTGCATTTCCGCAACGAATCCGAGATGTTTTTGATCGGCACGCACCCGGCTGATGTTCGTGACCGTGCGCAAAAACGAACCAAAATTGAATTCTCGAGGCACGAGGTCCATTTTGCCCGCTTCGATTTTGGCCAAATCGAGGACGTCATTGATCAGCATCAACAGATGTTCGCCAGATTTTTTGATCACTGCCACGCCAACTTTGTCGGCAGCAGACATGGTTTCCGAACGCTCCAGAATCTGCGCATACCCCAAGACGGCATTCAACGGCGTGCGCAATTCGTGACTCATGCTCGACAAAGTTCACTCTTGGCTTGATTGGCACGGTCGGCAGCTTCTTTCGCCACCGCCATCTCCAGCGCCTTTTGTTGAGCCTCTTCTCTGCGCAACAAGCTTTCCTGAAGCACTTGCATGGTCTCGTTGTACGATGCGACGAGTTGTTGCATGTTTTCATCGGCAACCGCATCGATTTGAACGGAAAAATCGCCACTTCCCAACTTCGCGAAAGCACTCTTGAAAGCCGCTTGAGTCGCTTCGATCATATCGGCACGCGGGAAACTCGCGAAAATGATCCACTCAATTTCAGGAACGCCTCGAAATGCAACAACCAATCGTTCGCCTT
>JBGAOI010000959.1:0-3097 GCA_044221885.1 Polyangium sp. (in: bacteria)
GAAGAGCTTGCGAATGTCGTCCCAGAGACCCAAAAAAGTCGCCGGAATCGAACGCGGCGTGCGGCCAATCGGCGATTGATCGACGGCTACCGCGCGTACGAGCGACTTCGGCACGCGCAAACCATCGTGCGGACCAGGCTCGGGAGCGACGAGGTCGAGCGCACGGCGCACGGCTGGATACAACACCTGGCGAATCAACGTGCTCTTGCCGGACCCTGAAACGCCTGCGACAACCGTCATACGGCCAAGCGGAATACGCAGTTTGTCAATCCGAAGGTTGTGCGCACGTACACCTGAAAGCTCGATGTATTCGTCACTTACAGCCGTTCGCGCCCTGGCCACCGCCAAATCGCGTTCTGTCGCGAGGGCCTGAGCCGTGGGTGATTTCGCATCACGTAGCACGACCGAAGGCGGTCCTTGCGAAACGATTCTCCCGCCAAACCTTCCTCCGAACGGCCCAAGATCGAGCAAGTAGTCCGCTTCGCGAATCGTGTCCGCGTCGTGTTCGACCATCAGCACGGTGCTGCCCATGTTCACAAGCTTGCGCAGATTCCCAAGCAAACGATGTGTGTCCCGGGGATGCAAACCAATCGTGGGTTCGTCGAGAACGTACAACGCGCCCGTGAGTCCACTCCCCAACTGCGCCGCCAAACGCAGACGTTGCATCTCTCCACCGGAAAGCGTTGCGGCACGGCGATCTAAAGTCAGGTAGCCAAGACCAACCTCTTCGACAAACTCGAGACGCCGCACGAGTTCTCGATGCGGAGCGTCGGCAATCAGCGCGCGATCGCCTTCAAATGTGAGCTTTTTCGCCCATCGCGCGGCCGCCGAAACGGATCGCGAGGTCGCGACAGAGTAGCGATCATCGGCAAGACGAACGGCCCGCGGAATCGGAGCCAAACGCGATCCGTTGCATGACGTGCAGGGTGTGACGCCCAGTTCTTCGTCTTTCTCCGTTCCTCCTTCGACGCCGGTTCCTTCGCACGCTTCGCATCGACCTTGCTTCGTGTTGAAGGAAAACCACCGCGGATCAATCTCGGGCACGCCGACACCACATTTTGGACACGTACGCGTCGTCGAGATCAGTTCGTCCGTACCATTGGCTTGACGAACCTTGAGGGACCCTTTGCCAAACCCGAGTGCACGATCGAACGTCGCTCGATCGAGCGTATTCAGTTTTCCCTCGAACACGACCAAGTCAATCGAATGCTCCTTTGTCTTGGCCAGCTTCGGTGGTTTGTCCGTATTCACCACCGCACCATCGGCAATCGCGGTCGTGATACCCGCACGGGCCGCTGCCGTGAACACATCGAGGTACGTGCCTTTGCGCGCAACGACTGCGGGAGCGAGAAGCGTGCGACTTCCGCGCACTGCGAGAAGGCTGCGATACACGTCCTCGGGAGCACGCGCCGCGATGGGAACGTCACATTTCGGGCAGTGGGCAACGCCAACCTTGGCGTAAAGCAGGCGCAAGTAGTGCGCGATTTCTGTGACTGTCGCAACGGTCGAGTTTGCCCCAGAACGGGTCGTGCGTTGCTCCAAAGCGATCGCAGGTGGGACACCGGTGACCCGATCGACATCAGGTTTGGGCATTGTCGGGAGAAACTGTCGTGCGTACGGCGTCAGTGTTTCGAGGAATCGTCGTTGCCCTTCGGCAAACACGACATCGAATGCGAGCGTGCTTTTGCCCGAACCACTCGGCCCGGTGACAACGACAATCTTGCCGTGCGGAATGGTCGTCGAAACTTCTACGAGGTTGTGTTCGCGCGCGTTGACGATTTCGATGGCCTCAGGCGCGGGGGCAAACGTCATCGGCTCGACTTTGGTTTGGGTCGCTTTTCCATTTGTCTTGGAACGCTTGCGTGTCGTTGTTCCAGACGAACGAGCTACATGTTCGGCAAGCGCCCTCCCCGTTCGCGTGTCGCTGGCTGCGATTTGTTCGGGTGTCCCTTCGGCTACGACACGACCGCCATCGGCACCACCTCCTGGACCGAGATCGACGATCCAATCTGCAGCGGCAATCACGTCGAGGTCGTGATCGACCACGATGACGCTTCCTCCGCCACGCACGAGATCGCGCATCGCATCGTTGACCAACAGCACTTCCTCCGCGTGCAAACCAGCGCTGGGTTCGTCGAGCAAAAACAGCGTTCCAACGGACGACTCGGCAAGCGCGCGGGCAAGCTTCAAACGTTGCGCTTCACCGCCAGACAATGTCGACAAAGGCTGGCCAAGCGCGAGGTACCCCAAACCAAGACGGGTCAAAGGCCCAAGGGCGCGAACAACGGCCGCTTCTCGGGCAAACACTTCCAACGCTTCATCGATCGAGAGGGCAAGAACATCGGCAACTGAACGACCGTCGAGTTTGACTTCCAAAACCTCTTCGCGAAACCGTCGTCCCTGACAAACGGAACAGGTCAAGGACACATCGGCCAAAAACTGCATCTCGATGGTCTCGGCCCCCTCCCCTGCGCAGGCTTCGCATCGTCCGAGATCAACGTTGAATGAGAAATGCCCCGGGGTTAGCTCGCGAGTCTTCGCTTCTGGAAGGGCAGCAAAGAGCTTACGAATGCGGTCCCAGGCGCTCGTGTACGTCGCCGGATTGCCACGCGAAGTTCGTCCGAGCGGAGATTGATCCACGATCGTGACGTTCTTGATGGTGGCTGAACCTTCGATGCGTTTGTGCACGCCGGGCGCATCGATGTCCTTGTATCCACGAGCTCTGGCGATGGCCCGGTACAATACATCGTCCACAAGTGTGCTTTTCCCCGAACCACTTGCCCCGGTGACACAGACGACCCGCCCGAGGGGGAGCCGAACGGTGACATCTTTCAAGTTGTTGGCTCGAGCGCCAACAATCGTGATGGCACCACGCTCTGCCGTCTGCGTGCGATCTGGAGGTGTCGGACGCACGTGCGCATGAGCGAGCGATCGGCCTGTTGGCGAAGAAGCGTCTGCGGCCAACGCATCAGGCGTCCCGTCGAAGATGACCTTGCCACCTTGTTTGCCAGCTCTTGGACCTAGCTCGATGACACGCTCTGCCGCGCGAATGATCTGTGGCTCGTGCTCGATGACAATGACGACGTTTCCTCGTGCC
>JBGAOI010000095.1:0-17177 GCA_044221885.1 Polyangium sp. (in: bacteria)
AGCGGTTTGACGGGAGCAACCCCGTCCGCTTCGAGTTTTGCTTCATCCATGCCCGAGCCGTACAAATCTCCAATTTGTTGGCGAACGGTCCCCGGGGCCGCTCCGGACTTTGCCGCAGCTTCCGCAATTTGTTGCTGCACGGCCAACGATCGTTCATCGAGCAATTCGAAGGTCCCCCACGTCGTTTTGTCCGCGGGTACGGGATTCTGCGCCAGCCACTTGCCGTTCACATGGGCATCGAGGTCCTGACAAACGGATTTCGTCGTGTCGAACTCGGAAACATCGAAACGGGGCAACTTGGGCAGTTTGGATTCGTCCACGAGGCGCGTGGGCGCGGGAGTTTTTGTAGCTTCACCAGGTTGACAAGCAGCCGCACCGCAAAGGGCGAACAGAGCAACGGACGAGAAAATGGTTCGACGCAACGTCACGGGCTTCTCCAACGATGTTCCACACCGAGTCATGGGTTGAACGAGAAAGACGCTCCTCGCGGGTTTGCTGTGGGGAGCACATTCGCGCGAACATTACGACAGTTTGGCGCGCATGACCAGTACGTTTTGCGAAAACGGGTTCGCCACGCCGGATCGACCCCGCCTTGGAAAGGCCAGCCTTTTTTGGAAGATTTCGCACGCTCACGCGCCACTTGCAGGTATGTGCGCGCTTGTGCTTCCGTATCGAACAGAACGGTGGGCGTGGATTTGATGCGCAGAAGCCCGTGCGCTCGATTGATCATGTTGACCACGACGCGCATGGCAAAGGGGGCGCCAAACGAAGCGGCGGCGGTGGTTTGCGTGGCTTCCGAACCAATGTCCGCCGCATATTTGCGCGCCGCAGGCTCGAGCCCAGTGTTTTCTCGACTGTCATAAAGCGCAAAAACGGAACCACGTTCACGCTTGATCTGGGCTATCACACGAAGAATTTCAACCATGTCCGCGAGGTTTACCTCGCCCTTGACGCGCAAAAAAAACACGTCGTCTTCGATACGGTAGGAGTGTGCCCCCAAAGCCTGAAACTCATCAGCTCCCATGGCTGGATACCTCGCAAAAATAAGCAGCGGGCGCAAATCTCGGGCAGTTTTCTTTCACAAATGTAGCGACTCATGCACCATGGGTTTGCCACGATGAGCCATGAGTCGTTAAAGCTGGTTGTCGAATTCACGCGCAAAGAGCACGCGGACAACCCCTATGCTTTCGAAGAAATCGAGCCGCAAGAGTATCACGTTCGCGATGGTGACGGCCTCCTGACGGTGGCCCAATTTCCATGGGATGAAACAACGATCGACGATTTAGCCGCCTTACATACAACGCCGCCAAGTGTCGAAGCACGACAACGCTTGGGGCATCGTTTGGCGGTTTTTCTGGAACGTACCTGCTGGTCGCGTATGGAATCGACCGCAGTGAATGCAGAAAAACGCGGTCTCAACGTGTTTCTCACGATCCGCTCGAGTGCTGCGGAAATTTATTCCTTGCCATTCGAATTGGTCGCGTTGCGTGATTCCGATCAACCTTTGGGACGATTGCCCAATTTGTGCATTCGTTACGAATGGCCAGGCACTCAGACCCAGCCTGAACATCCAAACCCACGCCAAGATGGCGGCAGAATCCTCCTTGCCCATTCTTCCGCCGGAGGACTTGCCGTTCCCGCCCTCGAACATCAGCAGGCCATTGCCGATTCCATGGCCAGCGCGGGACTCGAATTCGATCCTCAACGCGATGTGATTGGCGGCGTGACGTTGTCTTCACTCGCCCGAGCCCTCGAATCCAATCCCGCGCAAGCGCCCATTACGGTGTTGCATTTGCTGGTTCATGGGAGCGAAGGCGAATTGGTCTTTTCGCCCGATGACGTGAATTCGCCCATAGGACGGGTCGATGCGCAGTCGCTCGCGAATATACTCCAAGAGCATGCGAGCTCGCTGCGTCTCGTGGTCCTGGCGGCGTGTCAAAGTGGAGATAGCAAGAAACCCGACAGCCATATCGTCGGCGTAGCTCAAGCTTTGCACCGTGCAGGAATCGAATCGGTTGTGGCCGCTCGATTTCCACTGAGCATCCAAGGTTCGATTCAGTTTGCCAAAGCGTTTTACCACGCGCTGCTCGAGGGGCCGTCGTCGGTGGAAGCAGCGTTTGTCGCGGCGCGCGAAGTATTGGAAAAAAATGCCCATACGACGCTCGATTGGGCCTGTTTGCAACTTTATCGCCGGTTTGCCGACGGAACGGATGCACGTCCCATCGTGTTTCGACCTTACCGCGGTCTCTTGGCGTTCGAAGAACACCATCATAAATTCTTTTATGGTCGCGAAGCCGAAAAAGCGAACCTCAAGGTGCGTCTCGAAGAGGCGATCATTCATACGCGTCCGCCATTTCAAATGGTCATTGGCGCAGCCGGCACGGGAAAATCATCCCTGGTCATGTCCGGTGTTTCGACCGAACTGAAACGAATGGGGTGGAACGTCGTCAAATTGCGCCCCGCAGAACGACGAGGCGCATTGCCGGCCCTGTTTCACGCCTTGCGCAAAACGCGCCAAGCCATACGCGCTGAAACGGCAGGCATCGAGGAAATCCTGCCTCATTCCAGCGGCGAAGCGCTTAGTCGAGAATCGAAGCGGTTTTCGTATGATGCTCGCGGACGGAAATGGTTGCTCGTCATTGATCAATTCGAGGAAATCTTCACCCTCGAATCGTCGAATGAGGAACGGCGACTTTTCGTGGAAACACTGCTCGAATTGTCGCGAACGCCGGAACTGTCGGTCGTCGTCTTGTGTATCATGCGCGTCGACTATTTGGCACGTATTGGCGAAGTCATCGTTCGCGACGGGCCTCTACGATATTCGCTCGACCGCATTGCGTATGACGCCGACCACACCTTCACGCTCACGCAAATGCCGCAAGAACGATTAACCGACGTGATGGTAAAACCCGCAACTCGCGTTGGCATGGGGTTCGAGCACGGTTTGCCCGAGCGGATCATTGCTGAAGCCGGTGACGAAGCCGCCGCATTGCCTTTGCTGGCGTACGTTCTCGACGAACTCTGGTTGCATCGTCGAGGTCAGGTGTTTACCGTCGACGCCTATCAACAATTAAATGGTTTTCGCGGAGCGCTCGGTCGCGCTGCCGATGCGGTCTTTCATTCGCTCGATGCGGTGCAAAAGCGCCACGCCAAACGATTTCTCGAAGCCATGGTGAGCCCCGGCGACGGAAATCGCGCCGACGCACGAGCTCGGGCCTGGACGGATACGTTGCGACCGCCGGATCCCGAACGTGAAGCATTTCAATCGGCACTGGCCCAATTCGCGCGAAGTCGGCTGATCGTCGTCGGCGATGAATTGTCTGATGATCCCAATGCCGGCGCCTGGGCGGAATTGGCCCACGATTCACTGCTGCATCAATGGCACACGCTGCACGGATGGATCAATGAAGACCGAGAGACGCTGGCCGAAGTTGCCGCGTTACGGACAAAAGCCCTCGCGTATCTCGCAGAACCCGGCATTGCGGAATACTTACTCTACGGCAAGCAATTGGCCCAAGCGCTGGCTCTACGCGACGAAAAACATGAATTACTGGATCAAGAATGCCTGAAACTCATCAACGCCAGCGAAGCTGCCGAACTGCGGCGAAAACAGAGAGAAGAAGAAGAAGCCGCACGCCTCGTTGCCGCAAAAGAAGCCGCCGAAGCACGCGACCGTCAAGAAGCTCGACGACATCTCGCGCTAGCCATCGCCGTCATTACCGTACTGAGCGCCGTGAGTATCGTAGCGATTCTCAATTATCGACGAAGCCGCGACTTTGCCAAACGCCTCGTCGAAGTCAACGCGACCGTGATCGAACAAAAAGAACTCGCCGAGCAATCATCCAAACGAGCTCGAATGACGGCACTTTTGGCCATTGCCGAACGGCTGGTGGATTCTGATCCCACGCGAGCGGTTGCATTTTTGCGCGAAATCGAAAATCCTGATGCTTTGCACGGATTTGAAGAAACAGCCTTACGAGCCCTCGAGCACCCCATTGCAGAAATGGTGTTCGAAGGGCACCACGGATCCATACGGGCCCTTGCATTCGTGGAAAATGATCAACGCCTTTTGGCGGCAGGCGCCAATGGTGTGATCTTTGCCGTGCCACTCGACAACGACAACGAACAGTACATCACGCGTCACGAAATTGGATCGAATATCGTGGCCATGAGCGTCATATCCGACGGGACACACGTTATCTCGGCCGGCGATGACAAAGACGTCCGCATTGCTTCGTTGCAAAGATCTGGCGAAGATATCGCCTTGGCCCATACCTCTCCGCTCCGAGCCTTCGCGGTTCACCCCAAAGATGGAACCATTGCCACCGCTTCGGACAGCGCATTGCGTATTTTTCAACGTTCGTCGGCATCGAAATTGCCGATCGTCCTTGGAACACCAGGCGACACGACGCGCCACTGGACGACCGTTGCATTTCGGCCAGATGGTCAGGAGCTCGTTGCCGGTGGATCCGACGGAAAGGTCGGTTTTTTTTCATTAGGGAAAAACTACGAGGCGCGCTTCGATACGACCATCTCGGGTCATATCATCTCGCTCGAATACAATTCGACCGGGTCGCATTTGCTGATCATGTCGGATGCGGATCCCGAAGATCAAAATGACCAAGGCCCCGTCCACCTCGTGCGGGTCGACGCGAAACCCCAACACAAACCCTTGGCCGGTGGACTGCACGCGCATTGGGCCAAGTTTTCCCCCACGGGCACGCACATCGCCTTGCGCACGACGGACGGCACGGTTCGTATCCTCGGAGCTTCTGGAGAAGGAGATTCGGCCATTATTTGGCAAGATTCACCTATTTCTTGGGCCGACTGGAGTTCGGATGGTCAAACGATTCTAGGCGTCGATCAACAAGATATCGTGCACGTCCGGCGGATTGGAGCCAAAGAAGACGATTTTCAAATTCCTGCCGCATGCAGTGTATCGCGTGTGGCAATGAGCGCGGATGGTTCGCGCCTTGCCTTCGGATGCCGAGCGGGTGAAATTCGGATTTTTCGCCGGAAATCGCCAATACTCGCCAAAGAACCCATCACGACACCGAAACACGCGTTCCAAGTCGTATCGGCGGCATGGAGCGCGTCGGGCGAACGAGCTGCAGCGTTACTCGAAGACAAGGGCGCAAAGACGCTGTACGTGCGTGATTCGACGCCATCAGCCATATTCGTGGAAGCAGCCCAAATCGCCGAGGGGCGTGAATTGATACTTTCGCCCGACGGCATGCACGCTGCCATTATGCAGCGAAACCAAGGTGTGCTCGTCATCCCTCTCCAACAAGCTCTCGAAGCGAGCCGCACAAGAAACGCAGCGCCCAAGATCGTGCCAACGCGCATTGTCGACGCAACCCTGCAAAAAGTGGTCATGAACCCCCAAGGCACGCATTTGGCTTCAGCTTCCAATGAAGGATCGGTCTGCATTTTTGGAATCGATCAAACGTCACCCTCAAGGTGTTTCTTGCACAAAGGCGCGGTACTCGATCTTGCCTGGTTACCAAACGGCAAAGAATTGGTCACTGCGGCTGCCGATGGTCGCGTTCGATGGATATCGATCGACCATGACGCACCCTTGGGAGAGTTTCGACACAATGAACCCGTCGTGGCCCTCCTGCCGCACAACAATGGCGAGCAAATCGTCACGCTGACAGAAAGGAAGAACGCACGAGTTTGGCATGTACGTACAGGGAAACCCAAAGCCGTGCACTCCGAACAGGACGGAAAGTTTGTCCTGGCAGCCGCGTCTTCAAAACACGTTCTTCTCGTGCACAACACCGGAGCCGCACTTTTTGATTGGGCCTTGGAGGACGAAAAGCCTTTGCAGCTCGAAGGGGGCATGGTGGACCAGGCCGCGTTTTCGCTCGACGGAAGCTTCGTCGCCACACTTGCGCGGGATGGCGCGGTGCGCGTATTCCGCACGGATTCAGGGGTCCTCGTCGCAACGCTCGATGAAAATGCGTCGCCGATTCGTTGGTTGTCCTGGCGCGAAAGTCCCGAATCGATCTTATTGACCACGTCGATCGACGGAATCGTGCAAGCGCGTCCGTTGCACATTGCTGACATTCAGAACCGTTTGTGGCGGGCAACCGCGTATTGCCCGTCGGCCCACGTCCGACGAAACGTATTCACGAGCGAGCTGTCCGAAGCCCAGGATGCGGCGGGCCAATGCAAACAGCATGTATTGGATTACCGCGCTATCAAGTAGCTTCAATTCGGCGATGTAAAATAGTGGTGCTCCTTGAATGCCGCGGAGCTGGACTGCATGAAAACACACAACGTTCCGTAACCGCCCGTCTTTACTCGCAAAAATAAAAAAATTCTCAGTTGATGGGCCATTTTTCTGTTATGCACGGCGAAAAAGGGAGACCGCAGTGGATCCAAAACTCAACATCGCTGGTATCGACATCGAATGGCAACCGGAGAACGGTCTTTGCCTCTGGGCAGGCGCGCCAGTCATGACGGCGTGGATTGAAACCACCATGGCGGGTTTTCCTGACCACCATCCAAAAGATGGTGGGAGTCGAACGATTCAACTTGGCCATGCACCAAGGCGGACGTGATAGCATCGAAGGCGATTGGGGAGTTATCTCGTCTGCGCCGACGTTTGAGGAGGGTTTCGCCGCATTGGCGAAAATAGCTGCCGCTGCAGGCTGGGGCCGCTGGGAGTTGGTTTCCGTTGACACGAAAATGCAACAAGCGTGCGTCCGAGTCTACAACAACTGGGAATCGATTGCGCAGCGTGCGCTTGGAGTATCCTGGGGCGCGCCATTTATTTCAGGAAAGCTGTCGGCATACTTCCAGCGCCATTTTGGAGTGAAGACTTGTTGGGCCGACCAAACCCAATTCTTCGCCAAAGGAGATGCGTGTGACGAGTTTATGATTCGCCCCTCGGAAACCAGTGTCGAACAGCGGGTGGATGAGCTGTTTCGCACGGAACAGGCGACGAAAGTGGACCTTGCCGTCGCACTCGAACGTGTGCGCAAGGAAATTGAGCAACGGGATCAAACCGAGCGGGAATTGCGTGAGAAGCTGGACCTCATTGCCCGCCAAGAGGAAGCGATTCGCGCATTGTCCACGCCGATTATCGAGGTTTGGGATGGTGTGGTGACGCTTCCGCTTTTCGGCACCATTGATAGTCAGCGCGCCGCAGAAACAATGGAACGGCTGCTGAGCGCCATTACGGAGAAAGGCGCGACCTACGCGATCATCGACCTCACGGGAGTCGACGTCATCGATACTTCAACGGCGGATCATATCGGCAAGATCGTTCGAGCGGCTCAATTGCTCGGCGCTCAATGTATCGTCACGGGCATTCGCCCCGCTGTGGCACAAACGATGGTGCAGATTGGTATCGACTTGACGAGACTGATTACGTTGTCGACACTACGCGAGGCGTTGCGCCTCTGCATGCGGGCGGAAAATCGCACCAGTCGCGGTTGATTCCTGCGCGAAATCGCCCACGGATCGTCCCCGCATTCATTGAATGCGTCGAATCACGAAATTCCCGCCATCGACCACGAAAAACGAATTGGACGGCCAATGGAACGCAATATCGAACGGCCCGTTCCAAGCGCTCATCGTCCCAACGCCCTCCGTGTAGCCTCCCGGCGGCGGATTCGCACCACATGAGCAGGTTACGGCACACGGCAATGGCGTCCCCATCATCGTTCCGACTTGCTTGGTCGCAACCACACCTTGGCGGATCGTGTAAGCGTTGAATTCGACCCAATAGATGCTGGTGCCATCGGACGTCATTCCACGTGGTCGCTGCACTTTCGCCGCAGTGCCGATTCCGTCGACATAACCGCAGGTCGCATCCCCGGCAAACGTGCCGACTTCACCCGTCACCGTATTGTAGGAACGAATCGTGTTGCCATTGGTGTCGGCAATGTAAAGCATTCCCGAACCATCGTTGGCAATGTACCGCGGGCTGCGGAATCGCGCTGCCGCCCCAATGCCGTCGGTCGAACCAAGCTGATATGCCATGCCCGCAATCGTTTTGACCTCCTTCGTCGCGGGATTGAACGTACGCAAAACCGCTGCTGTGGGATCCAACAGATACACGAGACCCTTGTAATACGTGAGTCCGCGAATACCGTCGAATTGAGCCGCCGCGCCAATACCATCTTTGGCCATACCCATCATGCCTGTCCCAGCAACCGTCGTTACGGCATAAGGTGGCGTCGTCGACATCGCGCGAATGTAATGGTTTGCCCCGTCCGCAATCCACACGGTCGTTCCGTCTGTAGCCAATGCTTCGACGCTACCAAATCGAGCATTCGCGCCCATGGGTGAATCGACGTAGCCCATACCAGCCATGGGATTTCCCGCCACGGTCGCCACGGCTTTTGTGGCAATGTCAATTCGTCGAATCGTGCGGGCAGCGCCATCGCCGAGCCAGATACCTGATGCATCGATGGTCATCACCGCAGATCCAGAAATTTGCGCCGCGGTACCAATGCCATCCGCAAAACCGCCCATGCCCGGTGTTCCTACAAAAAGCGTCGACGTCTCGGTTGAATTGCACGTCGGATTGCATCCGTCGCCATTCTTGACATTTCCGTCGTCACAAACCTCGGCACCCGCCTTCGTACCATTTCCGCATGCCAAACCCACCACTTCGAGCTGACAGGCTGGGCTACATCCATCTCCAGCCGTCTTGTTCCCGTCATCGCATTCTTCGCCGTTCACGATATCCAACATGCCATTGCCACACGTCGGCGCCGCTTCAATTTGACACGTTGCGCTGCATCCGTCGCCGTTCGCCGTATTTCCGTCGTCGCATTGCTCACCGGCCAACAGATCGACCTTCGCATCACCGCAATTTGCACTCGGACCGCCTCCAGCGCCGCCGGTACCCATTCCGCCGGTACCCATTCCGCCGGTTCCCATGCCGCCGGTTCCCATGCCGCCCGTGCCCATTCCCCCGGTCCCCATGCCTCCGGTGCCTCCCCCCGTGCCTCCATCGCCGCCCCCGGATGAACTGCTGGACGAACTGCCACCGGGAGGCAAATTCGCATCGCCCCCGCCGCATCCTCCACCCACGAATGCTGCTGCGACCAACCCGATGCCCAAGACAAACCTGTGCTTCATAAGAAACCTCCAAGCCCAAGCCACGATGAGATCACGTGACATTCGGAAGGTTATCAGCGGTTCCTTGATGATGGTGGAGGTTTTCGCGTCCCACGCGCGGCTTTGACGCCGCGTACGTGCAGCGTCGGAACTTCATTGGCCCCAAAACGGTGTTATCGACCGCAATACTCGAGATCCGTCCGCAGGAAAGGCTTACCCGCTATTTCACGCCCCGCAAGGCCGCTCGTCCCGCGTCACGATACACTTTCGCCCAATACCCAACATCATCGCGCGAAAGTTGCAAGCGTCTGGCCACGCTGTCCACATCTTCTCCGGCGAGCACAGCGATCACGGCACGTTCGCGTTTTTCTTGGTCGATCGGCGCCGGTAACGTCGATTTTCCTGACGAACCCATGACGACAAATCGACGTGCCCGTTCTGTCGTCGAAAGACTTTCCGTTTTTTTCGACGCTCCATTGTCCCGAGTCCCGGCAAGCGGCAACCTCACTGCGGGATCGCCCAACAACATGTACCCGGCCAGGTCATTTCGCTGCATCCAGAGACGACTACGTTCAATGCGCCAATCAGGGTTGTCTGGCGCCTCATCTAGGTCGTACCGCGTCAAGAGTTCCGTATTGGTTTCCCCCAAAAAACGATACAAATCGTGAAATGCCGTGCCTACCCGTTGCGCATTGACAATCCCCGTCACGAGTCCCGAAAAACGTTCCGAGTGGCCCTGCTTCACGCCCCATTCCTCGAAAGAACACGACCACGCCAAGTCGGCATGGGCGATCACCGCCAGCGGCCCTCGTGGATTCGCCAGCAACGTCTGCGGCAATGCTGCGACAAACGGCCGCTCCCCCGCCCTTGGCAATCCTTCGAGCACCACATCGACGGAGTCTCGGTATGCGTCGTTTTGCCGAAGTTCTTTCAACCAGCGATGATAGGCACTGGTGCTCGGGGTCGCGCCGCCATAACACGACAACATGAACCAGACGCCCCCGGGCAAAAACGATTGTCCCGCCAAATCATTTCCACTCAATGTTTTCCCGTTTTCAAAACACATCGCACCTTGGAGCGCCCGACGTTCGTGTGCGGAGTCGAATCCACCTCGAGGCGGACCTAGCCCATGGCTTACCGAAAAAAACAAGCTCGGCGACAATTGCGCCAAACGGGATACGAGCAACGATATGGGATCGTTCGCCCCACCTTCATACGGAATCGAAGTCATCTCGGCAGCGCGCAAATAGCCATTACGTTGGCTTTCTTGGCTCGTGGCCATCAACGGCGAGACCAACCGACGCGCAGCCGTCGTCGTGGCCGCTGTTCCATCGTTCACGGTATAAAACAAGGCCCGTCCAAGTTTTTCGGTCGACGGTTCTTTTTCCCATAACACGACTTTTCGCGCATACGCGGAGAATCCATCGGTATCGGGAAATGCCAAACGGCCCACGAAAACGTCGGCGCCTACGATCTGCTGAAACTCGAGCGACACGCCATCCAAGTCCCCGAGAATCAAAAGGTACCGCGGTCGTTCTTCTGGACGCACCTTTGCATCCCAATAAACTTGGCGCTTCCATAACGCCGCGCGCTCGGCATTCATCCCCGCCGGAACGCAATACACCTTGATGTTACGCCCCTGCTGCTCTTTGCGCGCATTGCAAAGTTCTTCCACGGCCGAAAGCAGGCGTGAACCATGCTCATCGTCCGTGATGACAATGCCCCACCCTTGCTTTACAAGGTCTTGCGGATCGCTGAGGTCGTCTCGCAAAACGCCATCGACGAGAGCTTCACGTTGCACCGCCCCCGAAGAAGCGGCGATGGGTGGCAGGGATTGCGATAAAACCGGCCTTTGTTCGCCATGACGTACCAACAGAAGCTCGATCGTCATGGGACATTCGTATAGACGAAGCTGCGCGCCGCGCAACATTTCTCAGCACAAAGCCAGACGCGATGAACCGACAATTTCGAGGATGCGGATGGTAACGTCGCCCGCAGCAATTTCGTTTGTCACACGCACGAATCCCTTGTACCATCGGCGCCAATGGTACAAGGCAAGGATGTCGGGGATGCCTTGGTCGAGTCGGCGCTCGCACCAATTCGGAAAGCATCGAGCCGCCTTCGCGATGGGGCGCTCTCCGAAGGGTTGGCTGCGTTTGGAAAAGCGGAACTCTTGACTGGCCTGAAAGAAGGCATCCAAGAAGCCGCCAGGCGCGTCGGATTTCCCCCCGCGGAAGTGGAAAAACTCCTCGATTGGAACACGCTTCTCCCAGCGCTGGACCGCCTTGCAACGGCTCAATCCGCAGCGATGCAAGCCTACCATGACCAAGCCGTCAGCGTTGGCGGATTACTGACGGGTTTGTCACGAGGTACCGCCGTGGACGTCTACAGGGAAAGCGGAGCTCTTGCCCTGAGAAACGTCGCGCAAAGGTTTGTTCGGGATAAGCAATTGTATACGCCGCTCGATACCTTGGCTGCGGAGATCAGCGCCTGGGAGGGATTGATTGCGCAATGTGGGGACATCATCGAACACAGCCCACTGGTTGCGCGATCGCTCAAACGGCGCCAATTGATGCGTATTGCGGGCGCCAGTGTAGCGTTCTTGTTGCTGCTGGTCGGCATTGGCTTCTGGTGGTCCGAGAAAAAAATCAAAGATGCGCGAGCGCGCGTCGAATCTACGATTACGAACCCCGATCCGTGCAAAGTCGAATCGATTCCCGCCGAAGATGCAGCTCGAGCCACACCGGATCAGTTGACTCGACGGGACACGCGTATGCAAGCGTGTACGGAAAAACGAGCCATTGCCGCGCGTGAAGCCGTGTGTGAAACCTTGGCCCAGAACTTTGCCGCGGGAAAACTCACGGCTGAAGACAAAACACAAGCCAAGACCAGCGCTCCATTACTCGAGCGCGCTGCAAAGTCCGAACTTTCAGCGGAAGATCTTTTGCTCACGCCCAAAGAAATGCCCTGTCTCGATACACCTTCGGGAATACGTTTTTTTCCGATATTCGTCAAGTATGCAGCAAGTTCGAGCGGCGCATGGACCACGGCCACACGCGTCTCGGAAGACATTCGAACGGGGCTCAAGAGCAAAGACCTCGATACGATAACCGCTTGGCGAGACGAACTTACGCGTCGCGCGGAACCTCAAGCCGCCAAAGCCATTCTTTCAGGAAAACCCGAAGACATGACTCGGGCCAAGTCCGCGTGTGAATTTCAGAATTCGTTTGGTTTCGAGCTCGGCAAAAAATGCTCCGGGTTGCTCTCGTTCATGGCGTCGCGAAAGCTCTGAAATAGATTTTAATGTCGCGCACAGGCGTCACCGTGCGGCTGATCTTGGTCCGCTTCGGTAACAGTGCGGCGAATTTCGACGTCCCCCAATCCGAGTTTTTCCAAGTCATCACGGATAGCGGCAGCATCACCAACCACCACGACGCGCATGTCTTCGGGACGTAGATACGTTTGCGCAACACGACGTACGTCCTCGGCCGTGACCGCAGCAGCTCGAGCTTGACGCTGAGCAAACACGTCGAGCGGCAGGTCCAAAACGGCAAGAGATCCCATGGCTTGGGCATTTCCAGCAACCGTTTCGAATCGCGCGGGCAATTTTCGAATCAAGTTTGTCTTGGCATGGTGCAATTCGATTTCGGGCACCAATTCGTTGCGCAATCGTTCGATTTCGCCAAATATTTCGCGAATGGCCAGAGCCGTCGCCGATGTCGTAATGGCTCCACCCGCCGTCCAAGGCCCGGCCAAACGCCGCGGTTCGACAACACTATAGGCTCCATAGGTACAAGCGTGTTTTTCACGTAAGCTCAAATTGAGACGGCTCGAAAATTGGCCGCCCAAGAGTGTATTGAGGACCATCGCGGCGTCGTAATCGGGACTCTTGCGAGCAATGCCGACGATACCCAACGCCACGTTCGATTGTGGGGCTCCACGTCGATCGATGAGCAACACGCGGCTCTCACCGGATCGTATGGGAAGAATTTCAGGAGGTGTTTTTCTGGGAACAAGTTCGCCCGTCCAATCACCGAAATGCTTTTCCACGAGCGACATCACCGCATCGCGATCGAGAGCGCCAGCAATGGCGATCGTGGTGTGTGCGGGTCGAAAGGCAAGCGCATGAAATTGAACGAGATCCGACGCTTGCAAAATCCGAATCGATTTTTCATCGCCAAGAATGGGCGCATGAAACGGATGACCTTCCGGATAAAGTCGCTCCTCGATGGCATCTTCGAGCAGTGTATCGGGGGAATCACTCATCGCAACGAGGTTAGAAAGTCGTTTGGCTCGTTCGCGTTCGAGGTCGACGTCCGCAAAGGCGGGATGGCGCGATATATCTGCAAGAATGGCGATGAGTTCAGGAAATTGCTCTTGCAACGCTTGGCCACGAACGCTCATACCATCGTAATCGGCCCATGTCCCATAAATGGCTCCGATCGCTTCGAGTTCGTCACTTAGCACCAATGCCGACTTCGATTGCGTTCCCATCATCATCATGGTCGCCGTCAATGACGCGAGCCCGGGCGTTGATTGCAATTCAAGGCCACGGTTGACAGCGATTTGCATGGCCACAATGGGCATTTCGTGGCGCTCGGCCCAAAGAATACGCAATCCATTGGCGAGGTGTGCTTCTTGAATGGGCGGCGGGGAAAAGTATACATCCTGTTCGGGCGGCGGCGGATATTTACGAAATTCCGCTTCTTCCGCCGGAGGAGGTACCGATCGTCTAGATTGAACCATGCGCCCCTCCAATTCGATCCAAGGATTCCGCGGACAAACGCCCGGCCCGAGGTGCAAGCGGCGTCGGATGGACGAACGTAACGACGCGACTATCGTTTCGCAAAAATCTGACCGCGGCTTGGGTCACATCTTGCGCCTGAATGATTTCATAACGACGCAGATCTTTAGAAAAATACGCCGGATCTCCCGCTCGTCGATTGTACAAATTCAGCATGTCCGCTCGTCCGGTAACTTTTTCCACGCCAAAAATCAATCCCGTGAGCGAACGCGTGCGAGCGCGCTCCAATTCCTCAGAAGCGGGAAAACCTTGGCGCAAAGCTTCGAGTTCTTCATCGACGACAGACAACGCTTCCTCCAAGGTTTTGTTTTTCATGAGGGTCACGACGATTTCGAATACACTGGCCAATTCCGAGGAAGCTTGGCCTGCCCTGACAGATTGCGCAATTTGTGATTCATGCACGAGGCGCTTGTAAAGACGGCTCGAACGGCCGGACGATAGGATGTCGGAAAGAATATCGAGTTCCGCATCTCCGGGCGTAAAATGAGCTGGCGTGACCCAGCTCAATACGAGGCGCGGAAGCATCACGTCGGCTTCGATATCGAGGCGCACTTGTTGGGCGAGGGGCGCTGGTGGCAAAGGACCACGAATGACGCCGGGATCGGTTCCTCGTGAAAGACCCCCGAAATACTTGGCGACGAGTTCTTTGGTTTTGTCACGCTGCAAGTGGCCCGCAATCACGAGCGTCGCATTGTTTGGCACGTAATACCGGCGAAAGAATTCGCGCACATCTTCGATTTTTGCAGCGTCGAGGTCCTTGGGCGAACCAATGATGGGAAAATGATAAGGATGCCCCAAAGGGAAGAGGACATCGTAAATCAAATGGCCGACAGAACCATACGAAACGTTTTCCACGCGTTGGCGACGTTCATTTTTGACCACTTCACGCTGCTCGGAAAACGTCTCTTCATTGGCGTGATCGAGCAAAAACCCCATGCGATCGCTTTCGAGCCAGAGCACCAATCCAAGCTCGCTGGCTGGAACGGTTTCATAATAATTGGTGCGATCGAAATTCGTCGACCCATTGCGATCACTGGCTCCGGCTCGCTCGAGATAATAAAAAAACTTGTCTTCGCCCACGTGCCGGGATCCTTGAAACATCACGTGTTCAAAAAGATGCGCAAATCCGCTCCGTCCTGGACCTTCGTCTTTGGCCCCCACGTGATACCAAAGATTCACGGCGACGAGTGGCGTACGAGAATCTTCGTGCAAGATGACTTCGAGGCCGTTCGAAAGAACGTATTTCTCGAATTCAAGGCTCACTTGCCGTGGTTTCAAAGAAGCTCGCTGCAAAGTGGCTGCTGGCAAAACCTCGGTCATGAGCACGCTCCTGATTGAAATTGAACTCTACCAGCATTTCGACACGAAGCGCGGACAAGAATTGGCCGATCTCGTCAAATGCAATTTCGCGGGAACTCGGACGACGACCTTGTTGTCGCCGCACACCGACCAGCCTAAGCAGGATAGGAATCCATCACGAGGTCCCATGCGCAAGCTCATCCCCGCTCTGTTTCTCATCGCGATGACCGGCTGCACGAACAGCGCCGGAACATCGACGCCGGGTCCGAAAACTCCGACAAACCCGACGGAACAAACAACGTCCGGAACGTCGTCGTCGAACGACGCGAGTGGCAAGGGGGCGGAAGTCAAGCAAGACAAACCATCCGCCGACAAACCAGCGTACCGAGAAGAAACACTGAGCGAACCGGCGGCCGTGAACGTGGCCGTGTCGCCACTTGCTCCAGCGCCGAAGGGACTCGCCGCCGCACCGAAATCATGCGCGGCGTTCGTCACGCGCAAAGCAAGCGCCGCGCCGGTGTGCAAGACGCGTGATGAAGCGCTCGATTCGCTGGACAAAGCGTTGTCGGAAGCTGCACCGGACAAACGCGATGCGCAACTTACAGCTTTGGAAAATTGTGCAGGTTTGCCGCCAGGTGTCGTCCGCGCGCTACGTGCCGAATTGGCTCCGCTCGAATGTGGTGACGTGCTGGTCGAGTCGCTCGTGAACAAACCACCAACAGGCATCGATGGTCCGACGTACGCCACTCTTCGTGGACTCGCGACAGCAGCTCGTATCGCAAGAACGGGAAATTCTCCGCCGAAAATGGCCCCGCCTTTCGATCGCGCGAAGGTGGAAGAATTCGTTGGAGGTCCAATGAAAGAGTGGATCACGGCGCAAGCGCTGGCGATCGAAGAACTCTCGAAGGAAGGTTTGAAGTTGTCGTCGTATGCCCGGGGCGTTGCGGCGATCGAAGCCGGGATGGCCGAACTCCGCATCGTCGAAGCTGTCCGCGGAGCACCTGTTCCCGCAGAAATCGCGAAGGATCCAGAACGGGCAAACATCTACTACGCACAACTCGATCAAGCCCTCGATCCCCGCAAGGATCGTGGTCGCGATGCAACGCTCGTGGGTATGCGCGACTTGGCCCAAGTGGGGGTTTTGAAAGACGCACGGATCGAACGTGCCCGCACGTTGCTCTCGCGTCTCTACGGAGGTCGACGCATCGATGCCCTGGACGCACTGCTGGTCCCCACGCTGGCCAGACCGGAAGCGTCGAACGTGCACGAGCGGTTGGCGATGAGACTACCGACGTTTTACACGGGCCTTCTGTTGCCGCGAGATCAAGCCACCAAGCCCACGTTCCTGCGTGCGCTGCTCGAACGTGGAATACCGCTCGGTCATCGCATCGCGCTGCGTGACGGCACATTGTCCACAGAAGCGCGACGTTTTTACGCGCGAGCACGGCTCGAGTTTGGCCGGACACACTTGCGCGCCGTAGATTTCGATCAAGCTGCGGCACTGCTCGCCGGCATCCCCGACACGGAGAAAACGGATGAGGACAAACTCTTGCTGGCGCTGGCTGAAGCCTTGCGCAATGGCCCAGAAGATGCTGCGGTGATGGTGCGCAACGCGCCCGTTCCGATGTTGGGTATGGGCAATGTCAAGGCGCTTGATGCGTTTTCAGCCGCCACAACACAGAGTTCCTTGGGCGGCATGGCCGCTTTCGACGCCGCTCTCGTGCTTCAGGTGACCGCTCCGATTTCTTCGGATGCTGTATATTTTCGCGACGTTGCACGGAGGTACCGCGAATCCGCAAGTCGCCTTTCGGACGCGAATCACAAAAAGTCTGCCGAAGACCGAGCCAAATCCGCGGAAGCAACGGCTGGAGCCATCCACTGAGGCCACGTTGCGGTTCGGGTCACACGCCCCCCATAACCCATTGAAATCACTTATGATTTAATCGTCAACTGCTTGACGATCGGAAACCTACCCCATTAGTTGACTCCTAAATAT
>JBGAOI010000960.1:0-3091 GCA_044221885.1 Polyangium sp. (in: bacteria)
GCCGAGCGCGCCCCCGAGCGCGGTATCTCCCGATAGCGATACTGAAAATCCAAAACGACCGGTGATGAGCCCAGCCTTCGGAAGAAGTTTCGCTTGTTGTGTCCAGGCAGTTCCATTGCGCACGAAAATATAGGCCGAGCCCGAATCTTCTCCCAGGTCGTCATCGGCATACGCCCCGATGAGTGCGGTATCTCCCGATAACGATACAGCAGATCCAAAGAAATCGTCCGGCGCCGCATCATCGGCCACGAGGATCGCTTGCTGCTCCCACTTATCGCCGCTACGCACGAAAACGTATGCACTGTCCGACGTCCCAATGAGCGCCGTATCTCCCGATAATGAAACCGATATACCGAAATAAAAGGCGGACGAGTCGCCGGCGAGTCTTGCCTGCTGTGCCCAAGCCAGCGCGTCAGCGGACGACGGAGATTTCACCGACGCGCCATCGACGGCCCGAGACATACTCGCACCATACGCATCCAAGGCTTCACGCTCGACGGTCGACGCATATGCTGCCTGCAACTCCTTCGGCAATGCGGCGAGCGTCTTGCTGGCGGGTTGCTGTGGTGTTTCCACGGCGAGAGAATCCCGTTCGACGTTTTCGTCAATCGCCCCACAACCGGCAGCGGCCAACATAAGCGCTGTCGCGAGAGCGGGACGAATACCAATGCCGCCGCGTCGAGTTTGTAAAATGTTCATCGCGATGCGCGGGAGCAACATGCGTGCCGTCAGCAAATACGTGTTTTGCAGAGCGCTTGGCCTCGAATCGGGCGCACGCTTTGCGTGTCACCAGCAACGGGTGCATTCGGTCCTGGTGCGAGCTGAAAGAATACGGAGGTTGTGGTCTCAACTCAGCCAAAAGAGTCCATTTCGTTGCTTCAGCGCAACATTGCCTTCATGAGCGCGCACGAGCAAGCGCGCAAGATTGCAAAGGCGTTAACCCAGGCCGAAGCGGATATGAAGTCCGTGCTGAACAACGATCGTGGGTGGTTCAAACGGGCATTTACATCGGATCCCGGCTCCCTCGAACAGATTCAGCAACGCGTGGCCGAGCATCTCGATTCGATCGTACCGGCTCCCGATTACGAAAGCGGCGAGCTCGACATGCTGTCCATGGCAGGATTCAAGGCCGGATTCGAGGAGGGCAAGTTCGACGTTCAAGCTAAACTCTTTGCGATCGACGCGAGCATTTTTGTTGTGGAAGTGATAGCGCTAGAAATCGCCCTGGGTCCGTTGGGCGGCGCCAAACTCATTGTTTTTGCCATTGGCAAAGGCGCCAAGGTCGTCACGACGGCCGCGAGCAAAGGCTCGGAGCTGCTGGCATACACCACCACGAAAGGCGGTCAAGCCCTCGTTGCAGCAATGAAGCGATTGGAGAACCTTCCAATCTTCATTCCCGGCGCGGCGGGAAGTGCGGGCGCGTTTATCAAGGCCGGCCAAGTCATCAAGTCCATCTCGCAATACAATACGCGTCTGTTGGAGACGGCTATGTTCACGGAAGCGCGGATTCTGGGGAAAACACTGACGAAGAGAAGTTGATGGCTCGCCGCGCGCGAAAACGTGGAAACCCATTCGCGTCCGTCGGGTTCGGCCGAGCAAACGCGAGGGCTTCCGCGCATCGGATAGTCCGTGTTTCAGCGCTGCGTGTCTCGTGTTTCGTCGTTCGGCGGTCGATGGAATGTTTGGTCGAGCATTGCCAACAGATGAATGGCCTGGGTTTTTGGAGGGGGCGTTTTTTTGGAAGAATGACATTGGTGTGCGGGTCGTGTATCGCGAGCATGAGGGAATTGGGGATATCGATGGAGGTGAACGAACGTCATGAGCGAATTACCTTGGCAGACGTCTAGCCTTGATTTGCCCTCGAACCTCGAGGAAATGAGACGAACCGCAAAGCAACTGGCTCGAGATTCACGGTATGAGAAGGCGTGGAGCAGTGGCAGACCGCCAGTGACCATTCAATATTTGTATTAGGATCGTTCTGACAACGTGCCGATCGGAAACGCTTTTCGGATGTTGCAAGAAATCTTGAAAAAATCAATTCGTCATCCTGCGGTCGATTTTGCCAGAGATATGACTCGACGTTGCCACAACAAACTGAGGCTCGTTGCGCGTTTGAATAACGCAATTCAGCCCGTTGGTTTGCCTGTGAACGGGATACCATTTTCTGAATTGCGCAATGATGCGGCGCATGGTGGTGACGGAGCGGCAAAGCTTGATCGTATGACCGTCGATGCGATGAAGCGGCGTCTTGTGCTCGAGTCACCGATGATTTTGGCCACCAACCGCACAAGTTCGTCGTATACTCGAGCCCCACTGGAGGTCCCATGTGCCGCATCCGTAGCTTTTCTACCCTTCTTTCCGCATTATCATCCGTGATCGTCGCGTTCATGACTTTGTCGTCCCCTGCGCACGCGACGTGCCTCACGACATGCAAAGCCGATCTCACCTTCGACGATTGCACCGTCCCCCCCATGGCGACTTGGCCCCAAGGTACGCCCCTCAGTTTCACGTCCAGTTGCGAAACGTGTTGCAGCGCGCCTGGCGGACCCGCAAGCTGTAGCCCCGCCCCGGTGGATGTCACCACCTACGGCGTGAGCGACGAAGCTTTCAATCCAGTGGTCGGTACAATTACATCGAAAAACAAGAAATGCTCCAACACCGACCTTTTTGGTTTCGACGGCATGATGAAGCTCGGGCCGCATAACCTCGTTGCGGAGAACCTCATCATCGCGCAATTCAACGTGATCGAGTCTCCGATGGGTACGGGTGGCACCGGCGGCAATGGATCCATGGGCGGCTCTGGCGGTTCACCCGAAGTGGGAGGCGCGGGAGGAATGGCCGGCAATGGTTCGTCGACCAGCAGCGGTTCTCTAGGCGGCGCACCTGGACAAGGCGGCAATGGCAACGAATCTTCACCGAGCTGCGTTGTCGGAAAGCCGTCGTCCCCGGACGATGCCACAAGCGTCGCCCTCATCGCCCTTGCATTCTCGAGCCTCGTCGCCGGTCGGCGTCGCCATCGCTAAGGCGCGTCTGTTGGATTGGGGCACAGGTGCACGCAATTCCCTTGCCCACAATCCAACGGACTTACCCG
>JBGAOI010000961.1:0-3090 GCA_044221885.1 Polyangium sp. (in: bacteria)
TGGACCGCCGCAGGGCTACGGACCGCCTCCAGGATACGGTCCACCTCCGGGTTATGCGCCGCCTCCAGGGTACGGTGAGGCAGGACAAACCCCAGCCGGATATCCCGGCTACCCGCCTTATTACGGATATGGACCGTATTACGCGCCGCCTCCTGCGGGTCCTCCGCCGCCCAAATACGAACGCGCCAATTTCGGCATGATGGTCGGCGGCGTGCTCCTCACAAGCGGCGGCATTCTCGCCGTTCTCATCGGTTCATCCGTAGCGTCGACAGCAGATGGCCAAATTCCCATCTACTGCGATCAAGGGTTTGGTCCGACAATCTGCGAAACACGCGACGACGAATCGCAATTCATCGGCGGCGTCGTGACGCTCGTCGCGGGCTTCGCCGCCATTGGTGTTGGCATTCCGCTCTGGGTCAAAGGGGGCAAACGCGTGCCCGTCAAAGAAGGCTCAGGCGATCAACAAGCCACTCCAGAACCACCGAAGACGAGCCTCGAACTCGTCGTCAGCCCGTCTTCCGCTGGTCTCCGCGCGACCTTCTGAACACGCCTTCAACGCATCAAGAACACACGCCCGTGATGCTGCACGTTCCTGCAGTTCCATTCATCTGTGTGCATGCCGTGCCCGCCGGCACGAGCACGGTGCCCGGAACGCCGTCTTTGCACGTAACCATCATACAGTCCGTCGGGTTGGGGTCGGCCGGCACGTCCATGTTGTCGTTTATCTGGACAACCCCACCCATGCCATCACAAACGTCGGACTTGCAGTCGCCAGCCGTTTGAGCTGCAACGATTTTCTCGTTGCCCGGCAGCGGCCCATCCGTACACACACCCGTCATGCAAGCGCGCGGATGACACTCGGTCGAACCGCTGCATGTCGTCCCATCCGCCACCGGGTTGTGCTCGACGCCGTTCAAACCACACACCTCGACGTCACACTCATTGCCATCGGGCTGTGGCACCTCGTTCGGTGCGGGTGCAGTCACCACTTCTCCCATCGCGTCACATTGTTTGAGGAAGCAATCGGAAGGACTGCTGTTCGAAACCAATCGACCCACGTCAATTTCGAATCCACACACTTTTTGCGCGTTGCACACGGCTCTGTCGCATGTACCGCCAGAAGGACAGTTGCCATTCGAGTTGCATCCGACGCATTGCCCCGCCATGCACTTGGTTTGTCCTGTACCGCATCCCCCGCCTTCCTTGGAACCGTCCGGCGGATTGCTGGGAACTCCGTTGGTGCACAAATCAAGTGTGCAAATGTTGTGGTCGATTGGTTTGTCAGTGTCATCCAGCATCTCGACGACATTGCCACTCGCGTCGCACGTTTGGCGTTTGCAGTCGCCTTTCGATGCGGCAGTCGACACGACCGTCCCTTCGGGTACGAGCTCGGCAACGCACGCACCGTTCATGCATGAAACAGTTTTACACGGACCACTCGGTGCGCACTGCTCATTCACGGTGCAACCAGCAGCGCCGCTTCCCCCGCCACCGCTCATGCCGCTGCTGCTGCTACTCGATTCTCCCGCGCCTCCCATGCCACCGGTTCCAGACGACGAACCCGAAGAAGACGACGACGTTGGTGTCGTTTTGGGATCGTCCGAACAGGCCGCGAAAACCATCCCGCTCACCAAGCAACCCACTGCAATCCAAGCCATTCGATGCATGCCCAAATCGTCACCGGGCCATGCGCAAACTGTCAATCACGGTGCTGCGATCATCACGACGGTGAACAGAGTTTCCACGACCCGATCATCAATCCGCTGACGCAAGAACAAGTCGCAACTGCTGGCGATCAAGACGCTCCATGAACGGATTGCGCGCACGCAACGTCGAGATCCACCGCTCATCGTCCACGCTGAGCCACCCGCGTTCCGCCAGTCGACACAAGCGTTCCACGCGGCTCGCATGCGCCTGCACGCGGCCTTTTGCGTAACTCACCATGTCCCCGCGACGCAGCATGAACCCCCAATCACTCGACTCGAGAAGCAACCATTCCACGATCGCCTGGTCAATTGCTTGACCAGCTAGGCCTTCCAGATGTCCCCGCGTTTCGACAACACGGCGCACATTTTTTTCCGCATGTCGCATGTGACGAATCAAGTGCGCGGGCGACATGTCGCTTGCGGACGAAGCATCGAGGGTTCGACCGAGCCACGCCGCGCCAAACCCTCCTTCACCCCAGGAAGACGCCATCGGTTCCGCCCCGACAATCCCGGATTTCCGTTCCAAGATACCGCCCAAGGTCGAAGCAGAAATACCCACTGTTTTCGCGCGATCCACGGCCCGCAAGACATGTTCGAGAAAAACCGGCCCCTCGAACCACCAATGGCCAAAAAGCTCCGCATCGAACGGCGCCACAACCAAGGGTTCACCTTGCGCGTCCCGATGGTTCTCGCATGTGCGCATTCGTTGCTGCACAAAGTGTTCGGCATCCACACGCGCTCGGTCATGGGCACGTTCCGGATTCCAAACCTGTTTGTCCGCAACAGGTCCTGTGACTCGATGGTACTTGAGACCCGTCATGAGCCTCGTTCCATTCGGACCAACCTCGCCCGCAAGCTGTGATTCGTTCAAATCAAAACCAATGTCGCGATAAAAATCTCGATAGTCCGGGTGCCCCGGGTAACCCGCGTCGCGGGACCACACATCCCGTGAGGCTTGTGGATCTCGACCCAAGAAGGCGACCCCAGACCGGGTCACGATCGGTGCGAAGATCCCCGCAGGTGGACGAGGTTCCGCACATTCAACGCCATGCGCGTCGAGCACCGTATAAGCAACGTTTGCACGGACAATCTCGTTCGCAATCGAAGGATCGTACCCACACTCCGGAAGCCAAAAGCCGCGCGGCCGATGCCCCACGAGCGCCTCGAAAAAAAGCAAACCCAATTGGATCTGCGCGCGTACGGACGTCGGCGTGAGCGCAGGCAAGTACGCGTGCGTGGCGCACGTCGTCATCAGCTCCACCGCGCCAGCGCGTTCCAACTGGACAAACGCACCGAGAACATCGCCCCCAATACGACGCCAAACCGCCTGCACTTGCTGCAAGTGGCGCCGGTAAAAGTCGACGATGATGGACAAATCAGAAGA
>JBGAOI010000962.1:0-3078 GCA_044221885.1 Polyangium sp. (in: bacteria)
GCAAAGCCGCAACGAAGTACACCGGTCCAGCAACGCCAAGCGGAACCACGAGCAACGACACGAAGAGAAGTACGACGAGATATCCAACGATGTGTCGGCGCGTGAGTTCTTCACCTCGTTCGGCAGGAAGAACCTTCAGTCCTGCACGTTGATAGTCGGCGCTTCGAAACAAGGCGATCGCAAGAAAATGCGGCACTTGCCACAAGAAGAGGATCCCAAAAAGGACGAGGCCGATCGTGTCGACGCGATTGGTGACCGTGGTCCAACCAAGCAATGGCGGGATCGCACCAGGAACCGCACCGATGAGCAGCGCTGCCGTCGTTTTTCGTTTCAAGGGCGTGTAGGCCAACACGTACGAAACCAAAGCAAATGCGCCGAGCAACGTCGTCGTGAGATTGACGGCGAAACCCAAAATAAGCAGCGAAATAACCGAAATCGCAATGCCAAACCACAAGGCAATGTTCGGGGACAAACGCCGCGCCGGCAACGGACGCAGCTTCGTCCGATCCATGAGACCGTCCGAGTCACGCTCGATGTACATGTTCAGCGCGTTGGCACCGGATACGACGAGAACCGTCCCGATGAGCGACAACAAAATCGACATCGAGTTCGCTTCGGGCAAACCCACCGTTCGCGCGTGACGATTCGCAACGACCACAGCGCCGAGCATCGTCGCGACGACGATGAGCGTGACGCGCGGCTTCGTTAAAGCCACGAGATCACGAGCGATTGCCCCGATCGAACGTTTTTCCACATGGTGGTCAACGTCATCCGACTTCAAGGGCACCTCAACCATGGGTTCCAGCCGTACAGCCATTCGGGCCTCTCCATACCAAAACCGACCCGCTTCGGCACGTATCTCGTGTCTTCTGCGACGCAAACGAAGTCGAATTCATCATGCTCTCGACGCTGCAAGCACTGCAACGTGGCGTTTCAAGCCAAACCATGGGGGCATTTCAAGCGCCGGACAAGGGCATCCAGGCCGATCAGCATCTGTCTCACCAAACACCATCATTCCTTCGACGCTGTGATGACAGGTCGATCGCCACTGGAGGCTGTCGATTCACCACTTGTTTCATCGCGTTTGATCGCTGCCCAGATGCCGCGATGATCTCGCGCCCCAAGAACAGTCGCGACCGACGCGATCACGATCATCAACGCACATAGGGGCACGTCCGGCGCGCCATGCGCCAACAACATGAGGGCGATAGCGCCAGAAAGCGCAGGCGTGAGTGTGGGCGTGGCGAGCACGGCAATCGCCAACGAAGGCGCAGCAAACGCGAAGAATGTCGCAACAGTTTTGGACACCAACGGTTCCGGACGCAGGAGCAAAGCGCGCGACGCACGCTCAAAAAGAATACTCAAAGAACCAGCATCGTCCGCAGCTCCACCAAGAGCCAAACGTGTAGCGATCAAAGCCGCGCCAAGCGCGATGATCGTCGCCGGGCTGGATGGCTTGCGATTTCTGGACGAGACAAACCCGACGGCCACCGCCATCGCAATCCCATCGAAGACGAGTCCAGCCGTGGAAAAACCCTGAGCCGCGAGCCGAAACCCACTGGGCGCACGGTCCCGCATGAGAAGCAGGATCGCGATGACCCGCGCGGCTGCGCCAAGTCCAACGCCACCGACGATGATGGACGCTGCTCGAGCAAACGGAACTCGAAACGTGTTCCACGCCGCGAAGAGCGCGAGCATCGACGCCAAACTCGCACTGATGAGAAGCGTACCCTCCGGCATGCGTGCCGCCATGGAGAGCAACGTCGCCAACGTGACGAGACCTCCACCCGTCACGACCGCGAACCGGACAAACGCGGAAACTTGCAGCCGCAATATCGCGAGTACGAGGCCCAACGAAACGATCGTGCCTAGGATGAGGAATCCTTGAGAAAGCGTGGCTCCAACGAGTTCAACGCGTTCGGCGTGTTTGCCAAGACCAACCGCGAGCCCACGCAGTGATGTCCCAAATGCACGGCCAAACAGAATCACCAAGACGGCGAGAATCGCTATTGGCCAGACGAACGTGAGCCCCGCAGCATCATCCGACGGATCGCTGTTCGGTCCGTCCGATGACTCGCCCGAGTCTCGTGCTGGCGCAGCTTCTGACGTTTTTTTCATCTTCAGCGAGGGGCAATCGGCAACAACGGCGGCGTTCGCTGTTCGTCGGAAGGAACCGGTCCTATCGGCGGCACAGGAGCGATCGGCGGTGGCCCTGATTTCGGTGCCGGCAAGATATACGGATACGCGTTGCGCGTGCTGCAAGCATCGTACGGGTCCCGATGAAACTCCCAATGCAGATACACTTTTCCGTCATGGGAAACGATCGCATCAGGCGCTTTTCCAAACGGTGAGGCGCGGTTGATCGAGTTGAGCGCGACGATGTCGAACGCCGTCATGCCACTCGCCTTCGTAACCCCCATCCGTACGACCTTGCCCTCGTCTTTGCTCAAGACAATTTCGAGGTGCGTGACGAGGTTTTGATTGAACGTATGCCCTTCGGGCAAACGGTCGAGCGACGCGAGAAATTCCTCTGCGAAGATCGGATGCAGACGGTTGTGGATGGTGTTCAGGTACGTCGCGAATGCCGATTGCGCCGTATTCAAAGACGTTTGATTACCAACTTTCACCGTTGGTTCGTAGTTCTCAATCGCGGCTTTGTACGTTCCGAACGTGCCCTTTTCCCACTTACCGCGATGCGCACTTCGTCGCGCCGCACCATCCGCTGCCCGCTCTCGAGCGAGTTTGTCTTTCCCAACGACTGCTTCGAAACCGGCCATCGTGAGGTTCAAGTTGGGAGAGCCGGGGTCGCCCGGTGCACCAAGACCAACCGAACCAACCTTGACGGGACTCTCGAAACTTCCCCCAGCTTTTTTCTTCTTGGGTTTGGCCCCTGGACCGTCGCCCCCCGGATTCGCCGGGTCCATCGTAAAACCGCCTGCTCCTGGACCAGCCGCAACGACATCGGGAGACGGAGCGCCACCACCTCCCACGCTGCCCCGAACTTGTCCGGGTGTCGCGTTTGTCGCGGCACTCGATTGTCCGGGCGAACCCGCTCCGGGGTTACCCGAAGGCAACGAA
>JBGAOI010000963.1:0-3076 GCA_044221885.1 Polyangium sp. (in: bacteria)
GGATGTAGATGCCGTCGTCGTAATGCGAACCGTCGCCGAGGCGTCCGATGTACATCCCGGTGCGCTTCCGGATGTGGTCGATGGACGACAGCGTCTGGATCTTGCTCTCGTCGTAGTTGTGCGGCTGGTAGCCAGCGATCGCATCCGTCGACGTTCGCAACTGCGTTGCCGGCGTGAGCAGATGCGCATGCACACCGTATCCATAGACAAACGCTTTGAACGTCGAACCCGGTTGGCGTTTGGCCAAGGATCGATCGAGTCCTCCACGCACGCCTTCATACCCACCCACGAGCGCCACGATTTCGCGCGATGCAACATCGATCGCGACAAGCGATGACTCAGGCGCAAGTTCGAGACGCATGGATGCGAGCGGTGTTGTCTGTTCACTCGCTTCGTCCGCAGGTTCGGGACCGATCTCGCGTACACGTGGATCGGCCGCAGCGACGGCAGCTTCTTTCGGATCGATCAGACTGACGCGGAGCACCTTGCCGACTTTGGCAAATTGGCTTGGGGTCAAACTGTTTGGATTGTACCGACTCTTGATGGGTTTGATTTCGACGAACCCATTCACGGATCCGATGCGCATCAGGAGCTGATTCTTCGCTTCGTCGTAACCCGTGACGATCCCGTTGTAGACGCGATGCCCCGTGGTTTTTGGAGCGCCTTCGAACGCTGGCGTCTCTTTTTTTCCTGGGGCAAGCGGAGCCTTGAGCTGCGCTTCGAGCTTGTGACGCGTCAGGTAGCCATCGAGGCTGGCTCGAACCGCAGTGCGCGCTGCTGCTTGCAGTGTCGGATCGATCGTCGTCCAGATCGTGTAGCCGCCGCGATCTGCATCTGCGCCCACGAGATCCCGAAGCGTGCGTCGTGCTTCTTCGACGACTTCTGGTGCGAGCTCACTCAGCACTTCCGTGCGTGATGCCAGCGTGATCGGCTCTGCTTTGGCCGCGCTGATTTCTTGTTCCGAGGCAAACCCTTTGGCGAGCATCTGTCCAAGCACGTAGGTGCGTCGTGACTCCGCACGCGCTTTGTTCACGTGCGGCGAATACACGCTCGGCCCTTTCACGATGCCTGCGAGGAGCGCTGCTTCCGCGATCGATGCTTGGGCGATGGGTTTGCCGAAGTAATACTTGCAGGCTTCTTCGATCCCGTACCGACCGTGCCCGAAGTAGATGTGGTTCAGGTACAAGCCGAGGATCTGATCCTTGCTCAGTTCCTGTTCGATCCGTCGCGCCAGGATCACTTCTTTCATCTTGCGATCGAACGTGCGTTCGGAGCTCAGCAAGACGTTCTTCACGACCTGTTGCGTGATGGTGCTCGCGCCTTGTTTCGCCTTGGCGCCGCGGACGTTTTTGTACATCGCGCGGAGCATGCCGGGGTAATCGAGTCCTTTGTGCTCATAGAAACTCGCGTCTTCTGCGGCGAGCACCGCGTAGATCACGTGTTTGGGCACTTGGGTGATGTCGACGATCGTGCGTCGTTCGACGAAGAGTTCACCGATGACTTGTCCATCGCGCGCCATCACGCGCGTGACTTGAGGCGGGTGATAGTTTTGAAGCTCCGTCGTTGACGGTAGATCCGATTCGTAGGTGCGAATCGTTCCGGCAACGGCGAGCATCGCTGCGGTCGCAAGTAGAACGACGAGGACCGCGAGGCGTCGTGCCCAGCGCCGAATGGCTCTCCAGCGCCGCCGTTGTGCGGCAGTTTGTTTTGGAGCTTGTTCAGCAGTTTGTTTTGGAGCTTGTTCAGTCGCCATCTTCGGCCAATCGACAAAACGCCGGGGACGAGTGAATTCGTCCGTTCATCGAATGAGCTTCAACACCACGACTGCGAACAACACGCCGACGAGCAAGAACCCGATCGCGACAGCCGCAAGGACGAGAACCGACGGCGAGTTCGTGGGGATCTGTACCGGCAGCTCGATTTGTTGCTTGGGGTCATTCTTCGAGGACGGAGGCAGTCGTTGCGAGGGCGCGCCTTCACCATACAGCTTGCTTGCGGACTGCATGGGAGCACGTGGCGTGGGCGGCGGAGCAAGTTTGGCCGAACTGACGGGTGCTTCTGCGCCGTTTGTCCGTCCGGAACGAGGATCGGTTTGTCCCGGTGCCGTGCGACTCGAAGATGCAGGTGTTCGATCCGGCTCGGGCGGCTTGGGTGAACCCGGTTTCGGCGTTGGGATGGCCTTCGCTTCGTCGTGGGTCTTTCCGGCCTTCGTGATCGCTTCGTTGTCCTTGGGGAAGATGCCGGAAAACCCTTTGCCTCCGCCAGGAGCGAACGGCTTCAGCGCCTCCGCAAAATGCGCGGCTGTTGGGTAACGATCTTCTGGCCGCTTCTCGAGTGCCTTGGCGAGTGCATCACCGAGGCCCGGCGGAAACGTTTTTCCTGGAACACGTTGGTCCAAGTGCAACGGTGGCTTCGTGATGTGATGCTGGATGTATTCCATCGGCGTTCGGGCATCGAACGGCAGTTTGCCCGTGAGCATCTCGTACAGAATCACGGCCAAGGAATAGATATCGCTGCGCGCATCGAGGGTTTTTCCCTGCGCTTGTTCAGGCGACATGAACTCCGGCGTTCCGAAGACCATGCCCTCTTGCGTCAGCATCACCGAACCCGGACGTAATTCGCGCTCGGTCACTTTCGCCAAACCGAAGTCGAGCACCTTCGGGAAATCTCGGAGCCCACCGTTGGTGGACAAGAAGATGTTTTCCGGTTTGAGGTCGCGATGAACGATGCCTTGCGAGTGCGCTTCCTGAAGAGCTCCGCAGACCTGAATCATGATCGGCACGGCGCGTTCGGCCCCCATCGGGCCTTCTTTACGCACGCTTTGATTCAGGTTTTTCCCTTCGAGGTACTCCATCACGATGTACAGCGAGCCATCATCGAGCTCGCCGTACAGCAACACCTTCACCGTGTTCGGATGCGTCAAATGACTCATCGCTCGCGCTTCACGACGAAAGCGCGACACGAGGTCTTTGCGGTTCGCGAGTTTCGGATGGAGGATTTTCACCGCCACCATTCGATTCATCGCCGGTTGGGCCGCTTTGTAGACGGATACCATCCCCCCCGACCCGCTATTTTT
>JBGAOI010000964.1:0-3074 GCA_044221885.1 Polyangium sp. (in: bacteria)
CGACGCGAGCAAAAGGGAGCCGATTTGTGGTTCGTTTGGCTGCGGGCAATCGCCGTGCGAAGGTGCAGAAAGCGTCGCGCGAAATGGCGGATTAGTGTGGTGGGTCAGAAACTCGCCTCCCAACCCTTGCGATATTTCAGACCCACCGTCTCACTTCCGGAATGCCCAAAGTCGTCGACCGTCATTTTTTCTCGTTGACGGTCGAGTGATACGTGAATTTCTTGCCCTTGATTTGGACGATCACGAGAGGTTTGTCGGCATTACGCTCCGCATTGATCGTGATTTTTCCGGTGCTTCCCTGAAAATCTTTCGTCTCGGCAATTGCGTCACGAATGGCTTCGCTCGTTTCCGCTTTGCTCCGGCCGATAGCATCCGCAAGGAGGCGCGTGGCATCGTATCCCTGCGCTGCAAGCGCGGAGGGTTCGCGCTTGAATCGTTCTTGGTATGCCTTGACAAACGATTGCGAATGCGGCCAAGGAACGTCAGGCGAAAAGTGATTCGTGAAATACGCGCCTTCGATTTCGTCTCCAGCGTCGGTCACGAGCGAATCGGCATGCCAGCCATCACCGCCGACGAACATTCCACCGGGCACACCAGCTGCTTTCGCCTGGCGCGCAATGGGAACCATCGCGTTGTAATAAACAGGCGCGTAAATGGCTTCGGGTTTGGCGTCACGAATCTCGTTCAGGAACGTGGTGAAATTCGTTTCGCTTTTGAGAAAGCTTTTTTCGATGACGATCTTGCCCCCCAACTTTTCGGCTTCCACGCGGAATTCGTGGGCCAAGCCCGACGAATAGAGGTCATCCGACGCATACAACAGGGCAATGTTTTTCTTGCCCAAGGTTTTCACGACAAACTGAGCGCCCATTTGGCCCTGAACGTCGTCCGTGTAGCAAACGCGAAAAACGAACGGACCCACTTTGGTTACATCCGGGTTGGTCGACGAAGGCGAAATCATGGGGACTTTGTAGCGATTCGCCACAATGCCCGCAGCCTTCGAACGGGCCGACGAAACTTCGCCCAAAAGGGCAACGACGTTGTCGCGGCTGATGAGTTGAAGCACCTTGTTGGATGCTTCTTGCGGGTTTGACTTGTCGTCTTCGACGAGAAGTTTGATGGGTTTGCCCTTGATCCCGCCCGCACGGTTGATTTCTTCGGCCGCAAGCTCGATGCCTTCACGTGTATCGATGCCGAAAGACGTGTCCGCTCCGGAAAGGCTCAGATACACACCAACTCGCCATTCCGTCACCGGCGCCCCTTGCCCACTCGTGTCCCGTTTTTTGCAACCCGAGGGCCCCATGGCGATGGCCATGGTTGTCACCGCGGCGATCGTCAGCCAAGTTCTGCGTTGAAGCATTTCGTGTCTCCTCTTGAGTTTTTCTTTGCAAACACACCACCGCGCTTGGTGCACCTCCCGCGATTTCTTCGCCGTCAAACCAAACACTCGAACAACGAGGTCGTGCGTCTTCCTGTACGTTCCAACCCGATCCATACCCCAAAAATGGTTGGAGCACAAAATAAATTTTAGCGGACGTGTTCCTCTGAAACGATTCCTCCAGATTGCATGAGACGTTACCTGGAGATTGCTTGATATCTTGGCGTCGTAGCCGGACGCTACCGCGTCATAAGCGCTACCTTCGAGATGCCTGCGTGATATAGAACGGGTTTGGGAGCGCAACCAACATCGTAAACTGCCGAAAAGCGCTTAGCGCGGCTTATCCGCATGTTTTCCTGACTGGAATTGAACGCGACGCGTTCGACTGCGACACATTTCGCAGTCCGAAGAGCTCAAACGCTCAACAAATCGGACAATCGCTCATGCCACATTGAGTTAGCATTTTCACTCACCATCAAATGTTTCAACAAATTTCAAGCGTCAACGAATTGTCGATTTGTACGTGGTTGAGATAGAGCGATGCCTTGCGCCAAACCTCATTCGAGGCGCCCTCAACCGGCAAAACTTTCCCAAGGACGTGCTTGATCCGGGCCGTTTATTTGCGTATGAGTAACAAATCCTGTTTCATTCAAGGGGATGATGATGGCGCCCGAGGCTACAACGCTGCAACAACTCGGTCAATGCTTGCACGCGATTGCGCAGGTGCGAACCAGGGATGACTTTTATCGCGCTCTCGCGGAACTCGCGCATCTTCTTGGCGTCAACGGATTGATGGTTGGTCGCTTCCGAAATCACGGCGCCGTGGTCGAATGGCTTTTTGGTTCAGGTGCCAAGGACTCGAGCGATTGGGCCGGCACACGTTGGTCTTGTAGCGATTTCCCCCTCCTCGAACGCCTCCGTACGGGTGAAGTCCTCGTACATGAAGACGTCGCAATTGATGCTCGGCTCACTGACCAAGAAAAACGCTCTTTTGCCGAATCCGGCTTGGGCGCGATTGCACTGTTTCCACTCGTTGAAAGCGACGGCGTAGCTGGCGTATTCGCGATTGCCAGCGAAAAACCCAATGGGTTGGACGCGGCGGTTCTTCGCGACGCCACCAGATCGAGCGCTCATCTTGCAAGTACCATGGAGCGCTTGATTCTTAACGAAACGCTCCAAAGGTATTCTCGAAGGGCATCGGCGCTTCATCGGGCGGCACAGATTTTTGGTGGTGAACGGGACGAAACGCAGCTATGGCAGCGCGCAGCAAAAGCGCTGATCGACGATTTCGGCTTTGCTGATACGACGTTGTCCGCGGCAGACGAAGTGGCTGGAGTTTTACGCGAGGTGAGCTTCGCGGGCGGAAGCGACGTCCCTGGGCGCGTCATGAGAGATTTTCCCCTTGATGATTACGAGATTAAAATCGTCAAGGCATACGCGACAAGAGAAGCGATCGAGATTCGCGACGTCATGCCGCAAGCAATCGCGGAAGGCTGGGCGGATATCGCCAAAGCAGCTCAACTCAAAAGCGCCGTCATCGTGCCGATTATCGCGGGCGAAGTTGCCATTGGGGCAATCGGTGCTGGTCAATCGATCGCTGAAATCACGCCAGAGGACACAACAGTTCTCCTGACATTTGCGACGCAGCTCGGTCTCGCAACCGCTAGAATTCGAGCTGATCAGGAGACGTTATTACGAA
>JBGAOI010000965.1:0-3068 GCA_044221885.1 Polyangium sp. (in: bacteria)
CATGTTCTTGTGGTCGCGATGCACCACATCATTTCTGACGGTTGGTCGATGGACGTGTTTGTCCGGGAAATGACGATACTCTACGATGTCTTTCACCGCGGTACTCCTTCGCCATTGCCCGTCCCCTCCGTTCATTATGCGGATTATGCCGTATGGCAACGTCAGTGGCTGTCCGGTGTTATGCTGGACGAGCAAATGGCGTATTGGAAAGAACGCCTGTCCGATGCGCCAGCATCGCTCGAACTGCCCACCGACAAACCGCGGCCTCCGATTCAATCGTACCGAGGCGCATCGATCCCCGTTGTATTGCCGAGCGACCTGTCCGACTCGTTGATACACCTGAGCCGTCATGAAAACGTTACCCTTTTTATGACCTTGCTCAGCGCCTTTGCCATTCTCTTGCATCGTTATAGCGGGCAGGATGACATCATTGTTGGTTCCCCGATTGCCAATCGAACCCTAGCGGAACTCGAAGGTATCATCGGTCTTTTTGTCAATACACTCGCCATTCGCATACAATTGGCACGCCAATTGACGTTCCGCACGTTGCTCGCGCAAGTACGCGCAGAAATGCTTGGTGCTCATGCCCATCAAGACGTGCCTTTCGAGAAGTTGGTCGAAGAGTTGGCTCCGATTCGCGACATGAGCCGCTCACCCATTTTCCAAGTTATGTTCGACCTACAAAATGGTTCCACTTTGCCACAAAAACTCGATGATGTGGATGTCGAGTTGCTCGACATCCAACGATCGACGTCGAAATTCGATTTATCACTGTCGCTCGTCGAGTCGCCCGACGGTATCAAGGGCGCATTCGACTACAATGCCGACTTGTTCAATGCTGGGACCGTCGAGCAAATGGCTCGAAATTTCATGGTCCTTTTGCGGAGCATCGTGCAGAATTGCGAAATATCCATTGCGTCATTGCCGATTCTCACGGAAGCTGAACACCATCGATTGCTCGTCGAATGGAATGACACGAAATCTGAATATCCGGCAGACACGTGCGTACACGAATTGTTCGAAGCGCAAGCCGAAAGAACCCCCAATGCCATTGCGCTCATTTATGAGAACCAGGAGCTGACGTACCGCGAACTGAATACACGAGCCAATGGTTTGGCGCGGCATTTGCGATCGTTTGGTATCGGTTCGGAAGACGTAGTTGGACTGTGTGTCGAACGCGGCATAGCCATGCTCGTCGGAATCGTGGGCATTCTCAAAGCTGGTGCGGCTTATATGCCGCTTGATCCGACTTTGCCGCCCGATCGCCTCACCACGATGGTACGCACGGCAAAACCCGCCACGATCGTCATTCAGGAGGGCGTTTTCGACGAATCGTCATGGTTTGACGGGACGGCGCAACGCGTACGTCACGCGCCGAATTGGGCTGGCGAAGGAGCGTTAACTATCGAATTGGATACCCAGGGTTCGAAGTTCGAGCAACAGGGACAAGACAACCTCGCTGTGCGGGTGGATCCGGCCAATCTCATCTACGTCATGTTCACCTCCGGCTCAACGGGAGAACCCAAGGGGGCAATGAACGTTCACCGTGGAATCGTAAATCGTTTGTCGTGGATGCAAAAGACGTTTCACTTGACACAAGACGATGTCATTCTGCAAAAAACAACGTTCGCGTTCGATACATCGGTGTGGGAGATTTTCTGGCCTCTTATGGTAGGTGCACGGACAGTCGTGGTCGGCTCGGACTCGTTCATGGACGCCGAGCGCCTTGCGTCACTCATTGCACGGTACCGAGTAACGACGGTCGACGTTGTGCCCGCATTGTTTGCCGTGCTCGTGCAACTCCTGAATCCCGTTGCGCATTCGAGCCTGCGGCGAGTGGTTTGCGGCGGCGACACACTCACGCGAGCGCTTTGTGCTCGATTTCTGGATCGGCTCGGCCAAACCCGTACAAGCCTATTTAATGCCTACGGTCCCACCGAAGCGTCCATTGGAATGGTCTTCTGGAAGTGCCCGGAAAACGATATTCCAGACACCATACCCATCGGCAAGCCCATTGCCAATGCCTCTTGTTACGTACTCGATGGAAACCTCGAGCTGACGCCGGTCGGTGTACCCGGAGAATTGTATCTCGGGGGCATCCCCATTGGCCGAGGATATGTTCGTCGGAACAAACAGACCGCCGACCGTTATGTTCCAGATCCATTTAGCTCCATCCGAGGAGCGCGCATGTATCGTACTGGCGATCTGGTACGCTGGACATCAGATGGCCAACTCGAATTTCTCGGGCGCCGCGACCATCAAGTCAAGATTCGCGGATTCCGAATTGAACTTGGGGAAATCGAAAACGTGCTCGCGCAACATCCCGCAACACGTAACGCCGTCGTCATCGTACGCGAGGCTCGTAGCAGCGACAAACACCTGGTCGCGTACGTCACGCTTGCCGATACGAACGCCTCCACAAATGATTTACGCCAGCATCTCGAAACCAAGCTTCCCCACTACATGGTGCCAGCATCGTTTGTCTTGATGGAATCATTACCGCTTACACCCAATGGAAAAGTGGACCGAAAGGCATTACCTGAACCTGACGAACAAACCAACGAGGCGTCGCGTTTGGCGGGACCGCACAATGTCACCGAGCAATTGCTGTCCGCCATTTGGACGGACGTGCTGCACGTCGAACCTATCGGGAGATTCGACAATTTCTTCGAAATCGGTGGTCATTCTCTCCTCGCAACGCAGGTCGTCTCCCGTCTTCGCGCCGCGTTCAATATCGACTTTCCTTTGCGCGCGCTCTTCGAGGCGCCCACGTTGGCTGCGCTCGCCCAATCAATCGACGACATCCGCAATACCGAGGCCCGTATCGCAAGGCCACCACTTGTACCGACTTTGCGCGAAGGGAAACTGCCACTATCGTTTGCTCAGCAGCGATTGTGGTTTTGGGATCAACTCGAACCAGGTAGCGCCATTTACAACATTTCGGGTGCAGTCCGAATGCACGGAAAATTGAACATTGCCGCCCTCGAGCGCAGCTTGCAGGAAGTCTTGAATCGGCACGAATCATTACGCACGACGTTTGCGATTGTCGATGATCAGCCGTGCCAAGT
>JBGAOI010000966.1:0-3065 GCA_044221885.1 Polyangium sp. (in: bacteria)
AGCGGCGGGGCCCCACTGTTTGAGCCCCGGAGGGGCGAGTTTGGGGTGCCGCTAATGCCGAGAAATCAAGCCTCGACGAGCGCAACAAACGAAGTGGCGGAGTCGTACTAGCGTCCATCACTTCTTCGGCTTGACAAACCGCAGCGTCATCCGATCACTCTCGCCGATTGCCGCGTATTTCGCCCGATCCTTGTCGCCAAGCTCGAACGTCGGCGGCAATGTCCACACGCCCTCGGGATGATCCTTCGTATCCTTGGGATTGGCGTTCACTTCGCTCTTTTTGTCGAGTTTGAATCCCGCAGCTTCCGCTTGAGCAACGACAAACGCTTCCGGCAAATAACCCTTTTGCGCGCTTTCATCGGGATTCGCCTCAGCTTTGGCGCGGTGTTGTTCGACGGCCAGAATTCCACCCGGTTTCAGCGCTTTGAAGCATTGAGCCAAGAACCCCGAAAGGAGTTTGTCGCGGTGGAGGTTGTGCATCGCGCGCATCACCACGACCATATCAACTTTGCCATCCATGTTGAATTGCGGATTCTTGGAATCAATCACGATCCGCTCGACTTTGCCGTAAAGCTCCGGCGCACGATCCAAAAATCGCTTCAATCGCTCGCCGTAAAACGTAGAACGAGCATCCGGCGGGCCATTGGGATCCGTTGTCGTGACAATGAGTTTTCCTTGCGCCGCAAGCGTCGGCGCCAAAACTTCCGTGTACCAGCCGCCTCCTGGCCCGTATTCGAGTACGGTCATTTTCGGCGTCAAACCAAAAAACTTCAAGGTTTCGAGCGGATGACGATCCTTGTCGCGTTCGGCATTCACGGGCGAACGATGTTTCCCCGCCAAAACGGCTTTCAGCGCCGCATCAATCGAAGCGTATTTTTCTTCGGCGAGCTTTTTGGAAGCTGCATGAATTTCCGCCGTGAATCGAGTATCCTCGGCAGTGGCTTCCGTTTGCCATTTCGCGCGATCTGCAGCGAGTTCTTTGGCGGCTTGAGCCTTTTTCTTGTCTTCCTCGGCCTTTTTCTTTTCTTCGGCGGTCAGTTCTTTCGGCTGCTCAGCGGCGGCAGAAGCGGATGCAGCCGGTGTGGTCGTCGAGTCCGTCGCGGGGTTTTTCGTATCCGGGGTTGACGAACCACCGCACGCAACGAACGTGCTGGCGATCCAAGCGAGTGTAACGAGTTTTTTCATGGCGCACAGCCTTGGCGCAAAAGCGGAGCGGACGCAAGGGGTTTGATTGCTTTCTGCCGCTCGACACGACCCCGCCAAACAACCCTCAAGCGTCTTCGTCGTCAGCGTCTTCGTCGTCAGCGTCTTCGTCGTCAGCGTTTTCGTCGTCGACCATCGTCGCGGTAGCAACATAGAGATAATTGCCCGGACCCACAGCACGTTCGAGCTGGGCCAGGACACGCGGCACATCGTCATCGGGACCGGAAAAGTACATCGGTTTTTCCGGACGAGCATACGGTGTGTCGATGAGTACGTCGGGGCGCGGGCCAAAAAGCGGCGCGGGGAAATCGGGATGCGGCGTAAAACCCAGGGAACGAGCATAATCAATCGCATGAAAAACAATCGATTGACCTACCAGCAGTTCGCAAGACTCCATCGGGGCAGAGTACGACAAACCAATGCTGTGCACGAGTTTCGCGAACTCGGGCACGGTCATCGGGTGTTGGACAAAGCCGTTCTTGATGCCCATGCACGTACGATCGACGAGCGCAACGGCCGGTACGAGGCGTTTGTCCGGGAGCACCCTCGTGACGACGACGGTAATGAGCGGCAAATCGGCTTTCTCGTCCGCAACATCCCACCCCGGACTCACAAACGTTGGACCGAACGGGTATGAAACAGCTTGACGAATGACGCCTTGTAAGCTCGTTGCTTGTCCCTGTTGCAGTTGCCGATTCTTGGTTTTGATCGCCTCACGCTTCTTTTTCTTCTCTTCGCGTTTCTTTTGGCGTTTGCGTTCGTTGCTCATGCACCATTCCAAACTGCGTCGTTCATGTTTGTCGGGACGCGACCTCGTCATGGCGCATCGTCAAACGCGATGCAAGAACATTTTTGGCCAAACCTTTCGTTTTACCAAGGTTCGCGGGCAAACACGTTCGTTGTGCTCACCCACTGTTCCGCCCTACGCCAAGCTAGCCTTATTCGTCGTCGATCTGCTTTGCTTCGGGGTGCGTTATTTCGAATAACGCTTGCATGCTTTCGGCGAGCGTCGGACGAACGGGGAATTCGACGTGGTAATGGTCCGCAATGCGTTGCGCCAATTCGCGCCAGGATTCATCGACGGGTTGCCCCGCGTTGGAGGAGTATTTGACGAGTGAACGCGTAAGAACACACGCGCTCTCGATGTATTTGGGATCCTGATGACGAAACGCCTCTTCAAACGTGGCAAGTGCTTCGGCATGCCTTCCGAGACCCTCCAGAGCGCCTGCTTTCGCGCCCGCTGCTGCCCAATGGTCCCAGGCATCTTCAAGGCCCCCTAGTTGAATCCGAATTTCGGCAGCCTCAAGCGATTCCGCGTATCGTTCTGCTTCCCAATAAACGAGCGCGCGATGTGCCATTAGGCTTCGCTGGAGATACCCATCATGATCTCGATGGCGATGAGTTCGTTCGACTTCGTCGAGCCACGCCAACGTTTTCTCGAAATAGACGTCGTCCTCAGCATCTTGGTATAGTGAATACGTTTCGAGGATGCCCCACTCGTACGCTTCGACTATTTCAAGGCGATCGAGGCACAGTCCACACACCTGCTGGGTCCATTTGCCATTGCGACTGCGGTATGTAGCGGTCTCGGGATGCTTTCCGCACCGTTGGCACTTGGTCGGATTATCCGAGGAATTCATCGAGTCACCTTTCGCCATTGCATAAACATCAATTGGAGCGCGGGCACTTTTCTTCTGGCCAGTATCCTTCTCTGTTGCATAGGCGGTAACATGCACCGCAATCCTTCTCGGTACCAAAATCACTCCCCGGCGGCAACTTCTTGCTTCCGAGACATTCATTCAGATAGCCTTGGCACATTCGCTCAAGCGAGCGTCTCCGCTTCGCCGCCTCGATCGCCTCGT
>JBGAOI010000967.1:0-3067 GCA_044221885.1 Polyangium sp. (in: bacteria)
GGATGATCGAGTTCTACCGCCGATCCTCAGTCTCAATACAGTGGCGGACAGAAAACGCCTTTGGAAGGAAATGGGTGAACCCGCCGCAGAAGCTATGTGGGACCCCGCCGAGTGGGAATCGGGGCTCGAGCTGGAATTGACGTTGTCTCCGGAACTCGCGGCGTTGTGCGTAGCGGCCAATCAAGATATTTGGCAAAATGATCGATATCAAGCCGCCGCAGCGTTGCACGAGCTTTTGGCGCGGAACCTCGATAAGGCCGATTTGGCCTTACGCCGGAGCGACGACTTTGTCTGCGTGGCGATGTATGTGGAAGCAGGCGAGTTCGGTGTGCAAATGAAACCACAGATTCGTGCGGACCGTCGAAAATTGTTGCGGCAACGCGGTTATTGGCCGTGCATATGAACGTATCTCTTTCGCTCCGATGAATCGCGCGCTTCAGCATGAAATGCTACAATTTCTCGAGCATACATTCCACGTCAAAATCCGTGCCCACATCACGTCGGTGACATCCCGTCCAAATGAGAATCCATTGCCAGAGGTGCAAGAACGTTCGTCGAGCATGCTCTGGCCAAAGAAAGGATGCTATTTGCCAGCGTTTTCAACGCATCAGCAACGATTTCAACATGGGGTACTGGCCACTCGCAGCCAACACGATCAGCACCATTTGCACAGAACTGAATAAGTGTGTGCCAAAAACGTGTTGCAGATGGAATCGCGGCTCCATGCTCGTAATTGGTTTCTCACGCATGAAAATGATTGATTGCAAGGCGACGAATGCGATCACATACCACGCCAGGCCAATCCAGTGGCTCAACCACAATGCGCCGAGAATCGTCGGAAAGCGAAACAGGATCTTCTCGACCATCGGGTTTACGTACAGTTTGGGAAAATAGGGCGAAATGTGTTCGATGAATCCGCCGAGTAGCCCAAACAAAGCCAGCGCTGTCGCGCCTGCCGGAGCTTTCAAATAAACGAACACCCACCCATTGAAGATGTTCGTCGCAAAGTACACCAACGTCGCGAAATGAAACCATGTCGGCATCTTGGCCCAAGCAATGCCGGCGGGACGATTGATCTCCATTGTGCTCGCGTAAGTCATGGCTGTTTCCTTTGTAATGAAGGAATTGTAAACGCCGCATCAACGTCCTGCCACTCGCGTTTTCTTGGACTCGGCAAGGCCACGATGGGCCGTCGCAACCGCACGAATCATAGCCAAATACGCGCATAACTGCCGTGTCGACTTTGCTCGTCTTCCCCGCACCTCATGTTCTTGTCACTCGAGCACATAACCACGGATGAGACGTCGGAATTCGGAAGCAAAGGCGTCGGATTCAATCAAAGAGGGCTCGGTTTCCATCGTTCGTCGGACAAGTCCCGCGAGAGCGCGGGCGAGAACTCGGCCCGCAAGTTCGGGGACGAAATCGGAGCGAAACCCGGGGACGCCTCGTTTTTCGTGTAAAATCGTGGCCATGGCCATTTCGACCAACTGTGTACGTTCGAGTTCGATAGCGGCGACGCTTTCATGTTGCATGGCAATTTGGTGCAAGAGGGCGCTCAAGTGGGGATCTTGGCGTTCTGGGGTCAACATGATTTGGGCCATGACCGCGGGAAATTCTTCGGCTGAGGCCTGGTGCAATTGGCTCGACAATGAAATGGCCGCGTTCGTGATGTGGTCGAAGTGGCGGGCCATGAGGGCTTGGTACAAGGCAACTTTGTTGGGGAAATATTGATAAAGGGAGCCGACGCTGAGGCCTGCACGTGCAGCAATGCGATCGGTTGTTGTTTGTTTGACGCCGACTTGTTTTAAGACGAGCGCAGCGGCATCGAGGATGACATCCACGGTTTGCTTGCTTCGTTCTTGTCCAGGATGACGGCGCGCGGGTTTGGAGGCACGAGGCATGAACGGAGCATAACCGTTTCTTGTGCCATGAGCGAATTGCTTGTCAGATTTGCGGATCGGTTAAACGTGGGGGGCTCTACCCATCGGCTGTCAACATAGAACCGGAATTGCGAGCCAATCCTTTGACTTGCTCGCACTTCCCTTGCCCACAATTCCCACCTGCGCTTTCACCCCGCAGGCATCGCAATCTCGAGCGCGTCACTCACCCAAACCTGGCCCTCCTCGAGCGGATCCACAACCGCTCGTTTGGGCACATCGCGATATCCTTGGCCCGCTTGTAATGGATCGGGATCATATTCCAAGCGAACACGTCCCAGCACCGCAATGGGTTCGCCTGGCTCCAAGATCCCTTCGCGATAACGAAGCGACCGATTAAAAATCTTGCCTTCGCTCTTTTGACCGTGCTTCGCGAGAAATTCCTCGAGGTGCACCGACGCATCCTCCATGAACCCCGAAGTAAATTCACCGTCTTTTTGAGCTTCGACCATCAAGTTGTCACGCTTGACGAGCGCACGTGACGATTTGTCGACCACGAAGAAAGGTGTCGAACGCACTTCTTCCGCAATCACTTTCCACGAATCACCATCTTCGGTTTCTTCGGCAACCGCTTTGTAATACACGCAGCGTCGCTTCGTGAAGGGTGAAACGAATTCTTCGCCGTCCGGTTGTACGGTGCCCATGATGCGAACCTCCTGCCCCGGAGCCGCATCTTGAATGAGCGTCGTTGGCAAGCTATGAAACTTGCGAATCATCTTTTGTTCGCGTGAAAAATAATGGACCGCTGCACTGGCTATGCCACCCGCCGTAAAAAAAAGAGCAACCGCTACGAGACTCATGACCGAACTCCCATGTCGTGATGGTTTTACTTGGGCATATTGAAACTACGCACGAGTTTCCCGGTGGATGTATCCCAAACCAATGCTTCCGTGGCGCTTGCACCCAAAAGAAACCGCCGATCCCAAGAAACATCGAACGCCGTCGCGCCCTTCAAATCAAGCGTCAAGACAACCTTTTTATCCACCGCGCTCACCAATTCGCCTTTGTCGCCTCGGACCAACAGCAATCGCTCACCGTCGTCGAACATGATCATGGCGTTGAGCTCATCGGCCTTGGGAATGGTATACGAGGCAATCGTTTTTTTGGAATCCATCCGAAACGAGCGGAAC
>JBGAOI010000968.1:0-3066 GCA_044221885.1 Polyangium sp. (in: bacteria)
CTTGCGTTGAAATTTGCGAAATCAAAACGATGGGAAGACGTGCGCATTGCATCGTTCGAGCTACTCGCCGACGAGACAAAAACCGATCGATCACACGTTTATACAATCGTCGAAGAAACCATCGCGGCCCTTGTCCGTACTCAACCGGAAGCACGAGCAAAGTCATCGCTGGGGATTGCAGAGTGGCGTCGCATTGAAGAACATTGGAATCGTGTTCCCTTGCTCAAAGACCGTTTCCCGGTCAGGACGGTTTGACCCTTTCCTACACCCCCACCCACCACTTCGTCATTCCCGCCAACATCCGTTCCATCGCCACGCCCACGTAATTCCGCGGCGTTTTCCAATTCGCCACAAATTCCCCCGCACCCGATCGCCCGATCGCTTTTTCAATCCGCAACAATTCCCCCGTCACCGCCTCTTCCTGCGCCGCTCGATTTTGCCCCGCATCGTCCGTCGTTTTCACGACGTCGCCAAACGATAACCACAACGTCGGCTTTTCCACCCCGCCAAACTCGTACCAAAGTCCCAGCGGCATCACCCGCGCATGCGGCGCTAAACGTGCAATTTCTCCCGAACCACGACGAAATCCAAGCGGCCTCTCGTGAATTGGTCGTTCCGCTCCTTGCGGAAAAACCCACACCAAGTTCTCCGGTGTGTGCAACAATTCCGCGGCATATTCAATCACCCGCGCTCCATCGTCCGGTTTGCCCAGTTCCACGCCAAACCCGCCGACCAAACCAAAAAAGGGCAAGCGTCGCAGGTTTTTCGCGTCCATCATCGCATGCCCGGCTTTGCCCAAAAGATGCGTCGCCACATGCAGCGCTACCAGCGGATCCCACCATGACGTATGGTTTGACACGAGAAGCACCGCGCCTTCTCGCGCGCTTGCTTGCGCCTGCTCGAGTCCCCGTACACGTACCTCGCCAAACGTACTCCGAATACGCGAACGCGCATGCCCCGAAAACCACGCATTAAACCAGTTTACCCGTCGCGCTCGAATCATGAGGCCCTCGTCATTACCCTTCTACGACACACACGCTTCCACCAAAAACCGCACGTTTTGTAGGGGCGGAGCTTCCGCCATGTCGCGACTTGGTAAAACCTTCGGCGTCGGCGACCACAAGGCTCGGAGCAGCAGCCGCAATTTTCGCGACAATGGCACATACGCCCGCTGCGACACCGAATCACAATGGTTTCGTTCGACGTACCGACCAATTTCCGAATAAATCAAGCTCGCCGCGTGAATCGATGATTGACAGTCCCCAGGCAACATCGGAATGCCCGCGTGCGAACGCTTGTACAACATTTCCGCATGCTCGAGCAGCCGCTGCACGACGCGACCCAGGTTGTTCGAAAACACCGGACGTGCCACGAGTTGATCCACGTCTACCTTGGCGTCATCGAGCCATTGCAGTGGTAAATACACCCGCCCGTTACGCGCATCTTCGCCCACGTCCCGCGCAATGTTCGTCAATTGCATCGCCACGCCCAAGTCACACGCCCGTGCCAGCGCCACAGGATCCCGCGTGCCCATGAGCAAACTCATCACCACGCCCACCGTCGACGCCACGCGCGCACAATACCCGTGCAAATCCTCGATCGTTGCGTATCGTTTGCCCTCGGCATCCCAGGCAAACCCTTCGAGCAACGCCGCCATCACTGCCTTCGGGATGTCGTGTGTCCGAACGACATCCGCGAATGCCCGATCGACCGGCGAATCATGAGGCGTCCCCGCATACGCCGCGTCGAGCCGCCGATGCAGCGACTCGACCGCCCGCGGGTCCCCCGATTCATCGACAACATCATCGGCGATGCGACAAAACGCGTACACGGGCACCGTCGGTTCGCGTACGCGTTTGGGCAAAAGCAGCGACGCCGCAAAGAAGCTTTTGGAACCTTCGCGTAAGAGCTTCTTGCACGCCGCGATGTCCGCGGACGATGCAAACGAAACTTGCTTCGTCGAAAGGTTTGTCTCTACCACGTCAACGTAACTCATCTGCATGGGGCACCACACTGTCGAGCACACGAGCCGACGACAAAACACCAGGCAATCCAGCGCCGGGATGGGTTCCAGCACCGACAATGTACAAACCTTCGACGTCTTCGCTCTTGTTGTGCGGTCGGAAATACGCGCTTTGCGTGAGCACAGGCTCCATTCCGAACGCCGCTCCTCGGAACGACAAGAGTCTGTCCTGGAACTCGAGCGGATGCGTCACGCGCGAAACGGCGAGGGATTTATCGAGACCAGGCAAAAGCGTCGACGACAAATATTGCTCGATGCGTTTCCGGTACGGCTCGGCTTCCTTGTTCCAATCTGTCGAACCTTCGAGGTTCGGCACCGGTGAAAGCACGTAAAACGCTTCGCAACCTTCGGGCGCGAGCGCCGGATCCGTTGCCGTTGGACGATGCAAGTACAGGCTGAAATCGTCGGCGAGCACGTGCCTTGTAAAAATATCCTCCAGCAAGCCTTTGTAACGAGGTCCAAGGAGAATCGTGTGATGAGCGACGTCGGGATATGTCCGGTTTGTCCCGAAATACCACACGAAAAGTCCCATGGAATAACGCTGTTTTTCGAGCCTTTCGTTGGTCCAGCGATGTCGAACGATCGGATCGACCAAGTGCTTGTAGGTCCACGCGGAATCGCCGTTCGACACGACGATGTCCGCATGAATGATCTCGCCACCCTTGAGGCGCACGCCTTTGGCCTTGCGACCGCGCAGGAGGATTTGTTCGACTTCGGCGTTGCAGCGCAAGGTGTTGCCTTGTTCTTCGATGAGCTTCACCAGGCCCTTCACCAGCGCGCCCGTGCCACCGATCGGAAAGTGCACGCCCCACTTGCGCTCGAGGAACGCGATCAGCGTGTAGATCGACGTCGTCGAGAACGGGTTTCCGCCGACCAGCAGCGGGTGGAAGCTCAGCACCTGGCGCAGGCGGTCGTCCTTCACGTACTTGGCGACTAGGCTGTACACGGTGCGGTAGCTCTCGAGCTTCATCATGTCGGGGACGATCTTCGCCATGCTGGTCCACGAGCCGAACGGCACGTGGGCGAGCTGCTCGAAGCCCACC
>JBGAOI010000969.1:0-3065 GCA_044221885.1 Polyangium sp. (in: bacteria)
CGGATCGAAGCTGCCGTGTGGGAACGGTTGGCGTTGCTTCGAGCACGTGTGGTCGCGGGTGATGCCGAACTTGGAACGCGGGCCATGGAGATCGCGCACGCCGCGGCATACGTGATGGTTGGAGGTCCAACGAATGTCGCGGATGAATTGCGGCGTATCCGTCGCCGTATGGAAGTGGAGTTGTCCCAGGAACGCCGTGGTCGTTTCGATCTGAAGTTTGGCCAAGGGGGACTTTTCGAGATCGACTTGTGTGTGCAGTTTCTCCAGATGCTCCACGGTGCGGACACACGCGTACGAACGACCGAAACCGCGCTGGCGATCGAGCTGCTTGCGGAGGCTGGACATCTGTCGCCCGAGCATGCGGAGGTGTTGCGGGACGGACATGCTTTCTTGCGCAAGCTGCAGGGGCGTATTCGCATCGTTCATGCCGATGCCTCGTCGCTCGTCGAGGAAACGGCGCCTGGACTGCTGCCGCTTGCTCGGCGCATGGGGATTCGCGATCGCCGTGGTGCACGCGCATCACATGAGTTGTTGGCTCGTTATCGCGAAGTGACCAAACGCGTTCGCCAAGTGTACGAATCGACGCTGAAGGGATCGTGATCGTCGAATTGAGGAGTATCCTCGTGTCGATGGGGCTCGCGTATCTGTTCGCGTTGGTGGTTGGACTCGGGATCCTTGGCCTTCAAGCCGTGATGGGCGGCAAGGGAGGTGCTGATGATGTCTCGGCAGATCACGGTCATGGCGATGGGCACGACGCAGCCGGCAAATCGTTTGACTTCATAGCTTTTTTTCTCTCTTTCCGATTTTGGATTTTTACTTCGCTCGCGTTTGGGTTGACCGGGTCGTTGCTCCACTATTTGAACCTCGCGTCACCAAGCATCGTTTTTGCGCTCGCTTTGGCTTCTGGGCTTGGCGCTGGGCTTTTTGCGACGTTCGTCTTTCGAGCCATCATGCGTTCATCCGTTTCGTCGACGACGGATGTGACGACGGCTCGAGGCACGGTGGGGCGTGTTCTCGTGCCTGTTGGCAAGCAGAAGGCTGGTCAGATTCGTGTGGTGCTTCGAGGTCAAAGTGTTGATCTCGTAGCGAATACCGAGGGTGAAGACATCGAACGAGGCGAGCAGGTGATCGTGGAAGAGATCGACGGCAATACAGCGCGTGTATCGAAGTCACCTGCTGAACTTCTGTAGCGGGTCGAGTCTGAAGATTGATTCGTTGATTCCGGCGCACGAATCTTTGCGCGGACGGAGCGATGCGTTGGCTCGTTGCCTGATAGTCTTCCGCGCATGTCGTACTCAGTTTTCGGCAACGTCCTCTTCGCGTCGATCGACGCGCAGCGGCGTCCCCGATCGGTTTCACCACCGATTGATGGGGCGCCCGATATGGATCAGGCCATTCTCGTTTTGTTCGCGGCCGGAGGCTTCATTGTCCTCTTCGGCATCATCGTCCTGATCCTGCGCCAATTCCTCTTCATTTGCCGCCCGAACGAGATCCTCGTTTTCAGCGGTCGCCGGCATGTTTTACCGGATGGAACCGTGAGCGGATACAAGATCCTCCACGGTGGTCGCGGGGTTCGCCTGCCGTTCCTCGAGACCGTCAGTCGCATGGACATGCGGCTTTTCCCGGTCGAAGTGCAGGTGCACAACGCGTACTCGAAAGGCGGAATTCCGCTCAGCGTGCACGCGATCGCGAACGTGAAGATCGCCAGCAGCGACACCGGTGTGCGTAACGCCGTGGAGCGATTCCTCGGCACGTCTCCCGAGCAAATCGCGATCGCTGCTCAACAAACGTTGGAAGGCGTTTTGCGTGAAGTCATCTCGCAACTCACGCCGGAAGAAGTGAACGAGGATCGGTTGAAGTTTGCCGAGACGCTCGTCGACAACGCGCGTGACGACTTCGACAAACTGGGACTCGAGCTCGATGTGCTCAAGGTTCAGCACGTCGCCGACGATCAGCACTACTTGGCGAACTTGGGTCGCGGACGCATTGCTACGATGCTTCGCGATGCAGCGAACGCCGAAAACGCAGCGAACCAGGCTGTGGCCGAGGCACAAGCGGCAGCGCGACAAGCGGCGGAAACGTCTACGAAACAAGCAGAAACCGAGATCGCTCAAGTTCGTAACAACTTCCGCGGCGAGATCGCCAAGCTCGAAGCCGAAGCCAAGCAGATCGAAAACGAAGCCGAGATCGCGGCGGAAACAGAACGCGCTTTGGCTGAACAAGAGCTGCAATCGCTCCGCGCAGAACTTGAAAAACTGCGTTTGAATTGCGACGTCATTCTCCCCGCCGAAGCGAATCGCAAAGCCCAAGAACTCAAGGCACGTGGTGAAGCTGCACCCACGGTCGAAAACGGCAAAGCCACCGCGGAAGCGTTGCGTCTCGTGGCGCAAGAATGGGCGACTGCCGGGGCGCTCGCGAAAGACGCCTACGTACTTCAGCAATTGCGACAACTCATCACGGCTGCTGCGACACGCGTGGCGCAAACACAAATTGGCCAGGTGAACGTCGTAGCCGGGTCGGATGTCGAGGCGTACAGCGCGCTGCTTGCAAGTTATCCCGCGGCTGTTGCCCGAGTGCTTTCGGAAACCTCGAACGCGATGGGCATCGACATTCAGAAGATCCTCAGTGGGGAAGGGAGGTCCACATGATGGGCATCGTCATGGTTTTGGGACTCACGGCGGTCGTTGTCATCGGGTTCGTCGTGTACACACTGAAGAACCTGTTGCTCGTCAGCTCGCCAAACGAAGTGTTGATCCTTTCGGGTGGTACGCATGCAGTGCCCGGTCGCGAGGTTGGATATCGATCGGTGCGTGGTGGTCGTGCTGTTCGCGTCCCGTTGCTCGAGCGTGTCGACCGGATGGATCTCAACAACATCCCCGTCGATATCCTCGTCAAAGGGGCGTATTCGCGCGGTGGCATTCCTCTCAATGTTCAGGGCGTTGCGCACGTAAAACTTCCGGGTGAAGAACCGCGTTTGTCGAATGCCGTCGAACGTTTTCTTGGAAAATCTCGCGCGGAAATCGTCGAAATTGCGCGTGAGACGCTGGAAGGCAACGTGCGTGGTG
>JBGAOI010000096.1:0-17124 GCA_044221885.1 Polyangium sp. (in: bacteria)
CTTTGGCAAAATGGTTGCAAAGAAGCGACTTCGCGGGCGAGTGATCGTTGAAAGGGCCCATTGGTATACGCCAATCGATGCCGGCTTTCTCGCCATTCCGCAGCGATTTCCACGTGGCATCCTTCGCAGGTCCGATTCACTTGAACACGTTCGAACCCACCGTGTTTTTCCTGGGGATTGAGCGACGCTGGGTGGCCCAGTAAAACGGATGCGGACGGACCTTTCGCCCCGAGGCTCGCCGCCACGAGCACCAAGACGCCGAAAAAAGTCCGTAACCGTTGGCTCATGCTAGGCAAAGCCTCAATCGAACGGGACGAGTTCTCCGGTGGTCAAATTGATGCCCACGATGCGTTTTCCTTCCGGCGGATTGTACCTGTCGGGAATTTGCGAAACAACATCGAAACACTTCAGTGCGGGCTTCATTCCTTTGACGTTTTTCTCGACGAGCTCCATGAAACTTCGGGCATCGGCTTCCGTTTTCGCTTGCACGCCAAAGAGCGTTTTTTCGTCGATCACGATTTCGACGAACGTGACGAGGTCTTGAAATTCGCCGTGTCCTTTCAAGCTTTCGCGTGTCGTTGCATAAGCTTGACCAGGTTTGGGAGGACTTGCGAGGAGCACAAAAGGCGTTTTGCATTCGGCCGTGAATGCGGGTAATTCAACTGGTTTGGGTGCTGCCGTGCTGGATGGCGCTGGTCGCGTTGCAGCATTAAAATCGTCCCAAGCTGTGGGAATCAATTCCGGCGTATGTGTGCTCCCGGATGGAGCGGGATTTGCTGCTGTCGATGGCGGGGGCGTAGGCGCTGGCGGGGGCGCTGCGGAAGGTTTTGGTGCAAGGAGAGCGCGCGCGGCGAGGGGAGCGCGAACGAATTGCATTTTTTCCGATGCTTCGGGTGTCGATAGGAAAATCTCGTCCGCGTTGGCGCCAATGATCCAGGGAAATTTGGAGTTCCAAATGATTCCGACGATTTCAACGTCAGAAGGAATTGGTTTGTCTCCTGGAACCAATTGAATGGCAGTGATCGTTCCGCTCGGGTCGATGAGGTAGCCACCTCGAGGTACAAACGTCGATCCATTTGCAAGGCGTACGGTTTGTGTCGAATGCGTCACGACATCCGTTTTCACCGTGCGGTGCGCTTTACTCCAGGGAGCGTCGTGTTTTCCCCACGTTTTACCATCCCAAACATATAGCGCTTTTTCATCGAAGAGCATTGGAGGCGCCCCGGCGCCGCGAATCATGGTTTTCGCCGCATTGGCAATGGGCGCGTGCAAAAGCGCATCATCGAATTCGCGCGGGAGCGGTGGCATGTGGATTTCGTCTTCGTAGTCAGGCAAATTCGAGGCGCCGCTGGAACAATGACCATCAACCCAGGTTTTTCCGGAACGTTTAAGCGTTACACCTGGCGAATTGTCGCGGTCCCCGTAATAGATGACGGTCGTACAGATTTCGGGGTAGTCCCCACCATACGAATAGCCCCACACGGGACCGTCGAGTTTCAGCGCGTCCGGATGCCGCAATTTGATGGCTTCCGTAGGATCGTACGTGTCGACGACGCCTTTCTCGGTGACCATAAAAGCGTCCCCGAGGCACAAACGACTCGAGCAGACGACGATACCGTTACCGACCCATGCATAGTGGGCGTCGTGTTTGTCTTTGTATCGAACCGCGAACTTAGGACCTGCGGGCCGCGCGGGCGCAGGAGCTTGTTCGACGGCACTTGCGGATGGCGCTGCAGTAACCACAGCCGTTGCCGAAGGCGCGGGCGGAGGAACGTCAGGACGAACCTTCGCGCCTTCGGCGTCAGGTTTGTCTTTGCACCCGAGTAGCGTGATTCCCAGTGATAAAGCGGCGAAGCGGAGCGAGCGTAAGTGCATGGTGAGAATCTCGACGGAGCAGAATACATCACACGTCGAGATGGATGGAAGTGCCCTGGCAGTTTTTACAACGTCTCCCGCAAAATCCCCGAGCTATCCACCACGAGCTCGTGATTGCGCCACGTGACCGTGCGCGTACGTAGCGCATACGCAAATGCACACGCGAGCATCACATCGGCCAAGATCGCATCCCGCAAAATGCCCAGCGGATGCAGCTTGCGCCGCGCCGTGTGCGTCGCAAACGTCGCAATGAGCAATCGCGTCGTCAACACGAGGCCCGCCGCCAAAAAACCTGGCAATGGTTCCACTTGGGACAACCATAACGAAACCACGACAATTGGCCAGGTCGCAAAAAACAGCCCGGGGTAACTCCACAAAAGAATCGATCGCTGCGCGCGAATCACCGTCAGCCATCGAGCAAATCGCCGCACGATGGCCGACCACGACCGTCCCGAGGCCAGCGATCGAGCCAGCAATGGGACACTCACGACACGCCCGCCTCGTTCACGAATGCGGCGCGCGATTTCCATGTCTTCGCCCAAGTATTTCACCAGCGATTCGAATCCACCAATCGATTGCAGCGCTGGTTTCCGAATGGCAAACAACTTTCCGACCAACCCGCGCGGATCGAGCCGCGCCAAAATCGGAAACGAATGCAAGGACGCGTCGAGCACCGCATTCGATGCGCGATCCCCCCACGTTCGAGGTTCGGCGCATTCCACTGGCGGCGCCCAGGCCACCCATGCGGGTTTGGCCGAAACAACGGGCGCCACGAGCACGTCCAAATCGACGTTTGCCAAATCGACGTCGCTATCCGCAATGACGATCACGTCGGCGTCATTGGCGACAGCCGCCAATTGCGCCACTTTGCGATTGGGACCTCCGCCCCCCGTATAAACGATTTCCGCGCGAATACCTGCTTTTTCCAGGCTTTCGACCGCACGTCGCGCCGCTGCAATGGCGGCGTCGTGTTCCGATTCGATCGCAAAGCGACAAACCACATCAAACGATCGTTTTGCATCCGCCAACGACGCCAACGTTCGTTCGAGCGACGGCTCGGCTCCCGCGCAGGGCCGCACGACCAGCACCGATGGTTTTTCCGGACCTATGGTCCGCGGAAGTTTTCCCTGACGCACCGCACGATCGTACCAAATGGTTCGCCGTATGGCCTCGAGGGACGTCCAAAAGACGGCCATGGACCACACCACGAGCGTCAGGCCGAACGGAGTGGGCGGGTTCATGCACGAGGGGCCACGCGGCGCATGCGATAGGGAAGCATGAATTGAACAATGCGGCTTTTCCAGCGATCAAGCGAAAGGGATTCGTGGACGCCCGTCGAGTATTCGCCCAAGTACGACCCTTTGACTTCGGAACGCGAATAAAACGGCGTGTCTTCCAGCGTCCTGATCAATTGCCCTTGCGTATGCGGATCAACACGCATGCTGCGGGACAAACCCCAGCGCGTTTTGTCGAGTGATCGTTCGACCAAGTTTTCAATCGGCGCCGTTTGACCATTGGCGTAAAACGCGTGCTGAATGATTTGTCGCGACTGGTCGCGGCGGAACGCATCGTACGTGACAATCATCCGATCTTTCGTCGTCGTACGACACCAGTTCCAACTGGTAAAACCATCTTCGAGCGGCTCGGAGCCGGCATTCGTGTCCACGTACGCCAGGCCCTTCCAACGCACGTCTCCAGGCCGCTGAATCTCGACTTCAGCCCGCGCAATGGGCGCAATCGGTCCCCAACGATGGCGGCCGTGGCTATCCAAGACGAACGGTTTGTCTTCGCCTAGCGTTTGCGGATGAATTCGTACGACACCCGAAATACGCCCCGGAAGCGGCGTGGTTTTTTCTTCGAAACGTACCGTCAAGATATCGTTTTCCCATTCCATCGAGCTTTGGCCAATGACGAGCGCCGTGCGATACCGCCGAACATCCGTGCCTCCGTGTTCGGTAAAGGCCCAAGCATTCTTTTTGGGACCATACACCGCCACATTCATCGAGCAATGTGCCAGCGGATCCGCAGGGCCATGACGTCGCGCCTTCGCGTAGAACGGCGAAAAGACGCTCCCGACCAGACCAATGATGGTCAAACCGTGTTGTCCATCATCGGAAAGCGCGTCTAGATACCACCAGGCATAACCGTTTCGAGGAATCGCTTCGTCGAACCGAGGTCCTGTTCCACGGCTTTCGCGGCCAACCGCCCCGATAACGCTGCCATCGGCACGCCCGCTCCCGGATGCGCCGCTCCCCCCGCCAGATACAAGCCCGCTATCTTCGTGCGCGATGCCACCCGATTGAATGGCGAGGTCATTCCGTGCGAGGCCGGACCATACAGCGCTCCCCCCGTCGCTGGAAAGAGGCGATCGAATTCGATCGGTGTCGTCACGACGGGCGGCGCGGTGTAATGGGGAAAATCGAGGCCCGCTCGGCTCAGGAGCGAAAAGGCTGCGGCTTCGCATCGTTCTATCTCCGATGTGGTTGGTCGGTTCTGATCGCCCGTAGCGGGCGCATTGACGAGAATCAAGAATCGTTCGGGGCCAGGCGGAGCGTGGCCTTGATCATCGCGGTCTTGGGCACAAACGTAAACGGTTGGTTCCGTCGGTAAAACGGATTGTTGGAAAAGTTCCTTGAATTCTTTGGCGTAATCGTGTGAGAAAAACACATTATGCCGAACGAGAGGGTAATCGCCTTTGCTCTCGGCGACAAACGTCCAGGTAATGGCGGACAACGATCGTTCTGCCGGTGCGGGTACCGCTCGTTTGGCGTGCGTCCCGAAAAGCCCGCGAAAAATCGCCGCCGGATCGCCATTGCAGACAACGACGTCCGCCGACACCAATTCCCCGGATCCCATGCGCACCCCGGAAACCCGTCCGCCCGATATCGCCAGTTCGTGCACATGCTCGCCACATCGAATCGTGACCCCCAAACGTTCGGCAAGACGTACCAATGCTTCGGCGACACGGTACATGCCGCCTTCCACCAAATACACGCCGTCGCGTTCGACATGGGCCACGACATTCAAACTGGCCGGAGCTGCATAAGGCGACGAGCCGCAATACGTGGCGTAACGACCAAAAAGTTGCAATAGACGCGGGTCGGTGAAATATTCGCGCAACGCATTCCACATCAATCGATGCCCGTCGATTTTCATGACGTTTTGGAATCCGAGAACCCCAAATGCCGCCATCGCGGAACTCAAACTGGGACGCTCGGAACGCAAAAATGGCTCGCGCACCGTTTCGTAAATATCTTGCGCATACTTGCAAAAACGACGGTACCCCTCCGCTTCGGATCGACCGGCAAATTCCGCAATCGCTTCTGTCGAAGGTTCAATGTCGGCAAACAAATCCAGTGGCTTGCCCGGACCCCACGCGTGTCGCGCCAACAGATCCGCGCGCTTCAATGTCAGGTCCTGCTCGAGTGAACCGCCAGCATCGTTCCAGATTTCCTCCAGAACCCAACGCATCGTCATGACAGTCGGTCCCGCATCGATGGCACGTCCAGCAACGTTCACCTGGCGCATCTTGCCGCCGACACGTGCAGCTCGTTCGAGCACCACCACGTCCATGCCTCGACGCGCAAGCTCCACGGCCGACACGAGTCCACCCACACCCGCCCCCACGACCACAGCTCGCTTCGTGCGTCCCGTCATGACTTGCTACGTAACCCACCTTCGAAGGGTTGTCTAGTGTTTGTTTATGGATTCAACAAACTATTGACAAGGCTTCGACGATGCACGAACATACGTACTGATGGACATCTCCAACCGCATCGAGCGCGCGTTGCGCGCTGCCCTTGATCCCATGTGCGCCCCTGGCGCACCTCCGCGTCTCGTGGCTGCCGTGTACCACTCGGTGTTTCCTGCCGGTGGTCGAGTGCGTCCCGAGCTGTGTATTCGCGTAGCGATGGCGTGTAACGAAGACCAGCCCGAGCTGACCGATGGTGTCGCTGCGGCTGTGGAACTTCTGCATTGTGCATCGCTTGTGCATGATGATTTGCCCTGCTTCGATGATGCGCTCACACGTCGAGGTCAACCTTCGACACACCGAGCTTTCGGCGAACCTTTGGCAGTCCTTGCTGGCGATGAGCTCATCATCGTGGCGTTCGAGACAGTTGCCGAGGCTGCTGTTGGGGCACCTCATCGTTTGGCACGGCTCGTTCGAACGTTGGGGCGAGGCGTAGGTTTGCCTGGGGGTATTGTCGCGGGTCAAGGGTGGGAAAGTGAACCGTCGATTCCGACAACCTTGTACAGGCGGGCCAAAACCGGGGCGCTCTTCGAAGCGGCGGCTGTAGGCGGAGCACTTGCGGCGGGTCTGCGTGACGACGCGGAAGCTTGGCGCAATTTTGGAGCCCGAATTGGCGAAGCCTACCAAATCGCCGATGACATGCTCGACGTGCTCAGCACGTCAACGAATGCCGGAAAACCGGTGGGTCGTGATGAATCGCTTGGACGGCCGAATGTCGTGTCGTCGATGGGACTCGGCGCGTCCGCCCGGCTTTTCGAACAACTCGTCGATGCCGCCGTGGACTCCATTCCTCGTTGTTCCGGGCGCGATGGCTTGTGCACGTGGACAAACCACATGGTCGAGCGCATTCGGCGCCGAGCCCATGTGTCGTACACGCAAAATCACGCCGAACAAGCGCACGTTTGATCGCGTCGAAAACTACGCACCTTGTTCGCTCAGAGCCGCCTGTTCGGCAATGCGTTTGGCCTCGCCGCGCAACACCGGAATCTTCAAGACAAACATGCTTCCGCGACGATCTTCGGTGATCGGACTCGTGACCGAAATCGATCCCCCATGGCTTTCGGCAATGTGTTTGACCAACGCGAGACCAATGCCGCTGCCACGAACGCGATTTTCACCAGCCCGTCGTCCTCGGACAAACCGCTCGAAAATCCGTTCCTGTTCGTCGGGATCAATGCCCGGGCCTTGATCGCGAACGTGTACTGAGACAAACCCGTCCCGATGTTCGCACGCCACGTCCACGCGTCCGCCGTCTTTGGCGTACTTGAAGGCGTTGTCGAGCAAGTTGATGATTGCCAGTTCCACAGCGCGAGCGTCGAGCATTGCGGGCGGTAAAGCTTCCGATGGCGCCAAGTGCACCACAATCCCATCGCGCTCCGCACGATACCGGTACACTTCGACCGATCGAGCCACCACTTCGTCGAGTTGTCCCGGGGCAAATTCGTACGCCGCTTTGCCTCGTTCGACCTTCGCAAAGTCGAGCACGTTCTCGATGAGCGCCGTGAGCCGCTCGCTCTCGCTCACGATGATCTGCAAGTATTGTCGGCGCTTCTCTTCGCTCGGAACGCGATCTGCCAGCAGAATTTCGCCAAACATACGCACCAGCGCGAGCGGTGTTTTGAGTTCGTGCGAAACGTTGGCCACGAAATCGCTCTTCAAAGCCGCCAAGTGCCGCTCTTTGATCGATGCGAGCACCACGATCGTCACCCCGACGAGCACGACGACTGCGGCAAACGCAACCATGGCCAGCTCGAGCAAACGTTGTCGTTCGACCTTGTCTTCCAGGTCTTCTGCGGTCGTGAGCGCGATCTGCGTGCGCCAGTTGTAAAGCGTCGTAGGGAAGGGACGCCCGACGGTGAATTCACCGCCTTTGATCGGTGGACCAAAGATGATGCGTCCGTCTTCGTCGATGACGTTCATGCGGCTGTTGCCACGATCAATGTCGCCGTACAGACGCGGAAAAACGTCGTGCACGAGCCGCGGTACGTCATGCCAAGCGACCACGAGATATCGCCGCGCGAGGTACGTGCGTTGCCAGTAGCTGATCAAAATACTCTGCTGATCGAGCACTTGATGCAGATGCCGGAGTTCCTCCGTGTTGCCCAAGAAGTTCAGATGCGGGAACAGACGCCCATGCAAGAGACGACGAAACGTGTCGTCTTCACGTCCTGGTGCGCGGGATGCAAACGCCAGGACAGCGTGATCATCGTGCGTCAGGTCGATCACGAGAATCGCACGAACCGTAGGAGTTTCACGCGCGGCTGTCGGAAGCCACTTGCGCGCAATGTTTGTCAGATTGGAAAGATCGACGTGCGCCGCGACGACGTTGTCTTGCGCGATGATGAGTTTGTCAAGACGATCGACGCGTTCGTCGGCGAGGGTGAGCGTTGCATCGAAGACCGTTTGTTGACGGGCTTTTTCGATTTGCAGCGTGGTGCGTAGGGCGATGCCGCCAAGGAGCAAAACGGACAAGACGATCGAAGGAACGATCGCGAAATACAGGAGCCGCTCGCGCAAGCCGCGCTGAGCCATGACAAACGCTTACGACGCGATCCGTTTCGCACCGGCGAGGATGCGATCGGAATCGAGAATCGTCCCGTTGTTGGCGATGAATTCGCCAAGCTGTTGTCCGAGGTACGTGAGGCCGTTGTTTTCGATGGTGCCGTAACGGCCACCCGATTTGGGGTTGAGGATTTCCAGCAAGCCGTAGGGTTTGCCCGAGTGCATCACCGGCGCGACGACCACACTCTTCGGTTCGAGGCCCATGGTTTTCCAGCGCGCTTCGTTGGCGCGTGGATCTCGTGTGGCATCGGGAATCACGATGGCGCGCTGGCTACGCAACGCTGCATGCGCGAGGCCCGTCTTCTCCGCCATGCGCGACAAGTGCTGATCGCTCGTGCCGCCCAATTGCCGAACGAGAACGAGTTCGCGTTTTTCCGCGTCATGGAACCAGATCAAGATCCCCTCGCTCGGGAACTTGTCCTTGATGAGCGTCAGGATGAAATCGGCTGCGTCGAGCGCACTGCTCAAAAAGCCCAGATCCGTAACGGACCCGGAAAGTTCAGCCATGACTTCGTCCGCAGTTTTGACGCGCGGCGGAGGCACAGAGGCTTTGGCGATGGACGAAGACGAACCTTTGCTCGTTGCGGGTGTGACGGAACCTGGCGGAGGTGTCGACGTCTTTGTGGCTGTTGCGGCTGGAGGCACCGAGGGTTTGGCCGCGGCCGCCGGCGCGGGCACGGAGGCGCGCGGAGGAGCCGGAGTCGCGGCTTTGGGAGGCGCCGGTGTCGCCACGACTTTGGCCGGCGGAGGCGTGCTGGGCGACTTGACCGGAGCGGCTTTGGCCGGTTCGTCTTTGCTTGGTTCGTCTGGACGATTTGGAAACTCGACAACGGGGTCGCCGCGCCATTCTTTCCAAGCGAGCGTGGCGATGGGTTTTCGTTGCGGAGAGCCTTGGTAGGCGTGATCGAACACGGCCATGTGCACGAGCTTGTGCTGGGCGTTTCCGAGGCTTTTGACGAGATTGTCCAGACGATCGAGGAGCAGAGTCTTCGCGGCGTCTTCGTTCGTTCCTTCGGCCACGACGTAGACAAACTCGCGGTACGTCAAGGGAGACGAAGACGAAGCGTTTTCTTCGCGGCTCGAGTGCACTTTGTGCGAGACGACGGAAGCCGCAGCAGCGGCTGCCGCAGCGGCTGCCGCGTTCTGTTTTGTTTGTTGCTTTGCGGCTTCGACAGCCGCCGGAACGTTGACAGCAGCCATGCCCGGCACCGTGCCTTTGCGCACGGGAATGACCGCGGGCATGCCTTGCACGGTGGCTTTTTTTGGCGGCAACTTGGGCTGCGAAGGTGGTGCAGGTGGCGCGAGCTCGGCGCCACCCACCGATCCAAACGGAGACGTTTGCATCGGTGGACGAACCTTCGGCGGATCCGCGAGGGGTTCGGGTTTGGCCGTTGGAGGCGCAGGTGTTGCGGCCGGAGGCGCTGGTGTTGCAGCAGGAACCGACGTGACGAGCGGAGCGTCGTCAGGTGCTTTGCGCACAAAGTATCGCTGGCGCGTCATGGGATCGACGGCGCGATACCCTTCATCGAGCACTTCGATCGAAAAGTGACCAAGCGGGCCTTCTTCGCCGCGCAAAGCACGTACTTTTTGAAGTGCCGGTTGCCACTGAGGCGCCTCGACGCACAGCTTCACGGGAGAATCGGAGGGGGCCCCGAGCGAGGAGATTTCAACGAACCAACGCATCGTTCGTCCATGTCACGTCCGCGTCTCTGCGACGCGAAAACGAGCCAGCTATTTACAAGGGCAATTTGGCCGGGTCAACGCGATCGCCATGCAATTTCGCCGTTGACGTCGATTCTCGACGTGGGCTTGGTTCCCCGGCATTCGTCTCATCCCGGGATCGTGTAAAAGGACCGTCGTGTCTGATTCTTCGGACAGCCCCGCCGATTCGGCCAAACCCGTATCGGTTCCCGAGATTGCTGCGCCAAACAGCGTTTCTCCAGCGCCACGTTCCTTCATGGACGTGTTGGTTGACCATTGGCCAGCCATCGATCGCATACTTTTCCCGGCGTTTGCGCTGGGATGCACGGTGTATTCGGCCGTTACGTTTTACGGGTACATGCACATCCAGACCCGAGGCGAATGGTCCGCGCCGCTCGATGATGTGTTCATTCATTTTGACTACGCGCGCGCTGCCGCTCGAGGGTTCCCTTTCGAATGGTCCGAAGGAAACGGTTTTTCCAGCGGTAACACGAGCATCCTGTACCCGTTTGTCTTGGCCCTTGGATACCTGGGTGGGCTTCGTTCGACAAACCTCATGGTCTGGGCTGGGTTTGTTGCGATCGTGTCGATGCTTCTGTTTTTTGTGGTCGTGGGTCGAGCTCTCGATCCGCTTAGTCGCGCGGCCAAATACTTCGTCCCGCCGGCTGTTTTGTCGCTTGGTGCTCTCGCGTGGTCGCTTTGGAGCGGGATGGAAAACGCGTTTCATCTCGGCGTTTGGGCGCTCATGTTGTGGCCCGCGATCGAAGTCTCCAACTCGGCGGGTGACCTTCGAGCGATGCGTCGTTACGCGTGGGTGGCAGGGTTTTTCGGGGCGCTGCTGATGTGGACGCGACCCGAGTCGGCCGTGTGTATCGCAGCGTTTGCGTTTTACATCGCGATCCTCGTGGGCCGTTCGTTCGGGTTGCGTGATGCAGTGCCCACGTTGTTGCGCGTGGGTTTGCCCGGAGTAATCGCCCTCGGTGCGCAAGCGGTCGCCAATCGAGTGTTCACGGGCGAATGGACAGCGGCCGGGGCGATCGTGAAGCTCGCGATCAACCACCCGTACATGACGGCAGATCAGAAGTACGGCGAGTGGCGCACGTTGGTCGACTACGTGGTTCTGCGAAACACGCAGCATCATTTTTCGGATGTCATGCCGTGGGGGTGGCTCGTGCCACTCGTGGCGCTCGTGCCGCTGGCGCACAAGAAAACGCGTGGTTTTGCGTTATTGCTTTGGGCTCAAATCATTGGCTGGTCGTTGCTCGTTGCGCTGAATGGACAAGTTCGTTGGCAGAACGAGCGGTACACGATGAGTGCCGTGGCGTGGCTCTTTGTGCTGGCTGCGGCGGGTCTCGGGGTACTCATCGCGCCGGCGCTACGCACAGATGCAACGTCGCGTCTGGTTTGGAGTGGACGAACGGTCGTCGCGTGTTTGGCGATGTGGTTTTACTGGAAACACCAAGCGCCGAACATGCGGGACCAGGTTTGGTTTTTTGGTCGCGCGAGTCGCAACATTCGCGATCAACACATCATTGCGGGCAAGGTCCTTGCCGAGCGCAAAGCGAAGCGCGTTCTCGTGGGTGATGCGGGCGCGTTGATGTACGCGTCGGATCGTCCGGGGCTGGATCTGATCGGGCTCGGCGGGTACCACGACTATCCGTTTGCCCGTGCAGGTGCGAATGGACTGGGATCGTCGATCGAGTTGATCGAGCGCATTCCGCTGGAGGATCGGCCGGACTACATGGCGCTCTATCCGACGTGGTGGGGTGAACTTCCGCCGCTGTTTGGCAAGCGTCTCGTGGGGATTCCCGTCGTGGGGAACGTGATTTGTGGTGGTGCAGAGAAGGTCTTGTACCGGGCCGATTGGACAGCGCTCGATCGCAAGGGAATTCCTCGTTCGTTACGGGATGGCGAACACGTCGTGGATGAACTCGACGTGGCGGATCTGATGAGCGAAAAGGCGCACGGGTACAACTTGCCCAAGCCTGGGATGGGGTTTGTCATGTTCCGCGTGTTGCCCGAACCGGGCAATCGCAGCCGGGATCTTTTCGATGCGGGGCGGATTGTTCCGAGCGATGAAGGTGAACGGGGAACGTTTGTCGTTCCGGAACGATCGGGGCGATTGGTGGTGCGGGTTGTTCCGTCCAAACCGATGGCCGCGGATGTGCGTATCGATGGCAAAGTGGTGGGGCGATTGACCGCGCCGGTATCAACGACGTGGTCGGAAGTGAGCCTCGACTTGCCAGCGGATGTGCCGGCGAAGTTCACGTTGTCGATCACGCCCGTCGAAGGGGGCGAGTGGGTGACGTACCACATGTGGATCGTGTCGATGCGGGGCGGCAAACCAGGGGGTTGAGAAGGTGCCAGGCACTTTTGTAGACGTGGGACTGGTTACATCTGGAAAAGTGCCTGGCACCTTTCGAAAGTGTCCACGTTGACCCTCGGGCCGACCCCGTTGCGGCGCGATGCCCCGTTTCTCATCACGTCCGCGCTTCTCGCGGCGCTACTGTCGACCCTCTACATCGTCTTCTACCTGCGCGGCGGGCCGCGCATCATCGACGCCACCAGCTACTACCTCGAAGCGCGCACGTTTGCCGAAGGGCACCTCGCGTTTCACCTGGACGAACCTGTCGCGTCGACCCTCGGTCGCTTCCTCGTTCGTAATGACGCACCCGATGGTCCCCGCGCGGCCGTCATCTTTCCGCCGGGTTATCCCGCGCTGCTCGCGCTGGGCTTTCTGCTCGGCCAACCCCTCGTCATCGGCCCGCTTCTCGCCGCGGCGATCACCTTCGCAACCTGGAGCCTCGCGCGCGCAGCCGAGCCTGATCCGCCCACGCCCGTTGCATCTGTGGCGCGCCTCGCCGTCAGCTTTTCCGTCGTTTGTGCGGCGCTTCGCTACCACACGGCGGACACCATGTCGCACGGTTTGTCCGCTCTCTGTTTTACCGCGGCCCTTGCGTTTGCCCTCGGCGCTGTACGTGCCCTGAACGATCGTCGCCGCGTGGTTCACCTTGGCCTTGGTGCCGGCTTTTTCACCGGCTGGCTCGTCGCGACGCGCCCTGTTTCCGCGCTCGCGCTCGTTGCCGTTCTCGTGTTTGTCTTGGTACCGGTCGCCCGCAAGCATCTACGACCGAGCGTCCCGTTTCTTCTCGCGGCGGCCCTCGGCGCCTTGCCGGGCCTCGTCTTGCTCGCTGCTCACCAACACGCGGCCACGGGACAACTCTTCGGATCTTCGCAAACCGCGTATTACGCCGTCGCCGATGGTCCTTCCGGTTGCTTCCGTTACGGCTTCGGGGAAAACATCGGGTGCGTCGGAGAACACGGCGAGTTTGTCCAGCGCAACTTGCCGCACGGCTACGGGGCCTACGCAGCCACCGCAACGACCCTTCGTCGCCTCAAACAACACCTTCTCGATGCGGGAAACGCCGAACCGTTTTTCCTGCTCGTCCTGGGTGGATTCGTCCTCGCCTGGCGCAACCCTCGTTTGCGGTTTCTCGGCGTTGGGGTTCTCGCGCAAATCCTGGCCTACGTCCCGTTTTATTTCGATGGCAATTACCCCGGCGGAGGTGCTCGGTTTTACGCGGACATCCTCCCGCTCGAACACGTCCTGATGGCCCTCGCCGTCGTGCGTCTTGCCGAACGCGCCACGACCCACGATGCAGGACAACGGTGCATCGCACTCGTACTGGCCCTGGTTCCGCTCGGGTTTGTCCTTCGAGGCCGCTTTGAACACGAAGCCCTGCGCGATCGTGACGGAGGTCGCCCGATGTTCGAAGCTTCGTTACTCCCGACCGTCACCAGCCCCGCGTTGCTTTTCGTCGACACCGATCACGGCTTCAACCTGGCCTTCGATCCCGAACATCGTTTGAACACAAATCAATGGCGTGTCGTTCGGCATCGCGGTGACGCGCTCGATGTGTTCGCGTGGCAAACGCACGGAAAACCACCCGTCTATCGTTACGAATTTCCTTTGGGCACAAAGGAATCCATTCCACGCGTGGTGCCTTATGTTTTGGACACAAACGTTCCGCTCGTCGTCGAAGCCGAAAACCTTTGGCCTCCGATCGCGCAACACCAAGGTTACGCCTTGATGCCGTGGCCGAATGGTTCGTGCGTGTCCGCACGTCGTTGGCTCGTGATTACGCCGGATCGCTCGGACAAACCATCCTCGGTCACCCTCGGTCTTCCCGCGTCGTTTCTGGCTGGACGTCGCGTGATTCCGTGGTTCGGCTTCGAAGGGTCGGGCGCTGCGACCGCTTCCTGGCGCGTGAATGGCGAAGTCGTTCACACCGAGCGCATCACGCCCAGCGACGGTGCGCCTTCCGTTCGTTGCGTCAAAGCAGCCGCATTTGCAGTGCTCGAGACGGCCAAAAACCTGTCTGTCACGATCGAACGCGACGCTGCGCCAAACAACGTCGTTGTGGCCGTTGATCGTTTTGACGTCGAATGAACGAATTGCGTTGACCTCCGTCCTGGTCGCATGGGAGCCTCAAAACCGAATTTTTCGGGGGGAGAATCCGAAGTTTTTGGGGGACGATCCCAACCGATTTCATGGGGGGCGCAAAGGGGTGCAGGGATGACAAAGAGCGAGCTGATCGACGCGATCGCGGGTCGCGGGGAACTCACCAAAGCGCGAGCCGAGTTGCTCGTGAACACCGTCTTCGATGCCATGATCGAAGCGCTGGAACGAGGCGAAGGCATCGAAATTCGTGGGTTTGGAAGTTTTACGATGCGTCCGTACAAACCCTACAGCGGACGTAACCCGCGCACGGGACAAGCTGTTTCCGTCCCGGCCAAGCGTCTGCCGTTCTTCAAAGTTGGCAAAGAACTGAAAGAACTCGTCAATCAAGGCAGCGCCAACTACCCCATCTCGGGCGGCAAAGACGACGACGATTGATCGAAATCATCGTTTGACTCTTCCAACGCTTGCGCCTGGCACAACGTTCGGCAAAGTCTCCGCCATGCTTTCAGCCGAGCGCCAAATCGAGATCCTGGGTCGAGGTGTCGTCGACTTTCACGTCCGCGCCGATCTCATCGAGCGTCTTTCCGAAAATCGTCCTCTCCGCATCAAAGCCGGCTTTGATCCGACACGTCCCGATCTGCACATCGGTCACACGGTGCTCATGCAGAAGATGCGCGCGTTCCAAGAACTCGGGCATCAAGTCATCTTTCTCGTCGGTGACTTCACCGCGATGGTTGGAGATCCAACGGGTAAGAGCGAATCGCGCCCGCGACTCACACGCGAAGAAGTCATGTCCGCGGCTGAGACGTACCAAGCGCAAGCGTTCAAAGTGCTCGACAAAGACCGCACGGAAGTTCGTTACAACTCGGAATGGCTCGGCAAACTTTCACCCACCGAGATGATCGAGCTTTGCGCGAAATACACCGTCGCGCGCATGCTCGAACGTGACGATTTTTCCAAGCGTTACGACAAAGGCGTGCCGATCCACGTGCACGAATTCCTGTACCCGCTTTTGCAAGCGTACGACTCGGTCGTGCTCGAATGCGACGTGGAACTCGGCGGCACCGATCAGCTTTTCAACTTGCTCGTCGGTCGCGATTTGATGCCCCGTTACGGCAAACGTCCGCAGATTGTCATGACAACCCCGATCCTCGAAGGCACCAACGCGCGCTTCGAAGGTGGCAAAGTCGTCGGCGCGAAGATGTCGAAAAGCGCGAACAACTACGTCGGCATCGATGAAGCACCGTTCGACATGTTGCAGAAGATCATGCTCGTCGATGACCAAGTGGTCTGGCGTTACATGGATCTCTTGTCGACGAAATCCAACGAAGAAATCTCGGCGTTGAAGGGCGATGTTACGGGTGGACAAACTAACATCATCAAGGTGAAAGAAGCGTTCGCCAAGGAGATCGTGACGCGTTTTCACTCCAGTGACGCAGCCGATGCGGCGCTTGCGCGAAGGCATTCGGTTGCGGCCGGCGGCCTTCCGGAAAACATCGAAGAGATCGCGATCAAAGTCGATGAGAACTTGATCTGGATCGCGAAAGCTTTGTCGCTCGCGGGTTTGGCCAAGTCAACCAGCGAAGGCGCGAGGCTCGTCAAAGGCGCGAGTGTGCACGTCGATGGTGACGTCGTGCGTGATGAACAATTGAAGCTCGAAAAAGGCAAGAAGTACCTTGTCCGTGTGGGATCCAAGAACCGCAAGTTCGCCTACCTCGTCATTGGCTGAAGAAGGCCATTGTTCGAGGCGCGTTTTTCTCACCGGAACCCTCGGTGTGGCCGCGGCATTTTTGTCAGGATGCGGCGGCCAGCCCAACAAGCCTCCCAAGCCGCAACCTCAGCCGACGAAGCAGCTCGACCCAAGCCATGTCGAAGCTTTGCATCAGCTCGTGCCGTTGCCGGGTTTGCGTTGGTTTGTCCTGGCAAAACCCCAAGAGATCACTGCGATGCAGTGGCTCGAGCCGTCCATCGCGCTCTTGCTCGACAAAGAACGCCTTGATCATTCGGCCGTGAGCACAGGTTTTGATTTACGAACCTTGCCAGAAGCGATTTGGGCCGGATATCGGACAGCGGAAGGTGAAGAAGACGCTTCGCTTCAGCTCGTGCGGCATGCGAACGATCCGTTGGCGATCGAGAGGTTGTTTCGAGATCGTTTGAGCACCGACATTTCGCGCAGCATTGATGACGAGCGGGTGATTCGGGTGAGTGGTCGCATCGGAAAAACCGTTCATGCGCTGGCGACTGTGGGAAACGACATTGTTTGCTTGCAGCAAGACGGTTCGCTCGATCGAGGTCCGTGTCGGGTCGTGGCGCTTTTGGCGCAGGGAAAACTCAAGCGCACGCGATCGGTGTTCGAGGATGAAGCGTTGGGTGTCCTGGCCAAACGTTTTGAGTCGGCGCCGCTGCGTCTTTTTGCGCCTGGGCCTTTCGAAGGCGACGTGGCGCGAGGTGTGCGTGGTCTTTTGGGGGCGGCAACGGCGGTGGGAGCGGCGTTTCGAACGACGGCGCGGAAGAGTTTGTTGCTGGAAATTGCGATGACGGGGGATTTCAGCACGAGCGGTGCAGAGGCGGTGCAGAAGCTTGCGGCGAGTTGGGATGATCTTGCGGGACGACCGCTGGGGCATTTGTTGGGGTTGGATGCGCCGCTTGGGCCGGCGAAATCCGCGTTTGCGAACGATCTCGTGGCGATCGTGGTGGAGCTTGATGCGCACAAGCTGGCCAAGGGTTTGGCCGACGCAACGTCGAGTCAGATCCGCGAAATCATGCAGTAAAC
>JBGAOI010000970.1:0-3064 GCA_044221885.1 Polyangium sp. (in: bacteria)
ACACTCTGTCTTCGTCGTGTTTCGGTGCCAGATGCGGAGGAATACGCAGCGGAACGGCAACCGTTTTTCCAGACGATGGTTTTTCTGGATAACCGCCGGTGCGCTCCAGCAACGCGGCAACGAGTGATAAAAGCGCGAAATTGGCGCCTCGATGATGCACGGGACCTTGGTCCAGGATACAACGCAAAACGAAGGCTCGATCGGCTGCGTCCGGGACAAATGCCTCCAGCAGCGGCTCGATGCGAGCTGCCGAGAGCACGGAACGAATGGCCGTCAGCGGCGCGAGATCGTGGTGATGGTGAGGATGGGGATGAGGATCGTGATGATGTTTCGGTCGATGTGGCGGCATGAGCTTCAACGTAGCTCAAATCATTTGGATACCCAAACAAATAATGCCCATGACCTGAATTGTTACGACTTCGTAGGATATTTGGGGTTGTCTCCTGTCCTGAGTCAGAAGTTCGGTGAATTGAGAATTCGCCGAACGGCCGCTTCGTGGCGCTCATAACACTAGCTTTTTTACGACGGGGCTCCGCCCCATACCCCAGCGTGGTGGGTCGTCTGCCACTCGACAAGCTTCGGTCTGGCGCGTGCTCGACGCGGCGGTTTGAGGACGAGATTCAGCTCTGGAGCATACGTTTTCCACGGACACCTCACGCACAGGGCGCAACGGCAGGTCTGGCCAAACCATGTTCCACTGCGGACGTGGCCGTGCAAAATTTACTTGGATACGCAACAAATTTATGATGATTCCATCGAATCAGCTTACCAAAGGAAAAAGTGCTTGCACGTTCCATCGTCGCAAATTACTTTGAGTACATACGATTGGAGAGACCATGAAGAAACGACTTCTCGCTGTGTGGATTGTGCTTGCGGCCATGGCGTGTACACCTTCCCCGAAGGACGTGCGGTGCAGCAATCAAGGGGAATGCCAAAAAGTGAGTTCCGAGTACGGTTACTGTGTCCAAAACCGCTGCGTTCAGTGTTTGGATGATTCTGGCTGCGGCGAAGGAAATGTTTGTCATGACGGACTATGTATCCACAAATGTTTCGACGGCCGAGACTGCTCCAGTGGGCAGATTTGCGAGAACGGCTTCTGCTCGGATAGGAACGGCAGCTCTCGATAACATCGATGCAAACGTAAACTCGTCGCGCGTCCCTCGAGCCACGATGTCGAAGCCATCGAGCTTCGATGCGCCCCGCTCCGAGCTGAGCGAAATCCTCGCCAGCGTGTGGCCTCCTTCCGCGGGAAAACTTTTCGCTCGGACCATTTCGTCAACAGAACTCGACAAAGACGTGGCAATGGTGGTAGACGTATTGCGTTCGTGGCCATTGCACGAACGAGACGGTTGGCGGTTGGTCGTAACCGCGGAGCCTCGAGTCGCGAAAAACGCAGAAGCGAAAACCGAGAAAGGAGACGCCGCGACGAACGGAAAACCATGAAACGAATCCTTACGGCCGAGAATTTGGATGTTTTGGCGCAATTCGCTTGGGCTCGAGGGCTCGTGGCGTTCGACTACGATGGCACGCTCGCCCCGTTGGTCGCGGATCGCGCGCAATCGTTCATGCGCCCGCGCACGCGTGGGCTGTTGGAAGAAGTCGCGAAGTTGTACCCGTGCGCAATCATTGCGAATCGCGCGCGGGCCGATGTATTGGCCCGACTCGAAGGCCTGGCGATCCAGCATGTCATTGGCAACCATGGGATCGAGTCCACCGACACATTGGAATCGTTCGCCCAAGAAATGTCATCCATTTTGGGCGTCCTGGAGAATGCATTACGCGAGACACAAGGCATCGACGTCGAGAATAAACAGCATTCGATAACGATTCATTACCACCGAGCCCGAAACAAAACGCATGCGCGAGCGGCAATCAACGCGGCGATCGATCGATATGCGAGCACGTCGCGCGTCATTCCCGGCAAACTCGTGGTGAATTTGACCCCCAAAGATGCTCCGAACAAAGGCGATGCACTTCTCGCGGTGCGGGACAAGGAACGCGCCGATGTCGCGCTGTATGTTGGCGACGATGTCACCGATGAAGACGTGTTTCAACTGGACCAACCTGGCCGACTTTTGTGTATTCGGGTAGGCCAATCGCGTCGTTCCGCAGCCCCGTGGTGCTTGAGGGATCAACGAGAAATGGACTTCTTGCTGGAAACCTTGGTGGAATTGCGATCGAAAGGTCGAATGACGTGACGCAAGACAAAAAGCCGGAACGATTGCCCTTGACCCCGGCGCTCGAATTTCTCGAAGGCGTTTGGCGCCTCAATCATGCGCTGGAACGAGCTTCGATGCGTATGGAGGCAACGCTTGGAATCACAGCGCAACAGCGGATCCTCATTCGTTGTGTGGGCAAATATCCAGGTTTGACAGCGGGACAACTTGCCGCCCTTTTGCACCTCGATCCGGGAACGATCTCGACGTCGGTGGGAAGGTTGGAACGCAAAGGATTGGTGCGTCGACGACAAGATCTTCGTGACAAACGACGCGTAACGATTGGTTTGACGGCAGCGGGTCGAGCTCTGGACAAACCCATGGCGGGAACCGTGGAAGACGCGGTCGAACGATTGCTCGCTTCGGCCAATGCCGAAGAAACAGCGGCTGCCCAACGTATGCTCGAGAAATTGGCCAAACTATTGACGGACGATGTGGATTCGGACAAGCTGCCGGAAAACACGGAAAACTTCGCGGGTTCCCGCAATACCCCCAACGATATCGGATGACGGCGGCGCGCGTATCGTTTACATTCGGCCGGCATGTTTCGCTTCGTGTACGATCGCGTGTCAGTCATCGCCATCGGCGTTTTTTCCGGACCCGAGAACACCGACGCCGACTTTCAGGGGTACATTGATTCCATCAAACGCCTCGATACGATTGCTTACGAAGAAGCTCACGAACGCGGCGTCTACGCGCTGATCGTCGATCCGGAAAACCCTCGTCCGAACGCTCTTTGGCGCAAGCGCATCGCCGACGCCGAGGGCGTGCCCGCGTACATCGTCTTCAGCGACGCCGTGCTGCGCGGCATGGCCGCGCGCGTGCCGCGGGACGAAGCGGGATTGCTC
>JBGAOI010000971.1:0-3063 GCA_044221885.1 Polyangium sp. (in: bacteria)
AGCGACCAATCAAGACAAACCTTGGATGACCTGCTGGAAGCTCTGCGGAGAATACGGTTTGGTCAAAAATGTCACTTTGGGCAACGCTACCAAATCCTGGACCTCTTGGAGGCTATAACCACTGAGAAACAGCACTGGAATCGTCGGAAACTCTTCGCGCAAGTAATGAAACAATTCCCGTCCATTCATGCCGGGCATCGTCAAATCCAGGACGATTCCCGCCAGCTCCGCACCATGCTCACGGGCCAACGCCAAGCCACTTGCGCCGTCTTCGGCTTCCAATGTCTGCAGCTTGAGAAGCTTCAATACGCGACACGTGGATTTGCGCACGAGTGCTTCATCGTCGATCACCAACCACACCCCTTCCGACGAGAGGCGCTTCATAGGAGGATCTGGGGGGGGAGTCGCCAAGGGCAGTTTGTCTCGGGTGATCAAGGGCAGTCGAATGGTGAATGTGGTGCCTTTACCAACGACACTTCGCACCTCCAATTGTCCGCGATGCGCGCGAATAATGCCTTGCGTGGCGGACAAACCGAGGCCATATCCCGTGGCTTTGGTCGTAAAAAAGGGGTCGAAAATCCGCGGCAAGTTTTCGGGGGCAATGCCCGGTCCAGTGTCGCGAACGACCAATACGACTTCTTCCTCTGTGGGTGCGGACGCAGACGCCTGACGACGCGTACTCACGAAAATTTGTCCCGCTCGACCCGCAAAGGCATCCGTTGCGTTGATGATGAGATTCATGACCACTTGGTGCAATTGGGTGCGATCCGCGCTCAAAGGCAATGGTTCGAGAGCGGGGTCCAATTGAATCGTGACGTTCTTGGGTAAACTGGCTCGCAACAAGGTTTGGTTTTCTGCAATCAAATCGTTTAAATCGACGGGCGCCAAACACATGGGGTGTCGACCTGCAAATGCGAGCATTTGGCGCACCAAGTCCCGAGCTCGCTGGGTAGCGGCAACAATGGAATCGAATAATTCGTTGGTTTCATGGTCATTTCCAAACTTGAGGCGCAACAATTCTACATTGGTCCAAATGGGCGTCAAAACGTTGTTGATGTCGTGTGCGACGCCGCCCGTCAGCAATCCGAGACTTTGCAAGCGTTGATCTTCCAGCAATTGCTGTTCGTGCGCTTGTCGCTCTGCGGCCATACGCTTGCGTTCGGTGATATCAAATGAAAGAATGAAAAGTCCTTCGGGCACAGGTTGGATGGTCAGATCGAACCATTTGTTGGTTCCATCGGGAAAAAAGAACTGCGTTTCAATTCGGCGTGGAGTACGTTCCGTCATGCAATGGGAAAGGACACCGAACAACTCTGTCGCCTCAATGCCGGGATATTTCTCCATAACCGTGAAACCCAGCAGTTCTTCGCGGCACTGGCGGCCTGAATGCGCAACGGCCGCGTCGTTCAAATACAAATAGCGCCAGTCGTGACCAATGATATGACCTCCATCCAGCATTGTGTTCAGGATATTTTGGGTACGTTTTTCACTTTCGCGTAACACCTCTTCTGCTCGTTTACGTTCGGTGATGTCGTGGACGGAGCCGACCAAATGACTGCATTTCCCATTGGCTGCGAATACCGGAACGATACTGACCTCGCCTATCAAGCGTCCCGTGGGGTAATCGGAGATTTCTTCCCACCGGACCGTTCGTCTTTCTTCAATGGCTTGTCGATACTTTTCAAGGACCATGGCCAAAGAGGGTTCGGGAATGACTTCGTGCACCATCTTGCCGACGACCATTTCCTGGGACAAACCAGTCACGCGGCTAAATGCAGGATTGATGGAACCAAAGCGATACCTTTCGTCGCCCTCCACTTCCAATTGAAAAATAATGTCCCCCACGGTTTCGTAGATGGACGAGAGGCGTTCTTCGTTTTCGCGTAATGCTTCTTCTGCTCGCTTGCGGTCGGTGATGTCATGGATAATCGAATACATGACAACCTTGCCTTTTAAATTGACGGGAGTGCTGTAGACCTCGACGTCGCGTATTTCGCCGGAAGCGAGTCGATGCCGAAGGAAAAGATGATTGGCATGGCTCGACGCCGCTCCACGAATCATTTTGACGACTTTTTCTGTCGGAAGCGTATTGATTTGATCCATGGCCATGCCTTGCAAAACATCGGCCGAATATCCGTAAAAGCGGCAAGCCGCGTCATTGGCCCCGACAATCCGGATGGTATCTGGATCAATCAAGATTTGTACTGCGGCGTGAGCGTTGAACATCTGCTGATAGAGCTTCTCGCTCTCGCGTAGAGCCTCTTTCGCCTGTTTGAGCGCACTAATGTCATGCGCGAGCGAAACGACGTGACGCCGTCCGTTTGCTTCAATGGAAAAACCACTGTAGATAACGGGAACAAGCCGTCCGTCTTTGGCTCGAACGTTGATTTCCTGCGCCAGAATCCACCCTTGCGTCTCTAGTTCGTGCACGAGTCGCGCCCGCTCTTCCGCAGCAATCCAATTCAATTCCAGGGATGTTTTTTCGAGCCATTCATCGTGAGTATAACCGGAAATTTCAATGTGTTGTTGATTGACATCCACCACCCTGCCGGTGGCAGCGTCACTGATCGCCATCATGACCGGAGAATAATGGAAAATGCTCGCAAACTTCTCCTCGCTCGCTCGCAATTCATCTTTCGCTTTCTTTTGCTTGGTTATGTCGACGAGCGAAGTTATCCGATGCGCCTCACCTTGCAGGAAGATCGACTGCGTAAACATCAATATATTGCGAACTTCTCCACCTTTTGTGCGGATTGTAAATTCAACATTGCTCAAAGAGCCGTCTCTTTCCTCGATTGCAAACAGCTCTTGGGGGTCTTGCTCAAATGAAAGAACCAAGTCATCCGCCCCCTTTTTGCCAATCAACTCTTCCCGCGAGTATCCGAGCAATTCACAGTACGATTTGTTTACGTCGATTCGACGCCCCTCACGGGTTGTAATCGACAAAGGCACCGGGTTGTCACTAAAAGCTGCGGCAAACCTGGCTTCGCTTTCACGTAATGATTCTTCGGCTCGTTTTCGATCGGTGATATCATGAATCGAACCAATGAGGAATTTTTCCCC
>JBGAOI010000972.1:0-3058 GCA_044221885.1 Polyangium sp. (in: bacteria)
CTCCGCGCACGTGTGAGCAATTGACGGACGTGAAGGTTGGTCGAGACGATCTTGCGTTTGTCGATGTGGCGGTTTCGATGTTCGAGACGTACACGTATGCCTTGGCGCGCGTGGACCAGAAGTTCGTGCCGATTGCGAAAGTGGGTTGGGAATACAATCCGGGAGCGTTTGGGATTTTCGAGGAATTCGAAATCACTTCGATCAGCGAAAAAACGGCGGGAAAGACGAAAGTTGTCTGGATCGAAGGGACGCGTAATCGACACGACAGCGATATGGGCATAGACGAATACGAGGAAGAATCGAGCAAGGTGGTGACGGTGTGTGTGCCGCCGGCGGGTGATGTAAAAACGTGGAAATGCCCGATTTCCCTCATGACTGAAATGAGTTACACGCGAGATCGTATGGGGATCGAAGGGTTTACGGCGGACGACGAGACGCGGAAGCTCATGACGAAGGGATTGCCGATAAAGTCGTCGTGGACTGTGGAAATCAAGCTTTTGGAAGGAAAAGCAGACGTGGTGGTTGGGACTGGAAAACCACCGGCGGATATTGTGCGTTCGTATCCGTTGTAAGGCAGGAAAATGAGATCAACGTCGTCGCGGGCGCAATGAAACGACTGCGCCTTGGCGATATTCGGGCGTATTGTCCGGGGGAAGTGAAATGACGAGACGTTCGATGATGGGCAATGCCCGGACGATGGCGCGTTCGGCGCCGAGTTCGTCGAAGGCTCCAGGAAAAACCAATACGAGGATGTAGATTGACGCGAACGAGCGGGCGAGGTACGCGACGGAGGGGTCGACAATGGCTTCGTGCAAGTGTTCGCCGCGATGAAGTTGGGGCAGGATTGGGTGTGCGCGTAAGCGAGCGATGGCGCGCCGTGTTTGTTCGGCGCACGGGGCAATGACGGCTCGTTCGGGGGGCGTGAGTCCCGCAAATTCGTCAATGGGAGGAACAAGCCGTAAACCGCGTTTTGGCGATGCGGACTTGGTCGAGGGTTTTCGTTCGCCTTGGGGAGCATGTGGTTGAGCCAGCGCTTCGCGCCACGAAATTCCCAATGCGTGAAGATGCGTGAATGCCTGATGAATTTGTGCGTCGATGGGGGCGTCGTCGGAGTTTGTCGGAGCTTCGGAAGCTCCCCAAATGATGGGCGATTTGGCGTCGATGACGAGGGCACATGTGGCATGTGTTCGTCCGGCCAAGGCATTGAGTTCCGATTGCAGGGTCGCTATCGGTTCGGGACGTGGACGAGGTGTTTCGCGGGACGCTTCGGCAATGAGGTCGGCGAAGGATTCGGCGAGAATGGCGAGGCGTTCACGTTTTGGTTGCAGGTCGGTCGGTGGAGACGGAAATGTCAAGGCGAGCCAGCGATTGGGACCGAGGGGCCAGGTGATTTCGGCCTGATCCGCGAGGGTTTCCTCGGTCTTGACGTGAACGTCGAGGGCATCGAGTTCCCGTTTCAGGATGTTGATGAGTCGTTCAAGGGCTGACATGGATAAATGGATGGTGTCGTGAAGTCGTTGTGGCGAGGGTTCAGGTGGTTTTACCCAATAAAACACGAAACTGCGCGATGTCTACTTTTTCTGGCGTTTTCGCGCGAGACGCTGGAATTTGTTGGCCATGGACGTACCGCCAACCTGTTCCGTCATGGAGAAAATCGCTTAATTCGATAAAAGATCGGTTTTGTCCTTTTTCGAATACGCGCGCATGAAAGAGCACGCGGGCGAGGCCTTGTTCGTTGGGGTTTTCGCGGTCGAGCACGTCGAGGTGCATGAAGCGTAGTGTGGACACTGCATCGCGAATTTCGCGCATTACTTCGGATTCGGAACGATTTCGATCTTCGTGGGTAGCGTGTAATGTTCGATAGATATAGGGTGCCAATTTGTTTGCATAGGCGGCAAATCGTGAGCGCATCAATGTTTCTGGTGTGGGTGCTTCGGATTCGCCGCGGTGAAATGGAGCACAACAAGCGGCATACGAGGCGCCGGAGCAACAGGGGCATTCGCGGGGGTTGGGCATTTCGCGGCGGACGATAGCACGTTTCGCAACGGCAACGAGCTTTTTTGAGGTGGTTTCGATTGAACCTGGCAGACGCGTCGTCGAATGGCTCACTTCGTCACATCGAGATATTCGGCAATGGCGTGGGATTGCGGATGGAGTGCTGTTGCCGATTGGCCTATTCTTTGCTGGGTGTTGTTCTTTGCGCGTGTGCGCGAAGTGGGTTGATTCACGTTGGGCCGACGCGAGCGGCTCGAGGAGAGCATCATGATCAAGCAGATTGGAATGGCAATGGCGTCTGTTGGGGTATTGGTTTCGATGGTGGCCGTCGGGTGTGGCGGGACAACCATTGAGGGAGGCGGTAATGGTGGGAATGCGGGAAGTGGCGGTACTGGTGGCAGTGGCGGAAGCGGGAGTTTGCAATGGTACACGACGTGTGGCGATCCCGTGTGCATGACGGGGGATGGCGGGCCGAACATTCCGCCTGGGGCAACGGTGTGCACGACTGAAATGGCCGGTGGGGCGTGTACGACAGCGGGAGCGACATGTTGGCCGTCGGATAGCATGTGCGGAGTGCAATTGATTTGTGCAGCAAGCGATCCGAAGATGAATCCTGGTGGTTGTCCGGTATCACGCGTGGCGTACAAGAAAAACATCGAATATTTGTCCGAATCGGAGGTCGCATCGATTGCGGATGAAGCGACGACGATGCGTTTGTCCAGTTGGAACTACAAGGCCGAGGGGAGTTCGTCTCGGCGGCACGTAGGCTTCTTGATCGACGACATGCCGGAGAGTGTTGCGGTTGCCGAAAGTGGCGAACGTGTGGACTTGTACGGCTACACGAGCATGGCGATTGCGGCGGTGCAGGTGCAAGACAAGCGCCTCAAGGCGCTGGAGAAGGAGCTTGCGTCGATGCGCACGGAGGTGGTTCGGTTGCGCGAAGAGGCTGGCAAGTGTGCGAACGTACAACCCGTGAAGTAGCCGCGTGCCTGCTGGTGCGGCTCTCGTGCAGGCGTGGTGCGGGAAAGCTCGACGTGGAGGCGATGTGTGATTTGGCTTCGCG
>JBGAOI010000973.1:0-3056 GCA_044221885.1 Polyangium sp. (in: bacteria)
TGGCAAACAGAATTTCGGAATGCATTTCGGCTTTGGCGGGACGTTTTGAGTGCCGCGGTCGAGAGCTCGGAACGCAATTCAACAAAATCCGCGCACCGCTTTACCTCACGCGCACCGTTCGTGTCCAACACCTCCGAGGGCCTACCTTATGCACAAGACACGATGGTTTTTGACGTTCGCTGGCATCGTTCTCGCTGGCTGTGGCGGTGATGGTACTTCGACAAGCAACGGCACTTCCAGCAGTGGCAGTGGCGGAAGCGGGGCAAGCGGCGGAAATGGTGGTGGTGGTGGCGGAAGCGGCGGCGGCAATGGGGCACGATGCTCTGTCGAAACGCCAAGCGAAGCCGGTGTTGTGGCTCTGGACAGCGGACTCGTTCGGGGCACCCAAGACAATTCGACATGGGTTTTTCGAGGTATACCCTATGCAACGCCGCCCATTGGAGACAAACGGTGGAAGCCGCCGGAAGTAGCCGCATGTTGGGACGGCGTACGTGACGCCAATGCTTTTGGGGCTGTTTGCCCGCAACTCGACAAAACAAAGCAACCCGTTGGTAACGAAGATTGTTTGACGCTCAATGTTTGGGCACCAGACGCAGCCAGTGCTGGCCCAGGTCCCTACCCCGTTCTGTTTTTCATTCACGGCGGAGGAAATGTTCAGGGTTCGGCGAGCGAAGCAGTTGCAGGAACTGCGCCTATTTACAACGGGCAGGATCTCAGCGAAACGAACAAAGCGATTGTCGTGACGATCCAATACCGTCTGGGACCATTTGGTTTCTTGGCGCTTCCGGAACTCAGCAAAGAATCGAGCTGGGCCGCTTCGGGCAATTATGGTTTGCTCGATCAAATCGCCGCTCTCGAATGGGTGCAAAAAAATATCGCCGCATTCGGTGGTGATCCGTCGAAAGTGATGGTTTTCGGAGAATCAGCAGGCGCGCTGGATACGATTACGCTGACCGCGTCACCGTTGACAAAAGGCTTGTTTCACGCAGCGTTGGCGCAAAGTGGTGGAGCTACATCGGCCCCCTTGGCAACTGCAGAAATGAGCATGGCGGCACGCGTCGATGCCACTTCATGCGGAAATGCGGCGGATCGATTGGCGTGTTTGCGTGGAAAAACCACGAACGAGATCCTTGGCGATTTGCCGGGAAGTGTAAACATCGGCGGAGTCTCGGTGGGTAATGCCGTCGGCAATTACGGGCCAGTTGTCGATGGCCATGTTTTGCCGAAAGCAACATCAGCCATTTTTGCCGCAGGAGAGCACAATCACATTCCGTTTGCCATCGGTACGAATTCGGAGGAACTTGCTGCGTTGCTCACCATCAAGGTAACGACCGAAGCGGAATACCTGGCCATCATCAATCAGAGCTTTGGGACGGTCGCTGCGGATGTTCTGGCAGCCTATCCCGTCGCTGATTACGCGTCTCCGCAAGATGCTTTGGTCGCAGTTTATTCCGATCTGCGTTTCACGTGCCCAGCGCGGCAAATTGCGTCGAGCATGAGCAAAACGCAAAGCGAAGCCGTGTACCGTTACTTCTTTACGAGACGCGCGAAAACACCTCAAGGCGACAAACCCGCTCAACACGGCATCGAGTTGCTCTATGTTTTTCATTCGCTGACGGACATTCCGCTCTACACGCCAGCGGCCGAAGACTTGGCCTTGTCGGGCGCCATGATGGGATATTGGGGACGACTCGGGGCAACGGGTGACCCCAATGGCAATGGTGCCGCACCTTGGCCCAAATACGACGCCGCCAAGGATTCCTACCTCGAGTTTGGCACGACCATCCAAAGCGGCGACGGTGTACGCACGGCGCAATGCGATGCGTGGGAACAGATTCTGACGAAATGGCCGTAGTCGTCGCCTGAATCACCCGCGACGCTCCACCCGTCCTTACAAGCCAACCACCTTGCGTTCACATCACAAATCGGCGAGCGTCCATCCGGACAAATCGTGTTCGCACGTTTGGGCCGGAGGTCGAGTATGTCGAAGGTTCGGGCATTGTTGTTTGTTTCTTCCATGGGCACAACACTTTTGGGCTGCCAATCCGGTGATTCCCGACGTTGTCCCGCCGAACCCTTGGCACCGCAACGAAATGAAGCATCATCCGTTCAGAAGTCAGCCGAGCAAGGTTCCAACGAGCGCAAGGAACGCGCGGCATTTTTCAGGTCGCATTACACGAAGTTTGAAGTGCGCATTGCCATGCGTGACGGCATCAAGCTCTTTACGTCAATGTACATTCCAAACGATGCGAGTTCGTCACGTACGTATCCCTTTTTGATGGTTCGCACGCCGTACGCAGTAGGCCCCTACGGCGCGAGCGAATATCGCGAACGTGTGACAGGCGAGATGCTCGAGCGTGAAGGATTCATTTTTGTTTTGCAAGACGTACGTGGAAGGAACGCATCCGAGGGCGAATTCGTCAACATGCGTCCCCATCTTGAAAACAAGGGGCCCAAAGACATCGACGAGAGCACGGACACGTACGACACGATTGAATGGCTCGTGAAAAATGTCCCCGAAGGCAACGGAAAAGTAGGTTTGATGGGGACCTCGTATCCTGGATTTTATGCCTCGGCTGGAGCGATTGATTCCCACCCGGCGCTCAAAGCCACATCGCCTCAAGCTCCGATTGCAGATTGGTTCGTCGGTGACGATATGCACCGCAATGGAGCCTTCAACTTGCAGCTTGCGTTTGCATTTTTTGCCGGTTTTGATGAACCTCGGCCCAAACCCGTGTACGGCCGCAAATGGAAGCCATTCGATACAGGCACGGCGGACGGTTATCAATTTTATCTACACGCGGGGCCACTCGCGGATGCGGAGAAGGCACATTTCAAAGGCGATCGCCCCTATTGGCGCGAAATTGTTACGCATCCGAATTACGACGAGGTGTGGAAAAGCAAAAACATTTTACCGCATCTCAAAAATGTTCGCGCAGCGACGCTGACCGTTGGTGGATGGTTCGACGCCGAAGATCTTTACGGCCCGCTCCAGACGTACAAAGCCATTGAGAAAAACAATCCCAAAACGACAAACACCTTGTTCATGGGACCTT
>JBGAOI010000974.1:0-3055 GCA_044221885.1 Polyangium sp. (in: bacteria)
GGTGTCGGTCGGCGCGTTCGGGCTCCGTACGGGTGTCGGTCGGCGGGATCGTGGGCAATACGGGGTGTCGGTCGGCGGGATCGTGGGCAATACGGGGTGTCGGTCGGCGCGATCTGGCTCGATACGGGGTGTCGGTCGGCGCAATTCGACCCTGTCCCGGCATTACACCACGACCACGAGTTTCCCCGTGCTCGTTCGTCCCGCCAAGTCTTCGTGCGCTCGAGCCGTCTCTTCGAGCGGATAGGTTTTTCCAATAATCACCCGAACGTCACCTTTTTGCACGGCGTCGGCTAAGTCTGCGAGCGGCGGTGCACACAAATCGCGCCGTTCGAGCAGCGGCGTCATGTAATACCCAATCACGGAAAGATTCTTGTGCATCAGCCCAATCGGCTCGACCGTTCCACGACGTTCTCCACTGGCCGCGCCAAACACCACCATGCGGCCAAACGGCGCCAGACACGACAAACTCCGCTTGTACGAATCCGATCCGCCCAGCATTTCCAGCACAATATCTACGCCTTGTTTTACTTCCGTTCGGACGCGGGTTGCAAAATCGTCTTGTCGATAATTCACGACGAGATCCGCGCCGAGCGACCGGACCAGATCCATCTTTTGCGGAGAACCTACCGTACCAATCACGAATGACGCGCCCAAGCGTTTGGCAAGTTGAACCGCCAACGTTCCTACGCCTCCCGCCGCCGCGTGCACCAAGACTTTTTCGCCTTTTTGCAATCGACCCATCAACGTCAGCAAGTGGTAGGCCGTCAATCCTTGAACGGGCAATGCGGCTGCTGTCTCGAAGGACAAACCATCCGGTATGGGAAACACGCTTTTTGCCGCTACGGACATTCGTTCGGCACACGCCGATGCACCGAGCGCCATCACGCGATCCCCAATGCGCACATCCGTTACATCTTCGGCAACGGCCGAGACGAACCCCGCGGCCTCCATTCCTGGAATGGCTGGGAATTTCGGTTGCACGAAATAATGCCCTTTCGTGAACATCGTATCGGCATAATTGAGTCCAATGGCGCGGACATCCACGAGCACGTGGCCGGGCTTGAGGTCCGGTTCAGGAGCATCTTCGAGGCGTAGAACTTCGGGGCCGCCGAGAGAATGGAATCGAATCGCGCGCATCATGGTCGCGCACTATGCGCGAAGCTTGCGGGGAAATGCAAGCGTTATGCGACGGAGAGGACGAAGATGACTACTTCGCGGCAGGAGGATTTTTTTTCTGCAGTTCGGTCAGCTTGGCGCCGATGCCTTCCATTTTCTTGGTTGTTTCATCAATGGAGGCTTGAGCTTTATCGACTTTGCCTTGCGCTTCCGCGATCTTGTCTTTGTCCTTTTCTTTTTCCTTTTCCAGCAGTTTGACCTGAACCTCGGCTTCTTCTTTTTGCTTCTTGTAATGCGCCAGGTATTTCGTCAAGACGACGCGCATGTTGAAGTAAGCATCGGGTTTGTCCGGCTTGACGGCGACGATCTTTTCGTAATATTCGTAGGCCTTGTCGAGTTCCGCGGGAACGGCTGGCGCTTTCATGTCTCGAGCGCCCCCGCGCTGGGCATGCATTTCGCCAATCCATGCCATCGACTCGTCATCATTCGGCAAGACCTTGAGTGCTTCCAAATAGACGGCTTCGGCTTTTTCAAAATTGGGCTTTTGTCGCCAAAGGTCCGCCGCAAACCGAATCAATTTCGCTTTTTCCGCAGGCTCGGTCTTTGTCGCCGCCCATTTCATCAACGTATCGACAGCCGCGTCCGTGTCACCCGCTTGCTGATGCGAATACGCCTTCGTCTCCCACACTTTTTCTTGTTTGGGATCGGCTTCGAGCGACTTGCCGTACTCCTCTGCCGCCTCCTTCCACTCGTTCGCCACGCGGTGTTTGTCCCCGGCTGCAAGGTGCATTTTGGCGGGACTCGGAGCCTCTTCTTTACATGCCGGCAACGCCGTCACGAGTGCAAAAGCCCCCACCAACCCCAAAGCTTTGACATACGTCTTCATGTGCGACAGACTCCTGTCGGACCAACGGCCCGACCTCAAACGCCTCGTACACCCGCAACGAGACGGACACAAGAGGTTTCTCCGGGCGATGGATCGAAAACACTGGGAGAGGGGGGTACGCATGAACCAATTGCCGGACGAACTGGATGGGACCCCGAAGTCAATCGGGCGGCCGACCAAGCGTCGGGCGAAAGATACGTCGCTGGCGTTCTGGACCTTGGTTCGCCCGCGCGTGGGCCTCAAACGAATCCTTCGCGATTTATGGAGCAGAATCATTGAAAACCGTAGCCTCGATGGCGCGGCGGTGATGGCGTTTTATTCGATGTTATCCATTTTTCCGGCCGCGATTCTTTTCTTGACCCTCTTGCCCTATTTGCCTATTGCCAATCTCGACCAAATGATTGTCGAGGCGCTACATCGAGTCATGCCCGTCAATGCTGCCGAGATGCTCACGTCGACCGTGACGCGTGTCGTTTCCCAACGCCACGAAGGGCTCCTTTCGTTTGGCTTGCTCGCGACCGTTTGGGCCGCATCGAGTGGGCTTCAAGCCATGATGCAGCAACTACATTCAACGTTTGATGCCAAGGAAACTCGGCCCTATTGGAAGCGGCGCCTCATTGCCGTTGGCCTTGTGTTTGGCGTGGGTATCTTGGTCATTGGTGCATTTGCCCTCGTGATCGCTGGTGACCTCATTTATCAGCGCGTATTGGGGCACTATGGTGAGCAGGGGTTTTTCTTGTGGGTGTTTCACATTTCGCGTTGGCTGACGATCTTCACCCTTTTCCCCGCAGCCTTATCGATGCTCTATCATTTCGGTCCCAACGTGCGTCAGCGGTATCGCTTGATCACCCCAGGGAGCCTATTGGCGGCCGTGTTGTTCGTTGTCGCATCGCTTCTTTTTCGCGCTTATGTGGCCCATTTCGGTTCGTATGAAGCCACGTACGGAAGCCTCGGAGCCGCCATTGTTTTGCTGTTATGGCTCTATGTTGGCGGATTCGTCATTCTCATCGGGTCCGAAGTCAATGCGTTGCTCGAAGGTTACGCTCGGAAACC
>JBGAOI010000975.1:0-3049 GCA_044221885.1 Polyangium sp. (in: bacteria)
ATTACGGCGATTGCGGCTCCCTTTGTGCCTTCCTCCTACGGGCGTTTCTCGTCGGACAAATTCGGCCTCCGCTTGGATCCTCGGCTCGGTTGGCTCCTGATGGAGCTTCCGGCGACGCTTTCGTTTTGGTACTTTTATCCTCGTGGAAAAAACGCACTAGAAACCGTTCCTCTTGTTTTTGCAGGGGTTTGGGCATTTCATTATGTGAACCGCGGTTTCGTTTTTCCACTTTCCATAAGGGTGCCGAAGGGGCAACGCGGCTCATTTAGCCTATTTGTCATCGTTATCGGTTGGGTCGTCACGAGCTTACATGGATATCTCAATGCAAGGTACTTCTCGGAGCTTGGCCATTATTCTGTGGAATGGTTGAAAGAACCACGATTTCTCGTTGGGGCCCCGCTTTATGTTATATCCATGGCGTTTAATATCCATTCCGATGCGATATTGCGCAATCTGAGGACGAAGGACGAGATTGAGCAAGGAAAGAAAGTATATCGTTTGCCGCAGGGAGGATTGTTTCGTTGGGTGAGCTCGCCCAGCTATTTTGCCGAACTTTGCGCGTGGTCGGGGTTCGCCTTGGCCACATGGTCGATGTCCGGTGTATTCATTTTGGCCATCAGTGCTGCGAATTTGATTCCGCGTGCGTACACGACGCACCGTTGGTACAAAGAACGTTTTCCCGATTATCCCAAGGAACGCAAGGCGCTGATTCCGTGGGTGTGGTGAAAACTCATCGAATGCCAAGTGTCTCGATTCGTTTCATTCAAGAAACGACGCGCAGCACTCGCGTTGGGACAAACCTCGCGGCGCGGGCTTGTGTCAATGGGGTGGCGTTGCCGCTGAATCGCTCAATAGGAGCGTTCGCTACAAAAACCTCTTGCTTCAAGCGGTACACCATGCGATAGGGCATCGCAGCGCAGGTGCGACGCTCGCTGTTGGAGCAGAGTCATCACCTAGCTCGACGCTTCCATACAGCGCTGCGGTCAAACCCCAGATCACTGCCACTCCTGCAAACGACGGACGGTCATGAGCGATTATAAACTTCTCCCGGGAATCACTTCCTCCGAATACGAAACCTCACGCCTTCGAATTCACGCTTTGACGAGCGGCAAACCCGGTGGATCGCTTGTCGTGTTCATTCACGGCAATGCGTCTGCATCGCGTTTTTGGGAAGAGACGATGCTCGCGCTTCCCGATGGATTTTTTGCGCTCGCGCCCGATATGCGCGGTTATGGTCGAACCGAGGCGAAAGCGATTGATGCAACGCGCGGTATGCGTGATTTTTCGGATGACCTCCATGCCCTGTTGTCGGAGTCGAAGGGTTTTTCCGGGAAGGTTCACTTGGTTGGATGGTCCGTGGGTGGCGATGTGGTGATGCAATACGCAATCGACCACGCGGACAACATTGCTTCGATTACCCTTGTCGCGCCTGGTTCGCCTTTTGGTTTCGGTGGTACCAAAGGCGCGGACGGCGCGCCCGTTTGGCCCGACTTTGCAGGTTCCGGTGGAGGCACGGCAAACCCCGAATTCGTCAAGCGTATTGGTGAACGCGATACGTCGGAAGAAAGCCCCTTCTCGCCGCGCAACGTGATGAACCAATTTTACTTCAAGGCTCCATTCCGTGCTGATCGTGCGCGTGAAGATGTGTTTGTCGAGGAAATCATTTCGACAAAAACAGGGGAAGGGTTTTACCCGGGCGATTTCACGACGTCGACGAATTGGCCGACGCTCGGGCCTGGCAAATACGGCATGAACAATGCGCTTTCACCGGCGTACATGAATCTCTCTGCTTTTGCGGCGATCAATCCCAAGCCGCCCGTGCTTTGGATTCGCGGCGACAGTGATCAAATCGTCAGCGATACGTCTTTCTTCGACTTCGGGTTCTTGGGCAGTCTTGGGGCAATTCCTGGCTGGCCCGGCGCCGACACGTATCCGCCGCAGCCCATGATTGCCCAAGTGCGTGATGTTCTCGACCATTACCGCAAAAATGGCGGCACCTACCACGAAGAAGTCATGACGAACGTGGGGCATTCACCGCAGATCGAGGCGCCTGAGATTTTTCGAGCCAAACTGCTGCAACACATTTCCTGAAATAGCAACAAGGTGGCCTTAGAGGCCGTCTCGAAACTCCGTTCGCCCTGTCCTTCACGTGCCCCCGCCCACGGTTAAAACCGTGGGCTATTCAATAAAAAGTCCTTCACTGCCGTTTCGGACTGGCCTCGTCTTTTCATCGAGAGAAATGGCTTCCCATGCGAATTCGCAACGAATTCACGATAACGGGGCCATTTTCCAAAAGGTGAATCCGAGCGCGGGTGCGCGAGGATTTTTTATGGAGTAGCCCCGGGTTTTAACCCGGGGCGTGTGTCGAGACGAACGATTGCTGCGAGTTCTGAGCCAGACTCAAAGGCTACCTTGTCCAACAATACCGCGTTTTTCACTGCGCAGCGAACGCACTGCCATTCCAACGTAATGTCACGGGTTTGCCCGTCGACGGCAAATCCACGTCACTCGTCACAAGCCGCGGAACCTTGCCATTGGCTTCCGGTACGAGCACCGACAGCTTCACGCTCGTCGAACGCGCCGGAGGCAAGTCCTCTGGCCGAGACAAACGCAGCTTGATCGTCGACTTCTCGCCCGCTCCGAAATGCAACGAATACGTGCCAATGCCTGTAGCCATGACATCCGGCTCGACTTCGTCGTCATCTCGCAACAACTTCACGTCAATCGGGAATGTTCCCGCAGGCGAACGCACCAGAATCGCTACTGTTTCCGCAGGGTAGGGAAGTTCGAGCGCTGCACGCGTCAAGCGATCGAGCGTCGTTGCATCCAATCCTTCACGATTGCGACCTTCCGCCAATAACACATGCGCTAAGGTTCCCGCCAATTCACCAAGCTTTGCGTCTCCTGCGCGTCCGCCTGTTTGCGCTACACGCCCGAGCATGCGGTGCGCAATATCGAGGCGCCCTGCTCCCGCGTGCGCCAAAGCTAAACGAATACTCGCCGCAGGTTCGTCAGGCATGAGTTCTTCGAGCACCGCATACGCGAGCGA
>JBGAOI010000976.1:0-3043 GCA_044221885.1 Polyangium sp. (in: bacteria)
AGTTGCATGGTCGTGCTTCGTTTTGGGAGACACGAAGGCCATACGCATTTGGTGAGAGAATCGCACATCCTGGCACGATCCGGCGTAGAAAGGGGGAAAATGAAAGGAAACGTTGGCGATATGCTGCCGCGTCGTGACTAGCGGTACTGTCGCTCTTGGATCGCGCGTACGAATCGTTCGTGAGCTGCCCGGAGGGTAGCGATTTCACTCGTCACTTCATTCCCGGACGCACCATTTCGAGCGCGTTGTTCGAGATTGGCGGCAAGTGTCCGAAGTTCTTCCGCGCCAAGGGCACCACTGCCGCCTTTGAGCGTATGCGCAGCTATTTTGAGTGATTGCGCACCGGTCGATTGCGCCCGGACAACAGCTTCGACCTGGGTCGCAAGATCCGGCAAACTGCTATCCAAGAATTCATCGATCGTCGCAGGATCATCGCCGACCGTTTCGGCCAATTCGTTCAAGGTGGCACGATTGATGACAGGAGTATTCATTGTTTTTTCGACTTCAGCAGGAGGCGGGAGGGCCGAGTTTCTAGCGTGGACGAATTCAAGTAAGGCACGGCGAAGATCGCGCAATCGATAAGGTTTGGCCATATACGAATTCATTCCGGCGGCCAAGCATTCTTCGCGATCTTCAATGGTGGCGTTGGCGGTCACGGCAATGATATGGGGCTGCTGGTGCAATGGTTCATTTCGTATCTGTTTTGTCGCTTCGAGTCCGTCGAGTTCGGGCATTTGCACGTCCATCAGGATGACGTCGTAGTTTTTGGATTTGACGGCAATAACGGCTTCTAGGCCATTGGCGACGGCGTCGGCGCGAATTCCGAGACGCGAAAGAGACATGAGGGCAACTTTTTGATTCGTGGGATTGTCGTCCGCCAAGAGCACCCGCAAACCGGTCGGAATTTCGTTCACTTGTGCCAGTCGCGCCGCAACGTCTGGGCGCTTGTCCGAAGGCGAAAAGACCGATAACAACGTATTGTAGAGACGTGACGGCTTGAGCGGTTTTGTCAAAAAAGCGCGCAAAAGATCCATTGCTGGGCTTTTTTCGCGTTGGCCCAGCGACGTCAGCATGATCAGCGGAAGGTTGTCGAGGCGCAACTGATCATGGATTTCCGTTGCGAGCATCAGGCCATCCATTTCAGGCATGTGCATGTCCAAAATGGCGCAATCGAAGTGTTTGGAGCGATCACGCAGCACTTCGAGAGCGGCTTTTCCGCTGTCGACGGTTATGGACTTCATGCCCCAGGCATCGAGGTATCGGCGTACGATTTCACGGTTCGTAGAATTGTCATCCACGACGAGCGCCCATTTCTCAGCGAGCGGCGTATCGTCCTCCATGTAGCGCGGCCGGGCATAAGGAGCTACTGGCGCAACGACCGTAAACCGGATGGTCGTTCCTTTGCCCATTTCGCTCGTCACTTCAATGGTACCACCCATCGCTTCGACAAGTCGTTTGGAAATCGACAAACCAAGGCCGGTTCCGCCATATTTTCGCGTCGTCGACGAGTCTTCTTGGGTGAACGGGTCAAAAAGAAATGGCACCGCTTCGGCTTTGATACCACGCCCCGTATCACGCACCTCGAATGTCAACGTTACGGGTTTGTCGTCGTGGTGCGACGTTCCATGCACGTTGATGACAACTTCGCCCCTCTCCGTGAACTTGACGGCATTCGCGACGAGATTGACGAGGACCTGTTGAAGGCGTGTCGGATCGCCTTCAATCGCGACGGGCACATTCTTGTCGATGTGAAACGCCAATTCGATGTGTTTTTCTGCCGCTTTGGCCGCCAAGAGTTCAACGGCATTTTCGACACATTCCCGGACGGCCATCGGTAGCCGTTCAATTTGAATTTCCCCAGCTTCGATCTTGGAAAAATCGAGAATGTCATTGATGACAGCGAGCAGGGTTTCGCTGGACGTACGGACGATTTCGGTAAAACTACGCTGCTCAGGATCCAGCTCCGTATCGAGCAGGAGTCCGGTCATGCCAATGACCGCATTCATGGGCGTCCGAATTTCGTGGCTCATGTTGGCCAGGAATTCAGTTTTTGCAGCGCTCGCCTTTTCTGCGCGAATTTTGGCTTCTTCCGCGTCGCGCTGTGATTGCTGGAGCGCTGCGGCGGCACGTAATCGTTGGGTTTCGCTCGTGACCAGAATAACCGTAATCAACGACAGGACAATGATACAGCTAATCAGTATGGAAGTCCCACCCTCCGTCGGATGCAATCTATGCAATATGACATAAGCGGCCGCGACAATCGGACCAAAAATCCATCCACGATGTGGTCCCAGGACAAACACCGCCAACACGGGACTAAACAAAAGCGCTTGTGACGCAACCCCGTCAAGACCCCCGCGATGAGCGACAGCAGCTGTAACCGTCAATGTAATGCATGTGGTCAACGACCAACCTATCCCCAAACTCGACACGCCCCCACGAAGTGCGAGGAGGTGACCTAGCATGATGAGCGTGCCTACGAAGGATGGCACGACCTCTTTGAACTCACCATGAACCAGGTGATTCACGAACGCCATTGGCGCGATAATCAGGAAGAAAAACAACAAATATGCCAGAATGCGTATGCGACGACGTTCCTCCGTCTGTGTAACGCTCGCGGGCACCGGCACGAGATGCTCGACAAAGGACGCACTCGGGCCGCTCACACAAGCTCCAAGAAACAACGAGCCACTCGACGCAAAGGAAACCGCTGCGGCACGCAAGTGGCCCGGTCTTCAGTGGCGATAAAGTATGACTTTGGGGTCATCCGCGCGAGTTTACGCAAGGTCCAAGCTTGTAGGAAGAAAAATCAACGTAAGGCCAAGTAGGAGAAAGGCGATGGAGCCCGGTAAGACCCCATCGCCTGCTTACTTGCACACGTTGCTACTTCGGACGATGAATTACCATCCGTATCCGCCGCAGCCGTAGTACCCGTAGCCATTGCAATTGCCGAGGTAGCCGCGATAGTGGCGATACCCATAGGCGCGGTATGGGTAACCGTAGCGGAATCCACGGAACCCGCGGTGATAACGGCCATAGCCAT
>JBGAOI010000977.1:0-3041 GCA_044221885.1 Polyangium sp. (in: bacteria)
TGGGAAAAACAACGTCCTCTTCCAAGTCGACATGACGCGCGAAGTTTTCGACGAGTGCCGCGAGGTGCACGCTGAACTGCGGATCGGACGGAGTCGTGCCGTGCAACGTGTGCAAGGCCAAGAGAAGATTCGTGCGCACGTCACTCGCTTGGGACGCACGTTCTTCGCCTCGCAATTTGCTGGCGCACGCGATGTACACATACGCCTCTTCAATGTGCACATGCGCTTCGATCGCGCGCACGAGTTGCTCGAGTTGTTGCTGTTGCGAGTTTGATTCCGTCGCCTCGAACGGACGATTTTCAAGAAGCTGACGCACGTCGCGATGTTGTTGCTCCAAGAGATCAAGCGCATCCATGGGCCCTTCCCGACAAGCTCCGCCCGCGTCGACTTAGGGAACCGATGACATGAGCGAAAGCGGCGCAGTTGTCCTCGTCTGTCGAAGACTGGCAAGGAACGGGCCGTCGTGATCAGCGTGCGAACATCGCGGCAGGTGCGTACCTTCGAGCCACCTTGGGCTGAGCAGCGTGCGCAAGAGCAACACGCATCTCGGCAGCGGTTGCAAAGCGCGCATCGGGATGTTTGGCGAGAGCTCGGCCGAGCAAACCTTCGAGGGCTCGAGGTACGTTTCGACGAACCACGCGCAAAGGAACTGGAGAATGGCGCATGAGAGCGACAGAGAGATCCATCTCTTCCGATCCGCGGAATGGCAGTTGACCGGACAACGCGAAAAACAAGAGCACCGCGGCAACGAACAGGTCACTTCGCGTCGTGATGGCACGTGAACGCATGATTTGTTCGGGCGACATGAAGCCTAAGGTGCCCACAAGAGCGCCGCGGCTTTCATGGGTCACACCGTCACCGGTATCGACGCCGGGTTCGTGAGCAAACCCGAAGTCGAGCAACACAACGCGGTCGTGGCCAGCGCTGTTTGTCTCAACGAACACGTTCTCGGGCGTGAGATCTCGATGCACGATCCCAGCGGCGTGGACGGCATCGAGGGCCGCGAGAACTTGATCGACGATGTCGGTCGCTCGAGCGATGGACAGAGGTCCATCTTGACGCACGATCGCTCCGAGGGTGCGACCTTGGTAGAGTTCCATTAAGACAAACGGTCGACCATCGGACAAACGACCATGTCCGAGGATGGGGGCAACGTTGGGGTGCATCACGCGAGCGGCGAAAGCGATTTCTCGGAGGAACCGCCCGACGACGCCAGCGTCGTTGGCGTAGCGGGCATGAATGGTCTTCAGCGCCAAGCGTTTGCCCGAATCGGCATCGCGTACGGCGTACACGATGCCCATGCCACCCGAGGTGACGGCTTTCGATTCGTCCTTGGAAGAAATTCGACTTGCGAGGCTGTAGAACGCTCGCGTTCAACCTCATGCGAACAAGCCGCCACGCGGGTTTCGGCAGTTCCTCCAGGCCCAATTCATTTACGATCGGGGCTGCGCCCCAAGCCCACGAATTTCACGCGCTTAAGGTCGATACTTTGGTGGAGACATTGGAAGAAACAACTCGGCCGGTTTGGTGACCGCCTCGCTGACCTCGGTCTGATTGGGGGCGAATGGCGGGCCATTGCGATTAGAATGGCGTCTCGAGCGCCGAGTGATTCTCGATTTGTTTTACAAAAAAACAAATTCAGTCCATTTTTGTGGAAATTTCGTCGCCTCGGACGACAAAGGCCAGCAGGACCGCGATACGAGCCAACGCGGTTCGGACCAATCTACTCCGATGTGTATCGTGTCCGTGAACGATGCGGGGCGTTTCACGAATAAGGAAACACGATTCAGTGGAAATATTGCGCCTATTGCACGAGTCACGCAGTCGTCACGTCATTTCCAAATAGTTCGTAATTTTCGATCTTGTCGTTGACACCAAGTCTTCGGGATCGGTAGGGTCGGCGCATGATCCCGAGACTCATACTTCGATCGACTTCGTGGTTGCCACGATCGTTGCGTAGGCTGCCGATACCGGCGCTTACGAGCGGCGTAATGGCATTCTGGTCGCTTTCGTTGCTTGGCTGTTCTTTCGGTCCGGAAGAACCCAGCAAGCAAGAGCTACCGCCTTCGGAAGCGCATGTTGCGTCTGGGACGCAAGCGTTGCTTGGAAAAGATGGTGCTTACACGGTCCCCGCGTTAAACACCGTCGTCAATCAATACAGTCGCATTACGGCGAGCGTGGCTGTTGGCGCGACGACAGTCACGATCAACAACATCAATGACTTGACCAGTCCAACCTGGGGACCGATCGAAGCCGGCGACATGGTGATGCTCTACCAAGCGCAAGGTGCGAGCATTGTTTCGACGGACACGCCTACGTACGGTAACGTATCGGCACTTAACAATGCGGGCAATTATGAGCTGGTGAGCGTCAGGTCGATTGCCGGAAATGTGCTGACACTGGACTCGTCTTGCGGCGGATTGAAGCAAGCGTATACGGCGACGGGCAATGCCCAGGTCGTACGTGTGCCGCAGTTGACGAACCTTACGGTTCCGACGGCTACATCGATTACTGGCGGAGCATGGGACGGGCAGCGAGGCGGTATCGTTGCGGTACATGTGACTGGAACGACGACGATCACGGGTACGGGCGCAATTGATGCGTCGGCGATTGGTTTTCGTGGTGGCGCGACGGATAACGACGCGAGCAACAACGGAATCACGACGTACCGTGGCACCGTAGCTGCAGACGGCGCGGAAAAAGGCGAGGGCATTGCAGGTTACCAAACCGCCTATGATGGCCTTGGTGGTCGTTATGGCCGCGGTGCTCCGGCAAACGGCGGCGGCGGCGGTAATGCGCACAATGCTGGTGGTGGCGGTGGTGCCAATGGCAAAGCGCTGATGGGTTTCACCGCGTGGACCGGCGCGGGCGTTATGGATCCCCTCGTCACATGGTTGCCTGCTTGGCAATTGGATCCGGCATACACGGCCAATGGCAATGCACGCACGACATCGCTAGGCGGCGGACGCGGTGGATATACGTTCTCGGCAAACAACGGAAATGCGCTTACCCAAGGTCCGAACAATATCGGAGTATGGGGT
>JBGAOI010000978.1:0-3034 GCA_044221885.1 Polyangium sp. (in: bacteria)
AAATCAAGCACTCTCCGAGCAACGCTTCGAATCATCTGGCGGAGTAGTGCTAGGGATGCCCTTACGATAGATGGGATTGGCAATTTCCCAGCGTCCCCGAATCAGCCGCATCAAGCCTAGGCCCGCGATATACGAAAAATCGTCGTTCAGCATATCCACAGCGGTTTGATCATCAACGAGCATTGGATCCAGGATCCTGCGCACACGATCTTCGCGCAGCTTGGCCATGAGCGAATCGATGTGGGTGAACCTTTTGACGATCCCCTTCCAGCGCCAATCGTGTATCGTGCCGAAATGCCTCATCCACGCGTATTCGTGTCCATAGCCTTCGCTGCTGGGCTTTCCGCCGTCTGCCCATCCGCCCACGCCACGTTCTCCATCGTTGCCGCCGATCCCGCCACGCAAACCATTGGAAGTGCCGGGGCAAGCTGCGTTCCGTACGAAGTCATTCGTATTCTCCGCATCGCCAGCGGCAAAGGACTTCTCGTGGCCCAAGCGAATTTCGATGACGCCGCGTTGGTCCAAGGTCAATCCCTGCTCGCCGCCAACGAAAAACCCGAGGCAGTCCTTGCAACCATCACCGATGCAGCGAAATTCCCGATGGCTCCGAAAATGCAATATGGAATCGTCGATATTGCCGGCAATGTCGCTTCGTATACGGGCCCCGAAGCGCTTGCTTTCGCCGGCGACAAACCTGGCGAAATGACCGGCGTTTCTTTTGCCGTGCAAGGAAATATCCTCACCGGCCCCGATGTGCTCGAACGTATGGCAACCGCCGCAGGCGAAGGATGCGATCTGCCCGAACGGCTCATGCATGCCATCGAAGCAGCCGGGGTTCAAGGTGGCGGCGATTCGAGGTGCACGGGCGAGGGTATTTCGGCGGCGAGTGCGTACATCGCTGTCGAACAAAACGGGCAATCGATTCTCTATATCAGTTTGCCAGATATGCGCCCCAACGATCCTATGGTGGAATTGCGGAAGCAATTCGAAACGTGGAGAATGTCGCATCCGTGCCCCATGGTCGAACCGATCGACGCAGGGAATACCGACGAAGGCCATCCCCAGGTTTCTCCAGGATGTTCGATGATTTGGACAACGCTCCACGAAAGCCGAGGAATTGGCGCAATCCTTGTAGCGGTCATCTTCGGGATACTTCGCCGTTCGTCGACTTCACGGTTTTCGTCATGAGCACGGCGTCGGTGCGGATCCAGAACAAAACCTCCACACAAAACTTGGATTTGTCGCAGCGAGCGCGATATGCAGGGAGAAACGCATTCAACATTGGGGGAATCTGAGCATGAGCGTTTCGATGGGACAACGGGTGCTGACGGTTTTTCAAGCCGAAGCCCATGCAACTCGACTCCAGGACCCCAAAGCCATTGATGCGGCCTACCGCCATTGGCGGGTGCGCGTCATGGTGGCGACGCTAATTGGTTATGCGCTCTTTTATTTTTGTCGCAAGAACATGTCGATTGCGTTGCCCGTGCTCAGCCGGGACTTGGGTTATACCAATACGCAACTCGGCGTATTGAGCACCGTTTTGTATATCACCTACGGCGTGGGCAAATTCGTCAATGGCGTGCTTGGCGATCATGCCAATGCGCGCTGGTTCATGGTCGTCGGCTTGGCGTTGTCGGCGGTGACGAATATCTTTTTTGGCTGGAGCTCCGCGCTTGTAGCATTTTTGCTTTTGTGGGGCCTCAATGGCTGGGTGCAATCGATGGGTTTTCCGCCGTGCGCTCGATTGCTCGCCCACTGGTACAGCGTGTCCGAACGCGGTTTGATGTGGGGCATTTGGAATACATCGCATCAAATCGGTGGTGCCGTCATTGTCGTATTGGCTGGATACTTGATTCAGAATTACGGCTGGCGCAGCGGTTTTTGGGTACCTGGTGTCATTTGTCTCGTGGGGGCATTGTGGCTTGCCGAGCGCTTGCGGGACACGCCTGGTTCGCTCGGATTGCCTCCGATTGCGGAACATCGTCAAGATCCTGAAGTCACGCCCGATGGTCGATTGGTCTCGCACGAACCGGAAACCATCAAGCAAATCGTATTCGGCCGCGTGCTCAACAATCGCCAATTGTTGCTCGTCGCGTTGATGAATCTTTTCGTCTACATCGTGCGTACGGGAGCCTTTGACTGGACGGCCAAGTTTTTCGTGGAACGCAACCGAAGTTCGCTCGTGACCGCGGGCGCCATGACCGCGACGTTCGAACTGGCGGGAATTGCCGGGGCATTGCTCGCGGGAGCGATATCGGACCGATTGAGTCGTCGGCGTCGAGGTCCGGTGTGTGTGGTTTTTCTGGTGCTCACGGCTGGGGTGTTGGGGCTTTTGTATGTGATTCCGCCGGGGCATCCGTACCTTCACGGTATTGGTTTTGGATTGCTTGGGTTTCTCATTTACGGGCCGCAATTTCTCGTCGGTGTGTTTGTTACGGATATCGCATCGAGCAAAGCCGCGGCGACGGCCATTGGCGTGACGGGCATTTTTGGTTACCTCGGTGCGGCCTTGTCGGGCGTGGGGACGGGGTACTGTGTCGATCACTATGGGTGGGCGGGGGGATTTGCGTTTTGGATTGGCGCGGCGTTGCTTGGCGCGCTCGTTGGCATTCCGTTGTGGCGCGTGGGAACGGGAAAAGCGCCAACGGCTGTCGCATGACGGGCCCTTATTTCTTCCGCTTGGCGCCTTCCTTGAAGCCGTTTTCTCGAAGCTGGCGGAAGTCGTCGAGACCATTCTTCGTGCGCCCGCGAAAAACCTTGCGCTTGAATCACGGGAGGTTTACGACACGTTGGTGTGACTCTCCAAACCGCGCCGCCCTTGAGCACGGAGTCTCATCCTATGAACAACGCTTCCTCACGCCCAATCGAGCGGCTCGGTGTTGCCGCCATGATGGTTTTCATCGTTTCGCCCATCCTTGTTCAGGGCACATGGTGCCCCATGGCGCGATTGCTACACACAACGGTGAATGCGCCCAGCTTGACGTTCGCGGCGCTTGGCGTCGCCGCAGTCGCTTGGTTTGTCCACGCTGCAATG
>JBGAOI010000979.1:0-3032 GCA_044221885.1 Polyangium sp. (in: bacteria)
CGCGCTTCCAAGCGATACGTGTGACTCTTGACGCCTCCACCCGCGCCTATATCGCCATGCGCAGGATCGCTCGGCATGAGCGCCTCTTGCACCCGGACGACATTGCCGTTCTGGAAAAGCGTTTTTCCGGACGTATGCTCGACGGCTTTGTCCGTCTTGACATTGTTGACGTGCGGAACTTGCACGGATACCGGCGGATTCCAGCACACGTCGGTCGGAGCCGTCGTCGAGTAGGTGTGGTCGCTGGTTTTGGTGGTAATACCACGATTTTCATTCGTTACGGTCGCGCCCATGGGTCGTTCTCCTTCCGGCCGTCTTCAACAAGTGCTGAATTCACCAGTACACACGCCAACGACCATCGAGGCGCGTCAAAAAGAAATCCGTTCCCCAACCCAAATAGGGTTCGTCACGATGTACCGCGCGAACCGCCTGCTTTCCCGAAGCGCGACGAACCTTGACGATACGCCCGTCGAGATAGCGATCAAATCGCAAATCGTGCTCGTTAAATGGTTCCATCACCCACGGCGCGTTCATTTGCGCCAGGGCATCCGCCTTCGAATTCGAAGGGAGCGTGTAATACCGATCGAATTCCGACGACTTGACTTCCATCGCTTTCTCGAATCGAGCGGCATCACGCGAGGCAAATGCATCATAAAGCTCGTATACGGCAGCTCGCAATTCGGGCGTTCCTTCCTCCGGGAATTCTTCGCGCGATGCTTTGGCATAAGCAGGAGCTGGAAGGTCAGCCGAAACATGAACTGTCTCGGTATGCACGAGCGGCAACAATGTGGGCAATTCCTTGGCCGTCAGGCTCGTTGGATATTCCCAGGCAAAAAGCTTGGTCTCGTGATCCGCATCGTCTTGAATCCAAAATGCAAAATAAACATCCAAATACGGTGTATTCGGAGAACGCGGTGCAGGGGACAATTCGAAGGTCAACGTATTGTCGCCGGATGCGAGCCAATGCGTGATCGGTTGAGCCGGAGAAACGTTGTCCCGGACAATCCGATCATACACGGGGACACCATTCACGAGCGCTCGGGCACGCGAACCCGGGCGATGCATGATGCGATAAAAGTACAGCGGAGGGGCCATCGTGCACTCTCTTAATTCTGCGACGACTTCGTCGCCGCAAGGTTGTTCGTCGAGCTCGCGTCAAACGTGATTTGACTTGGCGCTTTCATATCGATGCGCCCACCCTTCAAGTGAATTTCGGTTTCCCCGACTTTCAACGTGACCTCCGTTCCCGTCAACGTCGTATCCGTCGATTGAATCCGCAGTTTTTCGAGTCCGGCAAGCAGCAGTTCCTTGAGCGACGATACGACGTAACTTCCTGCCACGTTCGTATCTCTCAATTCCTCCGCGCGGGCATTGTGCTTTTCGTCGGCTTTGCTGAATACGAGACCACCGATGTATTCTTCGCGCTTCTTCTCGGTTCCCTCGGATTTGCCCATTTTTGCGATTTCAATGATCGAACCGCCCGCAACGAGCACAGAGGTTTTTCCACCTGTCACGTTATTCGACTTGCCCGTTTGCTCGAAAACCATCCCGCCGATGATTTCCGTGAGGTTTTTCTCGACAGCCACGTTGTCATCGTCATGCGCGTCGCGCACATGCGACCCGCCAATCGACATCGTGTGATCGCCTTCGACACCATCCGTGTACGAACCCGTCACGTCAATCGTGCGACTTCCGCCAATCGAGAACTTCTGATTGCCGTCGACCTTGGCCACAGTATCGTTTTTGACTGTAATCGTCTCATTCGAACCCACCGAGATCTTCTCATTGCCCTTGACGACTCGAGACTCGGCAGCACCAACCCATTCGTCCTGGTTGTTCGCCACGACGATGTTTTGATCCTTTTCCGCATGCAACATGATCTCTTGCGCGCCCGCAAGATCGTCGAATCGAATCATGTTGTACCCCGTGCGACCGTCGGTTTCACGCGGCGAACTCAGCGACTGGAGCGAAATGCGCATTTTGCGAACCGGCAATTCCTCCATGAATGGATCGGCCGCATTGAAGGTTCGTCCGATCACGACCGGGCGATCCGGGTCGCCCTCCAAGAAGTGACACGCCACTTCCCATTTCGTGCGGGGCATGGACGACGACCGCCCTGTGTTGTCCTGCAAAACAGGTATCCAATGCGAGCAATTGTCGTCCTTGGGTTGCAACCGATCCCAAGGAAAGTGCACTTTGATGCGTCCCCATTGGTCGGTATGAATGTCGGCGCCCGCAGGTCCCGTAACAAACCCAGTGAGGGGATTGCGCAACATCGGGACGTACGATTCCACCGGAGCACGATACACCGTTTTTCCAGACAACGCCTCGAAACCCAACGAAAAGGCCGACTTTACTCGATCCCATTCGTGTTCGATTTTCGTGATGACGTATTCCCCGTCCTCCACGCCTGCCGGAGCATCCGTCAAAACGAAGAGACTGCCGGTCATCATGCCCGGCGCTGTGGCGCGTCCCGACAAACGATTCTTCAAACACGCCAATGCTTCCGCTCGCAAATTTGCCTTTGCTTGGCCTTGCGCTGGAAGTTCATACTCGCCGGGATAATCGTACCATTCCGGTCCCCACGCCGTCGGACCTTTGGCAGAAACGTCCATCTTGAGGCGCGGACGTTCGGGATTGAAATCGCGCAAAGACACCTTTCCAGGTGTGGCTTGTCCGGACCAACCAATCTCGTAAATCGCGTCACGCTGACCGTGGAGTCCCGAGTCATGACGAAACGGAAGCACGCCGGGACCGTCGATATAGGCGGAGGTAAAGTCCCCGAGCACCATTTGGCCTTGATCATCGACAACGTAGAAGATGCCTTCATCTTCGAGGAGACGCGCGGCAAAATTCAAATCCGATTCGCGCATTTGCACACAGTAGGGTCGTTTGACGTAAGAACCCACGAGTTTCTGGACGACAGAAACCCCGTGCGCGCCAATAACTTCCGCAACGATTTCGGGAGCTGATTTGTCCCGAAAAACACGAATATCGACACGATGCCGCGCAGTCGCCAATCGAGGTTCCAG
>JBGAOI010000097.1:0-17030 GCA_044221885.1 Polyangium sp. (in: bacteria)
AACATCGTCCGAGACAAACTCGACTTGGCCATGTCGGCGGCGCTCGAACTGGTGCGCGTGTTACCACCGCGCCTGTATCACGGCTTGGCCACGCTACCTTTTGGCGGCGAACTGTCGTCGCTCATCTTCTCGAATCCAGGCCAGATCGCGATCGAAGACTTCGCAGGTATTCCCGTGATCGATGCGTACGCCATTCCGTCAGTCGTTCCGCGACCGGGTCTCGAAGTGATCGCGAATCGGCATCGCGGGTGTTTGTCTCTCCTTTTGGGGACATTCGACGGACTTGTTTCGCAAACCGAAGCGCGCTCGATGGCCCAAGAACTTCGCGGTTTTCTCGTAGGTGACGGGAGACCGCACGCCTTGATTTGAACGTTCGCTCCGCGCGCTAACAAGCGCGCTCCGCGAAGAGTTTTGTTCTCGATGGGGACTATGCTCGCTGACCGCCGGGTGGCCGGCGGCCACACGGCGACGCTCACTTCGCCGCCCATGCCCCCCAAAGATCAGCTTGAAAACCTGATCAACACCCTCTAAGACGGCGCCGTCGCCATGCACTTCGTCATCTTTGTTGCGCCATTCTTCAGCGATCACGCTGTTCGGTTCATCGAAGCCATTGCCCGCTTGCCCGACGTGCAACTCGGCATTCTCTCGATGGAGCCATTCGACCGCTTTCCTCGGCACTTGCTTGGAGGAATCGCAGCGTACAAGACCGTGGGTGACGTCGTCTCCACTGGCTCGATTGAGCACGGCGCTGCGGCTGTAGAAATCGAGCAAGGTGCGCGTGATTTGCAGCGATATGCCAAAGCATCCGGGATTCATCGCTTGTTTGGCGCGGTAGAACAGATTCAAGTCCCATTGGCCCAAGCTCGAGAAAAACTTGGAATCGATGGCATGCGCACGGAAACGGCTGTGAATTTCCGTGACAAACACCGCATGAAGTCTCTGCTCGAGAAAGCAGGCGTTCCTTGTGCTCGACATCGAACGGCGCAATCGACCGAAGAGATCTGGAAAGCGGCCGAAGCGCTTGGATTTCCGCTTGTTGTAAAACCGCCGGCAGGAGCTGGAGCGGCATCGACCTTTCGCGTCAATGATGCGGAGGAATTGCAAAAGCGGCTTCCCGCTGTCGTTGTCGGGCCCAATGATTTGGTGCTCATTGAAGAATTGGTGCAAGGCAACGAGCATTCCTTTGAAACGATTTCGCTGGACGGCAAACACGTTTGGCACTCGCTCACGCATTATTATCCAACACCGCTCGAGGTGTTGCGTAATCCTTGGATTCAATGGAGCGTTGTTTTGCCGCGCGAGGTGGATGATCCGAAATACGATGATATTCGCGGGGCAGCGCGAGCCACGCTCGATGTATTGGGTATGGGTACGGGGCTCAGTCACATGGAATGGTTTCGCCGCGTGGATGGAACGATTGCGGTTTCGGAAGTCGGCGCTCGCCCGCCGGGAGCGCAATTTACGCAGCTCGTGGGATTTGCCCATGAAATCGACTTTTGTTACGCTTGGGCGCGGGTCATGGTTTTCGGTGATTTCGATCCGCCCAAACGTCGTTTTGCCGCGGGCATTGCGTATTTGCGAGGTCAAGGAAACGGCGTGATTCGCACGATCAAGGGTATCGACAAGATCGAATCGGAAATCGGACACCTCATTGTCGGTTCCAAATTGCCCGTCGTCGGACACGCTCGAAATACGGGGTACGAAGGTGATGGGTACATGATCGTCCGTCACGAGCGAACGGCGGTCGTCGAGCGAGCCTTGCAACATATTATTTCGACAGTACACGTCGAATGTGGCGCATGAACGAGTTTGGCGGAGTGTTCCATGCATCAATATGACGTCGTCATTGCGGGTGGAGGCATTGCGGGTGGATTTTTGGCGCGGCAACTTCGCCGTCAAAAACCAGAACTCGATGTATTGGTTCTGGAATCCAAACCGGTGCTCGACGATTTCAAAGTGGGTGAAAGTACGGTTGAAGTCGCTGCGAATTACATGATCCGGCGTCTTGATTTGGGCACGTACCTTTATCAGCATCAGCTTCCCAAAAATGGCTTACGATTTTTCTTTGATTCGCCGAAAAAAGACCTGCCCATCGAACGGATGAGCGAAATTGGCTCGGATCATTTGCCATTTCACCCGAGTTTTCAGCTCGAGCGGGCCAAGCTCGAAAGGGACTTGGCCACGATGAACCGTCAAGATGGAATTGACATGCGCCTTGGCGCCAAGGTCACCGACGTAAAGATCGACGGGGAAAACGGGCATACGGTTTTTTGGGAGCAAGGCGGCGAAAAACAGGAAGCCAAAACGCGATGGTTTGTCGATGCGTCTGGTCGTCGGCAACTTTTGGCCCGGAAACTGGGACTTTCCGTGCAAAAAGAAACACGGCTCGAAACGGCGGCGGCGTGGGGTCGTTATCGCAACGTCGCGGGGCTCGATGCCGTGAAGGATCCGGCCTTTCGCAATCGTGTACGTTATACGTCGCGGCATTTGTCGACAAACCATTTCATGTACGACGGGTATTGGATTTGGTTCATTCCACTGGCTGGCGACATCATGAGTGTGGGTGTCGTGTACGACAAAAATCGCATTGGTCCGGGACCGCGCAACCGTGAAGCGTTCGAGGCATTCTTGAATGAACATCGCAGTTCACGGGACTTGATGCAAGGAGCCATCTTCGAGGACTTTCAGGGCTACGCGCATTTGCCTTACCATACCGAGAAGTTTTTCTCGAAAGACCGCTGGGCCCTCACGGGTGAAGCCGGAGCCTTCGTGGATCCGTTTTATAGTCCGGGGTCGGACTTCATTGCCACGGCGAACGAATTCATCGGTGCGCTTTTGGAAGCCGATTTTGGCGGTACCCGAAAAGACTTTGAAGAACGCGTGGACGTGTACGATGCGTATTATCGCTTCAAGTACGAAAGCACATTGCTGCTGTATTCGAGAATGTATCCGATCTTCGGCAGCTACGAGATTTTCCGGCTCAAGTACCTCCTGGATTTCAACAACTACTACAACCTCGTGTATTGGCCTTTCCTCGCTGACAAACTGACGAACGTGGATTGGATTCGCAACGAATTGGAATTCACGAGCGTGGTGCTTCGAGCACTTGGGACAATGGCTGGTCATTTCTCGAAAATGGGCGACACGTTGCGCGAGCGAGGCGAATATTTTGCCCAAAACGAAGGTCGCTGGGCCAATGGTTTGAATGGCGTCGTTGCGCTCGAAACGCGAATCACTCCGAAACTCGACGAAACCTTTCGTCGCGAACAAGTCAATCGTGCGTATGGTAGCGTTTTTGCGGCCATTTTGGAAAGAATGTCCGGACAAACAGGCCTTGGAGATCGGAAACGCGTGCTGGATGAATTGCACTTGCCGCATGTGATGGTGTGGAAAGACATTGACAATGACAGCACGAAGCGATTCTTGGATCGAATTGGGCGCCGCATAGCAGCCGAAATGCGGCAAGAGTTTCCACAGGTCCAACATGTCGAAGTGGGGCAAGACGTGAACATTTCCGGCATTTCGCCAGAAAACGCGGCATACGGTCCGGCGCTCGAAAAAGCGCGCTCCCTGTGGAATACGTCGGGTCAATCCTACGCGTACATGGCGCTTTGACGGCATCTTGGGCGCGCTTCGCGACCGGGCGATCCGCTGGAGCGAGAAAACGGGCCAAGATTTTTGCACTTTTTTTGGCCCGGGGTCCGTCGACAAAGTAGGGTCGGCGCATGGATACGCGTCCCCTGCCCATTCGCTTCGCAACCGCTATGTTTCTCGGGCTTTCTGCAGCCGGCGCTTGCGGGGCGGCGATGCCAGAAAACGATCCGCTTGGACCTCAGCCAGGTCGATCGACAGCGCACGTTGGAGCGGGAGAAGATTCACCGGAAGAACTCGCGCGCAAGAATGGCCGCGCGGCGGATGCAGGACCGGACGCGGCGCCCTGCCCGCATGGAGCGCTCGAAGATCCGCACCGTGGGTTTGTCCGATGTCTTCGTGAAGACGAAAAAGACGCTGGTTGGTTGCCTCCGGCGCCGCAACCCGAACCTCCAGCAGCCGATGCCGGTCCTGACGCGGACGCCGCGCCGGAAAAGGGTCCAGAAAAACCCGCCCCGGAAAAACCAGCTCCAGAAAAACCCGCCCCGGAAAAACCACAACCACCACCCGTGGTGACTGTAGGAACGCCGAAGTTCGAGGGCGGCGAAGTTCCCAAGGCCGAAAAGTTCCTGAATGCGCAAATCGAAGGCATTGGCAAATGCATTGCCACAAACGGTGGATTGTCGGCCAAAAAAGGCTCGATCAAATTGTCATTTCTCGTGCGGGCGCGCGGACGAGCCGAAGGTGTCGAAGTGGCATCATCCAAGGGAATTACCGAAGCCGCAGAGGGATGCGTGCGGTTATTGCTCAAAAACCGAGCGGTTGGTGCTCCAAGCGCGGATCCCGTGGGCGTCATTGTGACGTATTCGCTCGAACGGGCCAAATAACGCATCTGAATGGTGCTGACGAAATCGCAAGCAGAGTACGACCCGCAGCCATTGCGTGAGGCATGAAGGTCGACCGACCTTCGACAAACGCCAACAAGCGCGAGCTGCGTTGTTGAAGTAGAGTTCTCGCTGGAGTACATTTCTGTTTCTTGATTCGATGAATCGCTCTGGACGTTGGCACGCTGCGCGATTGAATAGCCACGACGGAATGCCGAACGATGATTTCATGCTCTGACCGCCATGGCCACTTGAATTCACTGGTCAACGCCAACAATGGCGACGAACTTTTATCGATTATGCATGGCGTGGTCGAGGATGATCGAGCATAACGGAGAGAGCCGGAGGAAAGAATGACGGATCGGAAAAATCGCATCTTGGTGACGGGAACGAGTAGCGGATTTGGCAAATTGACGGCAGAAACGTTGGCCCGAGCGGGGCATCGCGTATTTGCCGGCATGCGGGATCCAAACGGGAAAAACGCTGGTGCTCGTGATGAGATGCTGGCCAAAGGCGGCGCCATCGAAGTGATCGACCTCGATGTGACCAGCGACGCCTCCGTTGACGCTGCAGTTGCTTTGATGGACGGTCGCGCGGGAGGCATTGACGTCGTCGTCAACAATGCGGGAATTGCTGGCTTGGGAATGATTGAATCATTCACCGTCGAGCAAGCCCGGGCGATGTACGAAGTGAACGTATTGGGTGTGCATCGATTGAATCGAGCGGTTTTGCCCATCATGCGCCGTGGGAATCGTGGCCTCTTGATTCACGTAACGAGCACGATTGGACGCTTTGTCTTGCCCTATTTGGCTATTTACGTGTCGACCAAGTTTGCCCTCGAAGCATTGGCCGAAGGGTATCGTTACGAATTGGCGCCGTCGGGCATGGAATCGGTGATTGTCGAGCCAGGAACGTACCCGACAAAAATTGCGACAAACATGGTGGTACCCGCAGATCCCGCTCGCGCGGAAGCATATCCTGCGCTTTTGCCTGGACTTCAGGGATTTCAAGGAATGCTCGAAGCACTGGGTAACAATCCCAATGCGCCAAACCCGCAAGAAGTTGCCGATGCCATTCTTCGTCTTGTCGAAATGCCCGCGGGCAAACGTCCCCTTCGAACGATTGTCGATGCGCAAACGGGGCCACTGATCGAAGGACTGAACCGTATGACGGATCAAATTCAAGCCCAAGCATTTGGAGGCATGGGTATGTCGGCTCTCCTTACGCCGGCGGTCGTGGACAAAGGCGCGTAATAGGAACGACGACGATCCTGCCGGTTTGCGCGCGGAAATTGCGAAGCTTCTGGCGGAAAACGCCATCATCGCGCGACCTGACCACGCGTACGTACAGCCGCTCAAAAATGCCGCCCTGAAACTCGACATCACCTTTGTCAACATCGCCCTCGCATCTCCGCGCAAGGGTGCTATGTTCGCGCGCCGCCGTGACTGACAACCTCATCGCTCGCCAAATCGCCCGTCGAAAGACGTTCGCCATTATCTCTCACCCGGACGCAGGTAAAACCACGCTCACGGAAAAACTCCTGCTGTACGGCGGAGCCATCCAGCTTGCCGGGGCGGTCAAAGCCAAACGCGCCCGGTCGCATGCCGTTAGCGATTGGATGGAAATGGAGCGAGAGCGCGGCATCTCCATCCAGTCGAGCGTCTTGCAGTTCCCTTATTCGGGACACCTCTTGTCGCTCGTCGATACGCCTGGTCACGCGGACTTCAGCGAGGACACCTATCGCGCGCTCATGGCCACAGACGCCGCCATCATGCTCCTCGACTGCGCCAAAGGCGTCGAAGCTCAAACGAAAAAGCTGTTTCGGGTCTGCAAACTTCGGAGCATGCCCATTTTCACATTCGTCAATAAGCTCGATCGTCCGGGACGCGAACCATTTGAATTGATTGGTGAAGTGGAAGAAGTCTTGGGCATTGGCGTCTATCCCATTACGTGGCCCATTACATCGCAAGGAAAGTTCAAGGGTGTATATCACCGTTTGACGCGCCAAGTGGCTTTGTTCGAGCAAGTCGCCCATGGTGCGGAAATCGCGCCTATGGCTGCACATGATTTGCACGATCCCGGGCTTGTGGCGGCACTCGATGAAGAAGGTGTCAAGCAATTACGCGACGACATTGAATTGCTCGACGCGGCTGGAGATGCTCTCGACACGGGCAAACTTGCTCGCGGCGAAGTGACGCCGATGTTTTTCGGCAGTGCCATTACGAACTTCGGTTTGCCGCAATTCTTGGATTCTTTCGTGGAAATGATGCCCAAGCCAATGCCGCGACTCAGCGACAAAGGAGAAATAGGGCCCGAAGACGAGCGTTTTACCGCATTCGTCTTCAAGATCCAGGCGAACATGGATCGCGCGCATCGCGATCGCGTTGCGTTTCTTCGAGTTTGCTCAGGGCGTTACGAACGCGGCATGAAGGTTCGTCACGTACGTCTCGAACGCGACATTCGTCTCAACAATCCCGTGCAATTCATGGCCCAAGAAAGAACGCTCGTGGAAGACGGGTTTGCCGGCGACATCATCGGCGTCTTCGACCCGGGCATTTTTCTCATTGGCGACACGATTACGGACGGACCCACCATTCGTTACGCGCCTTTGCCGCAATTTCCACCGGAATACTTCGCCCGCTTCTTGATGCTGGATCCAATGAAACGCAAACAACTCAAGAAGGGTCTCGAGCAATTGGCGCAAGAAGGCAGCGTGCAGCTCTTTCGGCCACCGGAAGGACGGGAAGGCGAAGCGATTCTCGGAGCCGTCGGAGAACTCCAATTCGACGTCGTCAAACATCGCCTCAATGCTGAATACGGCGTTGACGTCCGCATCGAGCGTTTGTCTTTCAATATTGCCCGATGGGTCGAAGGTGAGCCCATTCCTTTGGCGGAACTCGAAGGGCAACTTTATGGATACGGGGCACTCGACATTCACGGCCGCCACGTGGTTTTGTTCAAAGGCGATTGGCAGCTCGAAACGTGTGCCAAAGCATTTCCCAAGACCCGCTTCGTCGAATTAGGTGGCGGTGGATTGGAAATGCCCCGCGCTGATTGATGCCGAGATGCCAAACCTCACAACAACGCAGCGCGCATCCAGAGCTTGGGTTCGTACGTAAAAACGGTATCCACTTCGGACGAACCCATGATCCCCACCACGACCGGTGACAATCCCAGTTGGAAGTGGGTACCCAGCGTCCAGCCAATACCCAGTTGCAATCGCGCTCCAAAGACGTTCACCGGTTGGAAAAACGCCGAATCGAACGTGATCCGCGAATAGAACGGTGAAGCGCCAACTTCGAATTCCGTCCGCGGACCAATACCAGCGACAAACCGCAATGGCACGCTCACTCCGCCAAGGCTCGAGTCGCTCGTACTGACAAACGTTCCACCAAGCCCAGCTTCGATGCGGGTCCGTTCATCGGTCCAAAACCGCCACGCGGCTTCGAAATCGAACGTACCGCCGTTTGCTACGCCAAACTTGGGAGTCAGGTACAAACCAAAGGCGAGACCAATACCCAATCGACGCGTATTGAGCTCGCGTTGATAATCGGCTTTCGGCTCGCTCATTTCCTCAGCCGGAGGCATTTCTTTCTTCGGAGGCGGAGGCGTTGTCGCTGGCGGATACGGATATGGGTAGGGGTACGGCTGTGCTCCAGGTGGTTGCGTATTGGGCGGATACGGATATGGATATGGCTGCGCACCGGGCTGTTGCGGGTAGGGATATGGATACGGCTGCGCCGCATTTGGTGGACCGCTTGGTGAAGGCGGCACGGTATTGGGCGCAGAGGGAGCCGCTGGGGGAGCCGGCGCGGGAGGCGGCACGGTATTGGGCGCGGATGAACTAGCCACGGGCGGCGGCGGTGACAGGTTTGGCGCGGATGAACTGACGACTGGAGGAGCTGGTGGAGTTGCCGAAGGCAATGACGGTGGAGGAGCGACTGGCGGAGGAGTCGACGGAGCAGGTTTAGGCTGGGCGAAAACGCTGGCGGAACAGACAAGGGATACGACGAACACCGCAACGGCTGGAATAGATCGAAGGGATCGTTTGGCATGCCAGACCATTGCCGCTACAACGCCGACGAGCCCGACCGACACCCATTGCGCAGTGCTCAAAGCTGCATACGTCCCTCGTGAACCATCACCGCGGAGCATTTCCACGCAAAACCTCCCGACCGCATAAAGCACGACAAATGTGGCAAAAGCGCGGCCATCCCGCTTTCCCTTCCAGAGCCAAATCGACGCTATGCCTGCGGCCAAGACGCCCACGGCTGCTTCATAAAGCTGCGTTGCGTGTACAGGCAAACTTTCACTACCTCGCGCTACCCAGCCAAGCGATGCGTGATCCATCGCCGGAGGAGTTCCCGCAGGAAACCTAACACCGAGTGCGCCTGCGGTGGGTTTGCCATAATCACATCCGGCCAGAAAGCATCCGGTTCGGACAAACCCATACGACAAACCGCACAGGGGGACCGTGCGATCCAAAAATGGACGCACGGTTGTGCGTCCTCGACGCAAAACAACGATCGCGCACAACGTGCCGCCGAGAAAACCCCCGTAGGCTGCCCGCCCGACATGAAACAACGGATTGATCGATTGTGTCCACAAAACTTCCGGAAGAACACGCAACCATTCGAATACGTATCCACCGCCAAGCGCTCCCAAATAGGTCGCAATGAGCGCGTGGCGTTCCACGCGAAGATTCGCCCCGTCTCGCTCGGACAACCACAAAGTCACCGCAGCTCCCAGCAATGCTGCCAAACCGACCATGGTCATGTAATCCGGCGCCAGACCCCCGGGTAAACCATTTCGTTCAAGCCACGCAACGATCACGCTTCTCATGATGGCCTCCGTTCGCACAACCTCACGCAAGCCAGCGACACGTGACGCCAACGCCGTGCTTCGGATTCTTGCTCGAGCGCAGCATTGTCGTGCCGCACAGCAAGATCATCGCCTGTATCGAAAGACAAACGCGCCTTTGTCCATGGTCCACGAACGCTCATGACAAACCCCCGGACCGCACCAACATCGCACCGGATTTGCCCGGCACGAGGTCTTTGGTTGAATATCATAGACTCAGCCGGAAGAGAAGTTGTTGTGCAAAGGCACGTGCATTCTGCACTCTCGGCAGCCGACGAGTGGTCCGCCAGATCACCGATCCAAGCAAAATTCAGCGGTTTCAATTCCGCTTTGGAATGGTACCTTGACGCTACACGGATGAACGCAGCGATTGAAACAAGCACGGTCACGTTTGAACCACCAGACACGACTGTGTGGCGTTTCCGCGGCGACGTGTCGGAAGACTTGATGCGCGCACTTACGTACCATGAAAAACGCTTGATCGAAACGCGTCCTTATGTGCTCAAGTTGGTGGACATGCGCCTTGCAGGAAACATCGGTTCCGGCGCAAGAAAAGCCGGAGCCGCAAAGGTGCATGAGGTCCCGGTCCGAGCAGTGGCGATATTTGGAGCGAATTTTGCCGTTCGCGTGGTCGCCAACCTCGTGATCCGCGCCGGGTGCATTCTGCGCAATATCGAAACTGTCCCTACGCGGTTTTTTGAAACGGAATCCGAAGGTCGTTCGTGGCTCGAACAGAGACGCACCGAATTGTTGGCCGGTCACGCGCAATAGGTTTTCAAGAAAAACGCACGGTTGGCGGGGGCCGGTACGATTCTCGATCTTTGATCCAATTTTCACACAAGGCAATTTCCTCCGCCCGCCGCTCGTACCCTTCTGGCGGTGTCGCTCGCGCATATGCAACCATGCTCGCCACGATTTTCCCCAAATACGTTTCCAAAGGTTCGTGCCGAAAACCGAGTTCCGTTTCTGCTTTGAATGGATCGAGCATGCTCATCCACGGCGTGCTCAAAGGAGACAATACCCGCGGCGTCAAACCGGCAGCCACGATCTCTGGCGTTTCAATCGGAACAATCTGAGACTTCGACCCAAGCATCTGCGCCATCATTCCCACGAGCTCCGACAGCGTGGGTATTTCTCGTTGGCAAACATTGTAGGCTTCTCCAAACGTATTGTCGCGCCCCAAGAGATCCGCAAGAAACCGTGCAACTTCGCCCGCATACACGTGACGCATCGTGTGTACGCCTCCGTCGGGAAGAATCATCGGTCCGCCATCGAGCAATCGAATGACGTACGGATCGAGCCTTTGGTAATGGTCCCGTTCGCCGGCAACGACGGGAATACGAATACGTGTCGCGGGAAAACCTGATTTTTGCCATGCTTCGGCCAGAGCATCTTCGCAATCGCGTTTGCCCATTCCATATTCCCAATTTCCAAGCTCGTATTCGTTCGTAGGTCGTTCTTTGACGGGTCCGCCATAATCCGATTCTTGCGCCGGCCTTGGACAATCCTTCCGAATGAGGTACACCTGTCCTGTTCCGACAAACACGTAATGACCGACGCGCCCGCCCAACGCTTCCACCGCGCTTCGTGCATCCTCGTGACGATAAGCAACGAAATCAACAGCCGCATCAAACGTCCGATTGCTCATGAGACGTGGCAAATCGGCCGTCATCCGATCCCCCACCACCCGCTCGACACGATCGCCAAACGGATCCGACCGTGTTCCTCGGTTGAAAAGCGTCACTCGGTGCCCCGCTGCAAGCAATCGGAACACGAGTAGCGGGCCGACAAACCTCGTCCCGCCAATCACGAGCACATGCATGCACCTCTTCTACCAGGTATTGGCCCGACAACTCAACCCAATCGCATCCCTTCGAACTGGTACATTCATGATCCACCCCTGCCATGATTTAGCCACATTCACTCCTCGATTCTTTCACTGCTTTGCCCGACGAACGCCCAACGCCACGCGTAGATCCAAACATCGATTCGGTTGCCCGTCTGGCACCGGTCGAGTTGAACCCTGGGGTTAAGAGCGGCCTTGGCTCTCCTTCACCCCAACAAGGTACGGCCCACGCCGTTTGTCCGGAGGAACATGCAAGCTCAAGCCTCTTTCGTCGACGCACTTCAAGATCCGCCCCTGCGGATCAAGAACGAGGCGCCTTCTTCGTCGCCAAGCATCGTTCGGGAATCCACGCCCGAGACGACGCAACGAACGCCAACATTTGCCGCGGCTCTTTTGGGCGAAGGGCACATTGACGACAAACTCGATGTTTGGGAAGGATTGCGTCGTTTTGGCGTCGCGTTTGCCCTTTCTGCCGCCTACGGCCTTGCAGTAGGCACGCGCGACGGAGGGCTTGGTCTGTTGAAACACGCGGCGGCTGTTCCTTTGGCCCCGCTCGCGGTGGCTGTCGTCGGCGTGCCTGCACTGCTCATCGTGCTCACGCTGTTTGATGCGCCTGTCAGTCCAAACGCCGCGTTTTCCGCAGCATCGCGAGGTGCTGCCGCGTCAGGGCTCGTCCTCGGAGGTTTGGCGCCGGCGATGGCCTTGTTTGTCACGACAACAAGTACGCGACCCGGAGCCGCAATCAGCGCCGGACTCGGGCTCATTCTTGCCGGAATCTTTGGACTTCGCGCATTTCTTCGCGCCATCGGGACACCGATTCGTGATGCCGATGCTCTTCCTCGAACGGTCAGTGGGTTTGCCCTGGCCGGGTTTGCCCTGTTTGCCACCGCGTTGTCTGCACGCATTTGGTGGAGCACGTTGCCCATTTTCGGAGGTGCCTTGTGAGCGCTCATGTTCTTGCTCGATTGCTTCGTTCGCCTGGGGAAATCGCCAAAGCGTGCCGTGATGACGATACCGATGTCACCGCCATCGCTTCGTTTTCGCTCGGGGCAACCATTCTTGGCGCGGCCGCATTTGGTGGCGTCGTCGGAAGTTTCCGCGGCGGACACCAAATCGTTTATGGCGCAGCCAAAGTGCCCATCGCCATTCTCGCGACACTTTGCCTCGCGGCTCCTGCATTTCATGCCATTGCCGCGGTGCTCGGTCGACCCTGGCCCATGCGCTCGATCATTGCCTTGGCGCTTGCGGCGGCAGGTCGTTCGTCGCTCGTTCTTCTCGCATTCGCGCCCGCACTTTGGCTCGTCTACGACTTTGGCATGGGCTACCATTCCGCAGCCGTTTGCGCGTCCATTGCCTACGCGATCGCCGGTATCGCTGCGCTTTCGGTGCTCGTGCGTGGTCTTGGCGACGGCCCCGGACGTTTCACGACGGCTCTCGCATTCATGGCTGTTTTCTTCATGGTTGGAGGTCAAACGGCTTGGATTCTTCGTCCGTACTTGGTTCGTCCGCGAACGACATCCATTCCGTTTTTGCGTGATCGCGAAGGGTCGTTCATCGAATCGGTCGCTACGAGTTTGGCTTCGGCAAACGGTTTGTACTCCAGCAATTCGTACGAGCGTGAACAATCTTTCGACGAACCGCCCAATTTCGACCCGGAAATCGAGGACAATTCGCGTCGTGTACGCCGCATCGACGAGGCCCCATGAGTCTGCGTGATCTTTGCTTGTTGTACGTCGTGTTCGGATGCTTCTTCGCGATTGCGATCTACCGATCGACACCGGACACGAGCGCGAATCGACTGGGGTCGGCTGCATTGGCAGTGCCTTTGTGGCCCCTATGGGCACCGATTGCTCTGACGGCCAAGCGCGCAGACAAACCAATTTATTTGCGCCGCGAAAACGGCCCGAGCAGCACGCTCGAACGTGTGAAAACGGCACTTGCAGAGGCGATGAGTTCCATTCAAGGAACGCCGCTGGCGACGCTTTTGCCACCGGATTCAGCGTCGCGTATCGAAGCGGAAGTCGTCCGTCGAGAAAAACGTTTGGCGGAACTGGATGCGCTGCTCGTCAAGGAAGCGTTTGACGTGGAACGCCTCGAGTCGCGAGTACACGACTTGGAAAAACGCGGTGGCTCGATGCGAGCCGTCTCGACGGCGCGGCTGGACCTGGAAAACGTGCGTCGGTTGAGCGCCTTGCGGGAACGCGATGCACGAGCGCTCGAGGAATTGTGCGCGCTCGTGGAGGCATTGCGGACCCAGGTGACGCTCGCGCGATTCAGTGGTTCCACAGCCGCGGACATTGGCGGCATTGTTGGTGAAGTATGGGCTCGCGTCGAAGGACTTGGCGCGGCAATTGAAGCGGAAGAAAGTTTGCGTGTCGACGAAGTGGAGGTCGGTTGAGGCAATGGTTCAGACGGGACCAACGGGGGGTTTGTCTTGAATCGAACGTCGGCCAGGGAAAAATCTTTGAACGACATGATGTTGCTGCCGTCGCCGCCCCAATACCTCAACCACCATTCAATTGCAAGTCGGGAACTTCGGATCTAGGAAGAACATTTTCAGTTTCGAAAGAACCTGTTATGTTCCTTCACATTCGCCGGCACGCGCATGTAGCAAGGAGCGTTTGGAACATGAAACAGGCCCTCGGATTTGGCGCTCTTTTGGCGGGATCATGCGTTTTGGGTTGCTTGGACCTGCAACACCGGTAGCGCAAGTGGTGGCCCTACCGGTTCGGTCATTCAGGAATGGATAGCGAATGAACCTGGTGCGGGCGTCAGCGAATACACGTTGCCTTCATGGTTACACATTCAATGCAACTCCGATAACCGCACATCGCAAACAAGTCCAAACACCCTCGCCCGTCCTTATGGTCCCAATGCGGCGCGGCCGAGAAATGTTGGCGGCGGTTGGGGCCTTGCCGTGGAAAGTCGCCGGCGAAATCACGTTCACGGCAGTGATTCTTGGGATGGCCCGGACTGGAATGACCCAGCACCGATCACAAGCATGGCCAAATCCATAATGGGGTACCCGGATCCTGCTGGAACGAATACCGCGACAAGATTTAAGATCGCACAAGACCAACGCTCTCCTATCGCGCCCGTACCCGATGGTTTCGGTTCGGCATGGTTCAAAGGCAATAGCGGCGACTTGCAGATTGCGTATTTCGTCCTCGGTGAGACCACGCAGCCTTGGAAAGGAAAAACCGTCGGCGACATTCCGGAATGGACACGCTTGTATGCGGTAGGCAAAGGCGGTCTATTCATCGATACTGTCGGAAATGCTCAGTCTGGCCTACCCCCCATTGGCGGTCAACACGAATTGTCAGTATACGGAGCTCAAGTTGAGACAGACGGCAATGGTGGGACCGTGATGTACCCCTCAAGCTACATTCCCACGGAAAGCAATGACGTCACGCGCGACCCGGACGAACTCTGGTCGGATGCGGGAGCAACGCTCCTGCCGGATGGCTATTTTCACGTCGTCCTGAAAATCGCCCCGCATTATTCAAACTTCGAGGGTTCGTCGACGTATCATCATCTCCTGTTCGCGAATCTCTCGAATCAATTGCGCATCGAGCTGAAAGAGAGCAAAATCGCCATCGAGTGCGCGGGAAGCGTTTTATCCGGCCCAAACTCGGGTACACTTGCCTGGACGCGCGAAACAGAATTGACGATCGAAGCCAAAGTCACGCCCGCAGGCCGGTACCTCAAAGTCTCGGGGGCCGATAGCGGCAATTTTGAAATATCGGATTCCGTGGACCGCCCTTGGCCTGCGGACAACAAATTCTACATTCTCGGCGATTCGAGCGGCCCTCAAGAAGGCGCCGATTTACGCTACATTGGTTTCAAGCCGCCAAACTGACGCGAAGGAGTTTCGATTTCCGTGAGCAAACGAATTCTGGTGGTCGACGATGAAGCACGTATTCGCGAAGTGCTCGATTATGCGCTCAAGAAAGAAGGGTTCGAGGTCGTCGCCGTCACGGATGGTCGGGAAGCCATCGACGCCGTTGAAAAAGGCGGCATCGACTTGGTCATTCTCGATGTGATGCTTCCCGAAGTCGACGGTTTGTCGGCGTGCCGCAATATTCGCACGACGAGCCGCGTACCCATTCTCTTTTTATCGGCTCGAAGCGACGAAATCGACCGCGTACTCGGTTTGGAACTCGGAGGCGACGATTACCTGACAAAACCGTTTTCCGTGCGGGAACTCGTAGCGCGCGTCAAAGCCATGTTTCGCCGCTTGGAAAGCCCCGAAGAACCAACACGCAAAGTGATGACGCGAGGAAATGTCGAACTCGACATCGAGCGCCATGAAGTCCGCGTCAATGGCGCCCTGATTGCGCTCACCGCCACGGAATTCAGCATGCTCGGCGCATTACTCGAACGCCCGGGCATTGTACTTTCGCGCAATCAGCTCATGAACCGCGCCTACAAATACGACAATCTCATCACAGAACGCACCATCGACACGCACATTCGCCGTATTCGCGCCAAGTTTCGCGCGGTTGGCGGCGAGGATCCGATTCTCACGGTCCACGGCGTTGGTTATAAATTTAATGAAACTTGAACGATCGCAAGGGACACCCTTACATGTCGCCTACGACTTTTTTCGGCGTGGAACCGTCGAGCAAATAGTCGGGCGCAGCCTTGTCGATATGCCCCATGAGTTTTTTGTACAAGCCCCAGCCGCACAACTTGCGCAATCGTGGAGAAAAACCCCGCGCGACATCCATGGGAATTCCGAGCAATTGGTTCTCTTGTTGGCGAATCCAGCCCGCACAATAATTCATCGCCACACCGACACGTCGCTCCTGCGTCTTGTTCGGACCACCCCCGTGCCACAAACTGCCATTGTACACAAGCACGCTTCCGCGAGGCATCTCAGCCGCAATGGCTCCCTCGATGTCCCCAAACGGCGGCGGGAATTCCGTGGCCTGATGCGATCCGGGGACAAACCTCGTTGCACCATTGTCCGCGGTAAAATCCGTAAGCGCCCACATCGTATTGCAAACGATCGGTACATGCGGTCGAGGCAATGGAATGTGTTGATCGTCGGCATGCCACGGTTGCGGCGTCTCGTCGGGCCCAATGGTTATCGACGACATGGACGACACCAAAAAACCACGTCCAATCACGCGCTCGGCCAGGGAAAACACAGCATCGTGGTCCGCGATGCGATCGTACGGCGAACCAAACGCAAGCAAATTGTAAATACGAACGGTCCGAAAACCTTCAAAGATATTCGTTGCTGGCTGCACATTGCGTTCGCGCTCGATACGTCGCAAATCCTCCACGAGAGTGTCGACGAAGTTTGGCTCGAGCACCCGTTCGAGAATGGTATACCCATCGCGTTCGAGGCGTTGTACGTGTTGGTCGAAATCGGACACTTGCAAGGTCATGACGCAACGAATAGAATCGACCTTGTCGAAAATGTCAATGTATTTGTTCGAGACATCTTTTTGACGGCATCAACGAAACAGACGGGAGGTGGAATGTGAGAAAGTGGTTCGTCACGCTCGCTCGCATTCGCTACCGACTGCTGGCTGTGAATCTCCTGGCGTTGTTTGTCCCGGCTATTGGTCTGGAATTCGCCCGCATCCATGAGCGCGAATTGCTCGATGCGCTCGAACGCGACATGTCGAACCAAGCCATTCTGGTGCGTACGTTCATCGAAGCGGGTCTACGGGAAGGCACGCCACTCGATGACGAACGATATCAACGCATTTTGGCCACTGCTGCAAAACGCACGCGGACGCGAATTCGGATCATCGATGAAAATGGAGTCATCGTCGGTGATTCCCACGCCGAAGGACCGCCAGAGGGGCCGGAGCCGCCTCCACCTTCCATGCTTC
>JBGAOI010000980.1:0-3029 GCA_044221885.1 Polyangium sp. (in: bacteria)
ATGAGTGTGCGTTCTTCGTCGGCCAGAAGCGCGGCTTCCGGTTCGATCGTATCGGCGGGAATTTCCGGTAGCTGAGCGGACCCAAGGGGCTCGATACGGTGCCGCGCCAAACGCCGATAATTGGCTGCGCGTTGAATGGCAATGACGAATAACCACGGACGTGCCGCTCGGGCTGCGTCAAAGTCGTGAATGCGTTGGAGCGCAATGGTAAAAACTTCTTGCGTGACGTCATCTGCGTCGCGAAAGGGGACTCCATGACGTTCGACCGTGCGCCGCACGAATTCGAGATGCTCAGAGTAGAGGTGCATGAAAACCTGGCAATCGCGCTTCGAATCAAATGACGAAGTTGGCTTGGCGAGGACATACGCGGTCGGCTTCATCCCAGGGTGATGCGGCTCGACCGGAACGGTAGGGGGTCCAGGAGGCCAACGGGGAAGCTCGGGACCCTTGACGGAAAAATGGCGGGGCTTGAGAGACTGATTGTGCTTGCGTTTTGTCGTTGTGGACATGGCTCGCTCACTTGAACGGATGAGCAGTAGGCATCACGTTGGTGTGCGACGGGGGATTAGTCAAATTGGGAAAAATGGGATGGATTGAAGCCTATGCCCCGGTGGCAGCGCGTTCTGCATGCGAACGGTCGAATGATTGCGGCTTTTCGAGGTCGCGCGCCAAGGCGAGCATCCACAGAACTGCCATACGGACGGCAACACCCGATTCGACTTGATCCAAAATGACGCTTCGTGGGCCGTCGGCGATGGCTGGATCGATTTCGACGCCGCGGTTCATTGGACCTGGATGCATCACGATGGCATCGGGTTTGGCCAAGGACAAGCGTGCGTTGTTCAAACCAAACGCTCGACTGTATTCGCGGCTGCTCGGCAAAAACGTGCCGGCAATTCTCTCGCGTTGCACGCGAAGCATCATGACGACATCCGCGCCTTCGAGTGCTGGTTCGAGCTTGTCGAATACCTTTGCTCCCAAGGCTTCTGCAGCCGGGGGCATGAGTGTTCGGGGACCTGCGAATCGCACCTCCGCACCAAGTTTTTGCAGAAGCAATGCGTTGGATCGGGCAACACGGCTGTGCAGCACATCTCCGCAAATGGCGACGGTGAGTCCTTCGATACGCTTCTTCTCGCGACGAATCGTGAACGCGTCGAGCAAAGCTTGGGTGGGGTGCTCATGCGTTCCGTCTCCGGCATTCACAACGGCTGCATCGGTTCTTTTCGCGACGTAGTCCGGTGCGCCCGACGCTTGATGCCGAATCACGAGTACGTCAGGACGCATCGCTTCGAGGTTCTTCACGGTGTCGAGGAGCGATTCGCCTTTGACGGCGCTCGATGTGGAAACGCTGATGTTGATGACATCGGCGCTCAAGCGTTTGCCCGCGAGTTCGAACGACGTGCGGGTGCGCGTGGAGGGTTCGTAGAAGAGGTTGATGATCGTCTTGCCGCGTAGTGTCGGCACTTTGCGCACGCTGCGTCGCGAGACATCGAAGAAACTTTCTGCCGCATCCAAGATTGATACGATCTCGGACGATTCGAGATGCTCGATGCCCAATAGGTGTCGACGGCCGAAGCGAGATCGTTCGTTCATCGGGATGCCTCCGCGTCGGAATCGTTTACGACTTTTGCCCAAAGTTCGTCGTTTGTCACGGTGACGTCGATGGTCGCGTTGGGGGCGACATCGACACGCCGCACGGTGTAGTCGGGATGAATCGGAAGTTCGCGTCCACCGCGATCGACGAGCACGCACAGTTCGATGCGCTTGGGTCGTCAACGAGGGCGAGGTCGTGAACGCCGCCGTGTTCAGCAATTTCACCAGCAACGCGTCGCAAACCACGAGCGATGGCAACCGGATCGAGGAGCACTTCCGACATGGCGCGTCGAGCTAGCACAAGGGCCGTGCGGTGTCGTTCCGTTCTGCAAACGGCTGTCGATCAGTCGGGTTGATGCACGATTTTTTGCGTTGGATCGACGAAGTAAAACCGTTCGAAACCAGCTCGCTGGAAGGTGAGCGCTCCGAACGCATTGATGAGAACGCCCACGATGGCGAACGTCCAAAAGCACGCACCGAACCTGCGTTTGCCCATGGCAATGAGGGCAAACAAAAAGATCGCGAAGTCGTTGGAAAAACGATAACCAAACTGGATCCAGCCGCTGTTCTGGTAGAGCAAGTCAGGCAACGCTACGCACGCCGCTGTGAATGCGACGGCCCAGAATGTCGCCGCCGTACGCCGTGGCCAGAGTGCCCATGCGTAAATGGGCGTGGTCAGCCAAAGCGCTAGTCCATGAGCGTTGACTTGAAATGGTGCGGTTGTCGTCCCGACGAAGGGCAGGGACGTGAGCACGACAGCCAGGTTTTTCCCAAGGTAATGATAGGAAAACAGGCCCCATTTGTCGATGCGACCTCGCCATCCGATGGCCAATAGATGATGGCCGAACTCAAACGGATTCCCAAAACGGGCATCGTTGTGCCACATGACGACGCCCAGCACCGACGCCGCCGGCAGCGCAAACAAAACGAGACGTTTGCTCAGTGCACGAACGTCCAGATCTTTGAGGTCAAAGGGTTTGGTTGTGTCCTTCCGACTGGCTTGGACGGCTTCCCAGAGGAAGAGGGGAAAGGCGAAACCAAGTGGCGTACGCGTGGCAAAGCCAAGGCTTAGCGCAAGGCCTGCGAGTACGGGGTGCGTCGCATTGGTCGATGCGAAGAGATAAAGCGCAGCCAGGGCCGTACCGATGACGTGTCCAACGAACCAGACGGTGCCTTGCACGGCGGAAAACCAATAGACGGTGCCGAACGCGAAGAGCAGTGCCAAGCAGATGTTTTCTTTTTCGGTACGGGTGCTTCTAGACAAACGTTTGAGTTTGTCGAGGGATGCATACAGCAGTGCAGGCGCAAGACCCGTGAAGCATCCAAAAAACGCGCCGTCACGCACACGATCCGCACTGCCAACGAACTTGACGAGAGGGAGGATCAGCAGCGCGGGCAGGGGCGGAAAACTGACGTGGTACTTGCCTTCCCACACG
>JBGAOI010000981.1:0-3026 GCA_044221885.1 Polyangium sp. (in: bacteria)
TGTGTACGAACTTGGGATGGTGAGTCGGCCGTACGGCATCGGGATGGGGTTGATTTTACTGGGGATTGCGGAACTACTCGTGGCGCATCGATTACAACGTCCACGCCGCGCGGTGTACGGGGCGCTTTTTTGTGGTTTGGCGGCAATGACCTCGGCGCATGCGGGATGTGTGGCGGGAGCTGCGCTTGCGTCATATGCCTTGGTTCAATTGGTTTGTCGCCGTTCACTTCGCACGTCATTGCCGACGTTGTGGGCGTTGCCATTTTTCATTTTCTTGTTTTATATCATTTCGCCCAATCCTGAACGAGAACCAGGGGTTGCATCGGCATACAATCCGCACATGCGGCATGCATGGGAGATCACCGCTCGAGTGCTGGGAGATGGCGCGATTGTGTATGGTTGGTGGGCGCCGGCATCATTTTCCTTTGGGGCGTTGGCCAAGGTCTATCCGCCATTTTTGGCGGCGATGGGGATGATTTCTTTGGTTGCCATTCGTCGGCGTTGGCCGGATCGGACGCTCGCATATTTCGTCTTGGGGCTGATGGTCTTGAGTTGGTCGACGTTGCTGTACATTTTCGTTGCGTGGTATACGGGGGTTTGTCGGCATCATTTGTTTTTATGGATTCCAGCCATTGTTTTGGCCCTGGGCTCGCTCTTGGGGCTTCGCGCGCGCGGAGTTCGGTATGCGGTCGTGCCTTTTTTCGCCGCGTGTTTGTGGGCTCCCTGGTGGGTGTACCAGTATTGGGTATTGGGCATTGATTTGCGGGAAGATTATTCGCGTTCATTGACGGACACCAAAGCGATGGCGGCGCTCGTGCCCAAGGACGCACACGTCGTGGCCGACCATGATTACGCAATTCTCGGGATGCTTTTGTGGCGCGAGGACATCACGTTGCGGTCGCCCGATCGTCTTGGCACAACGTTCAAGTATCTCATCGTGGATCGTCAATGGCGACAGCGTGTGGGTCTCGAGAGGGTTGTGCGACAAACCTGCGCCGTGGCTCCGGATCGGACGATGTTCGTGCACAATTCGGCATCCTTGAGCACGATGAGGCACTGTTTGCGTCAGGTGCGGAAGGGGGACGCGCATGTCGTGACGGAACGCGCGACGTTGTACGAGGTAAATTGCTCGTGTATGGGGCGTTGATCGTAGCGAAGGAGCGGATGACGTCGTTATTCGTTTGACATTGCCAAGGTAGAGAAAGCGCCCACGGGAACGATGAAGGCTCCTCGTTCGGGTCCCGCGCCGACCACCGAAAAACAAACGTGATCCTGAGCAGATACGGCGCCCTTCAGGGCATCCTCGTGAAACAACTGCATGGTGCAAGGAGTGACGAGATTGCCCAGCTTTGCGGCATTGGATGGCGTCTTTTCCGTCGGCAATTCGGCTCGTTGCGTAAAATCGGCAATGAGCGCAGGGCTCGCTTGGTGGGTGTAAATTCGTTTGACCTGAGAAACATATCCCGGCCGCGCTTCCTCGAGACTGCGGTGATTGAGGAGCATGCCTTCGGTGTAGTAGCGTTTTACCTGATCTCCAGCCATTGCATACACAGACGTTGCAGCGCCATCTTCCGTGAGCGCCGGCCGCTTGGCTCCACCGCCGAGATAATGAATGAGTGGATCGGTGAAACCTGGGTTGTCACCGAAGTTCTGCGCGTCTCTGGAATAAAGCACGAATCCATTCGACGCTGCGCTACGTCGAAGCACCATGGCCGCGGCGGCGTCCGAAAAGATAGCTGGCGACATCCAGAGTACCTGATGGAAAGGATGGTCCCGATTGTCTCGGTACCGATCCGACAAACAACCCGTCGTGCGATCTTCCGAATATAGACTCGGTACGTTGTAAGCAATGATCAAGACGTTCTGCGCGTCGAGTCGAGCTGCGATGGCCATTGCCCGCGCTAAACCTGCACAGCCTGCACCGAGCTGAATGGGTACGACATGATCAGCAATGCCCACCTCGCGCAAGATTCGAAACGAATCTTGATCGAGCATCGTTTCATAAGGCGTGCATGTGATGACAATCGCTGCATCCACATCGCCTGGTCGCATAGCTGCGCAATCGAGCGCTGCTGTGGCTACGCGAGCGACCAACGTGTCGTCACGGAAACGTGTTGTATCCCAGCTTTTGCTATGAATGCCAAGAATTTTCGAGATTTCTCGTCCTTCGAGAATTCCCTCGGTTTTGCGGTTTGGGATACGAGCAAATTGGGCCCATTCGTCCATGGTCATTACGTTGCCGATGACCGAATGTACACCATCGATCCGATAGGGAAGATGTCGATGCACTTGAATTCCTTTGCGTTTTGGTTCGCTTGGCTTCAGCCAAGAGGCGTGCTGGCACTCACGGCCCCCGGTCGTTGCCCAGCGACAGGAGTTGTGAAGTCGTAGTGGTTCATGTAATCGCGATACGCATCGAGACACTGTTCGGGCGTGAATCCGTATTCTTCGAGCGAGTATTTGTGTCGGCCGTATTTGCCTTGTTGGTTGTTCGCCAAATACACGCGCATGCGCCGCTCGAATTCGGGCGTGTATTCGAGGTCGAATTTTTTGTACACCCGTTTGACCATGCCGATCGGATCGGCAAAAAGTTCTGCATACATACAATCGAAAATTTGGGATTCTTTTTCTGGGTTCTTCTTTCGGTATTCGAGCGGCACCAGCAAGGATTGTTGAATGAATTGCTCGGAGATTTGGCCGAAGCGATGTTTATCGAAGGATCCATCGCGGTCGAAAACGATGCACCACGATTCCATCAGTCGGCAATATGACGGCAACGTGACCAGAGGATTGCGATGCGTGACGACAACGCGTACGTTGGGGTATTCGTCGAAAAGTAGCGGAAAACAAGGCGCGTAATTGGGCGCTTTGAGCGTCCAATGCGATGTGGCCGGCCGGTACGCATCGAGTATCGTGAAGAGAAGACGTTCGTAACGCAAAATGGTGCGTTTGTCTTCGACGGCCAACAGTTGATTCATGTAGGTTTGTCCCGCAGTGGCTCCATTCATCATCGGAATGCCGTGATG
>JBGAOI010000982.1:0-3024 GCA_044221885.1 Polyangium sp. (in: bacteria)
ACGTCCGCCAAAAACAAGCAATGCGCCAATGATCATCGCATTCCACAAGACCGGTGCGGCATAGGACAGGAAAAACCGCCGGTGGCTACTGAGAATGCCCAAACACCACGCCGACATGACGAGGAGCGCTATGCCCGGAAAAAGAATCTGTACGAGGCGAATGGTGAGTTCGCGTTTGTCTCCCTCGAACCCTGGCGCAATCACATCAATCAAAAACGGCGTCAAAACAATGCCCAAAACCGCCAAGAGAGACGTCACGAGTGCCAACAATGTCGCAATGACGCTCGCAACACGATCCGCTTCCGCATCGTTCTTTTCGCCCAAAAGACGCGCGTAAACCGGAATGAGCGATCCGGACAAAACACCTTCGCCAAAAAGATTTTGCAAGAAATTTGGGATTTTTTGGGCCGCTCGAAAGGCATCCGCGGCTGCTGAATTGCCAAAATAATGCGCAAACGCGCGATCGCGAACGAGCCCCGCAATACGACTCAGAAAAATCCCCGCCGCAACGAAGATCGCTCCGCCCCGCGAACGAGCAGGTTTCGATGGCGCCGAAACGTTCGGTTCGACAGTGCTCAAAAATGAATCCTCTCGATTCGCGCCGACAACGGATGGGTCATGGCCAATCGCAGGTTAGTCGAGATGTTCATGTCGGCCAAGTCTTTGTGCATCAAAACCCGGCCAAACCATTTTCATCCGCTCTTCTTCACCGCTCGCGCTTTTTTCGTCGCGACACGTTTCGGCAAACTTTTCTTCCTTGGTTCCGATTTCTCCGGCGCCTTCGCTGCCGTTCGCTTCGTTGTCCGCTTGGTCGATACACGCTTCGGCGTGGCAGGCGGCGTACGCTTCTGACGCAACCCACTTCGAGGAGCCCGCTTGGGAACCACCACAGGCTCAGGCTCGGACTCCGGCGGCAACTCCGGCTCCTCCATGTGACCGTTCGCCTTGTCGACTCGGCTTATTTTTAGACGCGTCGCATCATCGGGCATAGGCACGTGCGTCACGAGCGGCGCTCCCGCGTGGGCCAAAATCGAATCAACCGCGGTTGCAAAGTCGGCAACATGTGCATCGACGTCCCGGGCGTCCTGTTCCGAGAGCGGCGTATAGATGATGCGCACACGACAATCATCTCGAATTTCCCACTGAGCGGAACAACCCGTGCGACGAAGGGTGTGCGCTGCAGCGCGGTCGATCTGGCGCATCAGGCGCGCGCGATGGGCGGGACCGATGTGGTGCACGAGAGGCCGCGTTCGCTCGATGACCGGAAGGGCAACGACTCCCTGAGCAACGAGCGCGGCGAGTTCATCAGCCACGGCTTCTTCGAGTTCCAAGCGTAGGTCAGGACAAACCTCATCCGCCAAGTCGAAGATGGCTTCGCGCGTTTGCTCGTTGTATTGCGAAAGTTTGAGGGCCAACGAGTTTGCCGCGCGCTCGAGAGCGTCGATGACAATTTCTTCGGCTGCAAATTTGGCCGCTGTCGAGGCGACATATCCGAGCATGTCGATCTCGATGAGCATCACCCGTGCGCGTTCGTGCTCGGACGCATCGACGAGTGTTTGCAGCACCGATTCGAACACTTCGCGTTCGACGATGGCTCGATCGGCAAACACGTCTTCGAGATGTTCGGACGCAAGAAGCGTATTCGCTACGAGAACAGCCAAATGCGAGATCTCTTCGCGCGCGCAAGGATCCGTCGATGGAGATGCTTCACATTCGAAACGTTCGACGAGGGGCGCGACCATCGGAGCGATGGCGTCATCCACTGCGCGCACGAGCGCAGAAGTTCCACCTCGAACCACGACAACACGACCGCGTCCTTGCAGTCCCTCGATGATGCGCGTGGCGAGCCTCCTGGAGAGGTTCGGAGCATTCACAGTGGGAAGAGTTTACCGCGTTTTTGAAGGAGGGGCAGGGGGTAGGAAGCGTCAGCCGTCTGTCTCGACAATTTTGACGACGACGTCTCCCACACGGGCAGGGAGACGATTTTTGGCTTCAGACAAACCGCTCGAACGGACGCTTACACGTACGACAAAACCAATGCCGTCTTCACGTTCGACACCAACGCCGGCACACCAGGATTCGTTGCCGATGTCCGTCTTGAGCTGTTCTTTTGCTCGACGAGCTGATCCAACGTCACTCATGCATCACCATGGCCGATAGGTTTGTCCTGCACGCTCACGTCGCCGAGACAAGCGCGCAGGACGAAACCGATAGGCTCAATCGCCGTAGCCGATGGCGACGACGCGGAAGGTGTCGGGTGTACCCGCGACGTTGTAGACCTTCGCCGTGAAGACACCGCCTGCACCGGCATCGAGATCGTTGCCAGCCACGAGCGCGTTATCGGCGCCGCAGATCTTGCCTTCCTTGTCGTAGAGCGAAACGAGGGCCCACACGCCCTTGGCTTTGAAGGCACTTTCGTTCGTGATTTTGCCTTCGACCTGGTGCGGGTTGTAGCCCTTCTTCGCTGTGAACTTCGTGTCGGAGATCTTGAGCTTCGCAGCCTTGCCCGTGAAGAACGGACGCTTCGGCTCGATGTCGATCTTGTACGAGTCCCACGTCTTCGTCTTGAAGAGCGAGAACGAGCAGGGGACTTTTTCCGCAGGCGCGAGGTCACGGATCATGCTGGAGCACGTGCCGCTGTCGATCGCCGTCTTCGACGCATCGAAGAACGTGATCTTGGCGCTCGGATAACCGATCGGATCACCGCCGGTGTTGTGAATTTCGCCGACGAAGTGAATCGTGCTGCCAAAGTCTGCCTTGAAGTTGCGCAGGTCTTTGAGCTCGGCTTTGAGGTTCGCGTTGGACGGTGGTTTGAGGTCAAAGGGATCGCCGGCAAGCTTGCCCGTCGAATCGATGGGGAACGCGGAGGCGATGGCTGCTGCCGTTTCTTTCGCCTTCTTTTGCGCCCACCAACAGCTGAAGCCGATACCACCGACAGCCAAGATGAACATACCGGCACAACCGATGCCGATGATCATGCCGACGTTGGACTTCTTTTTCGGAGGCTGCGGGCCACCCAAAGGT
>JBGAOI010000983.1:0-3017 GCA_044221885.1 Polyangium sp. (in: bacteria)
AGAAGGATTGAGGCGAGTGTCGCGAGCACGGGTTTGGCGTGGCCGCGTGTTTGTCGTGTCCGTATCACTTGCCTGTCCCCCTGCGTTTCGAATTCCCTTTGCCTGCTTCATCGAGACGCTGGGCACGGAAGGCAGTCGCCAAACATTCAACGTTCACTTCGGGTTCGGGGATCTGATCCCGCACGGTGCCCGTTGCTTTGTTGGCCGCGATCTTCATCTGAATGTCTTCCATGTTGATGATGCGATCGAGCTGTCCGATGCCGTAGAAGAAGCGGGCGATTTGGTGAAACCGTCCCGAGAGCGTCAGCTTCATCGGCACTTTCGCGAAGAACTCTTGCGGCACTTCATCAACAGGCGCCCAGCTCGTCAGGTTGATGCCAGCGACCGTTGCCATCTGCTGAAGCGACGCAAGAAACGCGGGTGTTTCAGGATCGTCCGGAAGAACCTTCTTCGTTTGTTCGGCGCGAGCTTCGCTGCGAATTTTTTCGTCGCGATCCTTTTGGTACGCTTCTTTCGCGGCTTGAGCCGTACGCAACTCCGTTTGAAGTTGAACTTCTTTGCGTTTGGCATTCTGCAACTCGTTGGACAAATCTTCGTAGACGAACACGAAGAAGAGTGCACCGACGAGTGCCATGAAGAGCAAACCGACGCCGATCTTGCCGGCCAAGGGCAAACGATCGAGCGTCGAGCCGGAGGCGGCGGGAGCTTTCGGGGCCATCAGTACCTCACCTTGAATTGCAGCGCGAAACTCACGAGGTCGAGTTTCGTGGCCTGTTCGACTTCCTTCTTTCCAGGCAGAAGTGTGACTTCGTAGAAGTACGGCGAGAGCTTGAGACGTTGCGCAAGCTCATAAACATCGTTGCCGTCGCGCGCGAGTCCTTCGAGACGAACCGTGCGTTGACCTTCGATGTATTGCGTGAGCCAAAGACGTCGCGTGTCCCAGGCTGGGTTGTACACGGCGAGGGGATTGTCTTGGCGTAGTTTGGCAAGTTTGTCCGGGTCAGCGCTTGGGCCTTTGCCCGTCGTCATGACTTGAGCGAGCTCGAGAAGAACCGCGGTTGGTCCGGACCGACCTGCCTGCAATTTGGCGATGGCGTCTTCACGTGCACGCAGCACAGCGAGCGCCTTCTTGATTTGTTCGTGGTCGGCGATGAGCCTGTTGATCTCGTCAATCTGGCTCTTGATTTGAGCGTTTGTCCGCTTCTGCTGTTGGAGTTCCTCGTACGTCGCTTGGTAGAAGAGGAACAGCCCAACAATTTCGAGCAACACGACACCGAGCACGACGAGCAGCCACTTTTGACTGGCTTGAGGTGCACCAGCAGCGGGGCGCTTGTGGGGCAGGAGGTTGATCCTGATCACGTGCGCTTCTCCTTGTCTTTACGCATTGCGAGGCCTAGGGCGACGCAGAGCTGCGATCCGCGGGTTTGAAGCATGTCTGCGTTCACGTCTTTGCCTTCGAACGTGATGCGCTCGAATGGTTGGAGAATCTCCACACCCACGCGGGAACGACGACCAATGGCGGCCGGGAGTGCTGCCAAGTTCGACGTACCGCCGGTGATGTAGATCCGATGCATCTCGGGTTCTCCGCTCGTAGCGAGGAAGAAGTCGAGCGAGCGTTGGATTTCGCTGGCGATGGTGTCGCACACAGCGTCGATGATTTGCGGTACCTGTGCGGTCGGGCCAAACGCTTGGGTTTGCGGCTGACACTTGAGGTTTTCCGCTTCTTCGAAGCCGATGCTGAGTTGTTTCTGAATCTGTTCGGTGACGTAATTTCCCGCGTTCGGAATGTCGCGCGTGAAGGCACTTGCACCGCGGGAAACGATGTTGATCGACGTCAGCGATGCTCCAACGTTCACGATGGCAAACGTTTGATCTTGCGGGATGCCGCGGCCGTATTCGAAGAGGTTCTGCACGGTGAACGCATCGATGTCGAGTACGAGCGGCTTGAGTTTGGCTTGACGAGCGACTTCCAAGTAGTCGTTTACTTCTTCGCGTTTTGCCGCAACGAGAAGCAGGTCCATCTGCCCCGCTTCCGGCCGCTTGCGAATGACTTCGTAGTCGACGTGAACATCTTTGATGTCAAACGGAATGTGTTGCTCGGCTTCCCACTGGATCTGTTCGTCGAGTTCCGTTTGCGTCATCAAAGGCACGGTGATTTTGCGGATGATCACCGCCTGTCCGCTGATGCTCAATGCGACTTCACGTTGCCTGATTTTGGCATCATTGAGCGCTCGACCGATCGCGGACACGATGGCTTGTGTGTTCATCACGTGTCCGTCGACGATGCTCTGAGGTGGGAGCGGACAGAATCCTGCCCGGACCAACCCGACACCCTTTCGCCCTTCTTTTAGCTGGACGACCTTGATGGCACTCGAACCTATGTCGACGCCTACCAGGTGATTCCCATCCGCCATTGCTCCGCCTCGACCTTCATTGTCGTCGTCGGGAGGCACGAATGTGCCTCGATCGTGCCGCCTACGAAGGGCGGCCTAGCTACCTTCACACGGCTTGCAAACCACGGCCAAAAATGTGCTTTACGCATTTGCGCAACCCGCGTAGCGAAAGGGAAATGCGCGTGGGATTGCACATGCTTCGGGGGGCCTGTTCCGGGACGAACCCGTCTGTTTGTGAACCCATACACACAGATTTGGTCACCTCGGTTCGAGGTCGTTCCGGACGCACCACGCTCCGCAGCGTCGCCGTGCTCGTCGCCGTGATCGCGGCCATTTGGCCAGTATACGCCGATGCGGCCGAGGTCGTTCATGTCGTCGCCAAAGGCCAGACGCTTGGAGCGATTGCTCGCCGCTACCGAATTTCCGTCGCTGACTTGCAAGAAGTCAACGGATTACGCCGCGGGCAACGCATCAAACCCGGCTTGACCTTGGTCATCCCTGAAAAGGGAAAACTTGCCGACGCGAAAAAGGCCGCGGCCGCTCGCGCTGCTCGTACCGAGGCCACTCGAAAGTCATCCGATACCAAGAAAAATGGCGCTACTACGCCGAAGTCCTCGGGCAAAC
>JBGAOI010000984.1:0-3012 GCA_044221885.1 Polyangium sp. (in: bacteria)
CTGGGCGAGCATCGTATTTCCCCGAAACCAACGTTTTGCGTTGATGCTCGTGCGCCACTACATCGAGCTCGCGCCAGGTCGTTCCAAAAAAGAACCACAACACCGGCGCGAGCGCAATGCACGCAACGATCGGGAAAAGCGCCTTGACGCCCGTCTCCAACAACGACGGGCCTGTGGCCGCCGCCGGACCCGAAGCAAAAAGCGCTTCCCATGTCGTCATATTTGTTCAGCTCGCAGCATTCTGGCAAAGACCCACAGCATGTTCGAGGCGCGCGAGGACGCGATCCTTGCCCACGAGTTCGAGCACATCAAAGAGCCCAGGACTCGCGGTTCGTCCCGTCACGGCCACTCGCACTGGTTGCGCAATGTCCTTGAGTTCCAAACCCGTTGTCGGGACAAACTCGTGGAATTTCGTATCCAGGTTTTTGGACGTGAAGTCTTCGACACTGGCGAAAAATTCACGCGCTTTTGTGAGTGTCGCGGCTTTGTCGGGTCCGAGGACTTTTTTCACGGCTTTTTCATCGTACACAGGAATGTCGCGGAAGAAATAGTCGAGCGCATCGGCGCCATCCGCGAACGTTTGCGCGCGTTCGCGAATCAGCGGCACAAGGCTCGCCACACGCGCTCGATCCACACCCGCAAATCCGCGTTTCTCAATGCAGCGAGAAAGCTCGTCGATGTATTGATCGTCGGGCGTGAGCGCTGAACTCTTCATGTGCTCGAAGACAATCGCCGCGAGCTTCTTCACGTCGAACTTGCCATCGGACTTGCTACAGTTTTCCCAGCCAAACTTGGAAATGAGGTCGGGCATGGAAAACACTTCTTGGTCGCCGTACGCCCAGCCAAACCGGACGAGGTAGTTCATGAGGCCCACGGCGGGAATGCCTTTGTCGCGATATTCGCCCACGGAAACTGCACCGTGTCGCTTGGACAATTTCTGTCCGTCAGGTGCGAGCATCATAGGCAAATGTGCAAATTGAGGCAATGTGGCGCCAAGCGCCTCGTACAGCAGAATCTGCGGAGGCGTGTTGATCATGTGATCGCGGCCGCGCGCGACGAGGGTGATGCCCATGGTGATGTCGTCGACGACAGCGCCGAGGTTGTACAAGGGCACGCCGTCCGAGCGCATCAAAACCGCGTCTTGTAACGTGTTTTTCGGCGTCGTTACGTCGCCGAAGACGAGGTCCCGATACACGACGTCGCCTGTCGACGGAGCGCGAAACCGAATGACAAACGGGCGATCGGGCGCTGGACCTTGGCGCTCCCAACACGTTCCGGGATAACGAAACTGCGCCTTGGGATCGCGCTTTTTGAGCGCTTCGCGTTGGGCTTCGAGTTCTTCCTTCGTGCAGTAACAACGATACGCCGCTTTGTTCGCGATGAGTTTGTCCACGAACTCGCGGTAAATCTCGAGTCGTTCCATTTGTCGGTACGGACCGTTTGGACCGCCGACATCGGGGCCTTCGTCCCAGTTCAGGCCGAGCCACCGCATCTCGCGCAAGATGATCTGTTCGTTCTCGGGCGTGCTGCGTTCTTGGTCGGTGTCTTCGATGCGGAGAATGAAAGTTCCGCCTGTTTTTCGAGCCCAAAGCCAATTGAACAATGCGGTGCGTACGCCACCGATGTGCAGATATCCCGTGGGGGACGGAGCAAAACGAACACGAGGCTTTCCGGACGACATGGGCCGCGCGTCTAGCACAAGACGAAGACGAAAGCGACGACCCACGACGAAGTTGCGTTTTTGTGGGGGATGACCTTGCGAGAATCGCGCCAGGTCTGCTACACAGGGCCGTCTTTTACCGCGCGAGTCATCTCGCGCATGGCATGCGTCAGCAGGCTTCGAGAGAGGTTTGTCTCGGCGCATCCAAGGAGAACATCATGGCAAACAAGGCTCCGCTGCTCGTCGTCAAGGAACGATTCGGCGACAAGACAAAGCTCGTGGACGCGGTCAAACAACTGGCGTCGGAGGAACTGTGGCTCGACCGGACAAACGCGGATCGCGGAGGTTCTCGGGGAATCGAGCATGTTTCAAATGCCAAACTCTTGCGGCTTCACGAAACGTTGTCGGTGGTGAAGGAAAAGTTTGGTTCACGTGCCAAGCTTGTGGAAGCGATTTTGGCCCTGGAAAATCGCACGAAAGACCCCGGCTTCAAGGTGCGCCTCGAAGCGTATCCGGTGCCGCGGCTCTACGATCGCTGGGCGAGCTTGGACAAACGGACGAAGGTGCGTAAGGCGAAGGTTTGACCTTCAGCTTTCGGAACGAGGGAGGCGAGGACGCATGACTGCTTGTTGGATGGCCGCATGAACAAGATGTCTCGGTTCGTTCGGCAAGCAGTCACGATCGCCGGCAAAGACGTGGCGATCGAGCTCGTGACGGGCGAGATTGTCACGACGAGCGGGTTTTTCGCGGTACTCGTGGCGGTGATTGCATCGCTTGCATTTCACGTGGGAGCTGGTTCGAGCCACGCCGTCGCACCTGGTGTGATTTGGGTGGCGGTGGCGTTTGCGTCGGTGTTGGCGGTGGGGCGGAGCTGGCAACGCGAGCGGGAAGACGGGGCTCTTTTGGGGCTCTTGGTGTTGCCGCTTTCGCGGGCCGCGTTATTCGCGGGCAAAGCGTTCAGCATTGCGATGTTCGTTTGGATTGTCGAACTCATCGTGGTGCCTGTGTCGGCGCTTTTGTTTGCTGTGGATCTGGTCGAGGTTGGTCCGGGCTTATTGTTGATTTCGCTTGCGGCGACGCCGGGAATTGCGGCCGTGGGGACGTTGTTCGGGGCGATGACGGTGCGTACACGAGCGCGGGACTTGGTGCTGGCGAGCGTGTTTTTCCCGCTTTTGGCGCCAACGCTTTTGGCGGCGGTTGCGGGAACACGTGAACTGTTTGGCGGCGCGCCCTTGGGTGAACTATTTGATTACGTGGCCATCATGGGGGTGTTTGGCGTGGTATTCATGGCCGGCGGAATTGGCATGTTCGAGACGCTGATTGATGGGTGAGGGGTGTTCGTTGACGTGGTC
>JBGAOI010000985.1:0-3004 GCA_044221885.1 Polyangium sp. (in: bacteria)
CCTTGTTCAAGGGCGCCTCGGCCCCTGCACGCAAAGCCTCGAGTTCCCCGAGCGCAATGACAACATCACCACGACGTCCCCCTTCTTTGACAATTTCGAGATACCGTCGAAAATGCGAAATCGCTGCCTCGAGCAGTTCCGGATCCGGTTTTACCGTATATTGGCGCCGTTCGGCTTGAGCTAGCGAAAAAAGAACGGTTGGACGATCCGGAGCCAGCTTGTACGCTTCGCGAAAGGCGGCGACAGCATCGAAATAAAGCCCTGCCGCATACGCTTTCGCCCCTGCATCGAACAAAACGCGCGCCGCTTCCTCTGCTTTATCCTGCTCTTTAGGTTTGTCTGGGCCTTTGTCTTGCGCCAACACGATATTCGGCAAAAGGCACGAAATGAACACACACAAGCATACACATCGTGGATCATGTCGCATGCTTACTTCGGAATGGAGCGAAATAACTCCAATCCTTCCTCCGTTTGAGCCGCGATGTCTTCGACGCCGTCACGATCGAGATCAATCGCAGCGAATGCTCGGGCAGATTTGATTTCCGAAATATCACGAAATGTGCAGGAACGATCGGGCGAAAATTCAATCAACTGCGTTCCGCTCAATGTCGAAACGAGCAGCATATTGCCTTTTCCTGATGGCGAACGCAAAGCGATAACCGCCGTTGCCTTCAATTCAACGAGTTCTTTGCAGTTCAGGCTCGCGCTTTGCGTAGGTACGCGGCCCAAACCATCACCCCAACGCACGATTATTGGTAATGGTGACTCCTGCGTCCCCGTGGTCAACACCATATCATCAAGACCATCGCCATCGATATCTGCTGCAAACATCGTCGAATCGACCGAGACTTGCCCTGGTAACGCGACCGCTTCGACCACCTTGAACGTACCCGACGCAATATCGTATTTGGCAGCGGCAAACGCTCCTTGCATTCGATCGACATGCAAGGACGCAACAAGCGCCTCGTCCGTTTGGTCCGTTTTGTCTCGATCCAAATCAATCGCAATAACGATCGCTCCGTGGCGCGGACTAATTGAATTGATCATGTCCGATGGGCCAAAAATATCCGGTAGGTTCTCACTGCTCGTGGGTACGGTCAAACCTTCTTCTTCGAATGCTTCAATTCGAAACAGACTGAGTCGGCCATTCTTGGCATTCGTTGCCAAAGCCACCAGGTCGGATGTTGAATCCCCGAAGCGACCAAATGTCAGCGACACCGGAATGTATGACGCCGTTTGCGCGCGCAAAGGCAACGTCGAATAAATCGCCCGCGAGGCTCGACCCGGCAAAAGCGAAATGCTGTCCGTAAGACTCCCCTCACCTTCCACCACCGCACCCACTTCAGTCATAGGATCGGTGCCAAATTGCGTGGCGATATTTCCAGTCACCAGTTGTCCAAGTTCCCCGACTTCACCCGTTGCAACGGGTGCAGCAGGTGGCCCAAATGGTTCACCAAACGAAAATGATAGGTGATCGGATAACTCGCCGTGCTCGAGGATGGCTTCACTCAGCACGATATCATTCAGCAAATCGCCGTCGAAATCGCCCATCTTCAAATGACGCGGCACTCCCTCGGTGGGCAAAGTGGCTACGCCGAAAACCCCGTTCCCCGCATTGTTGAAGAAATCAATATCGAGCGCTCCGGTCGTCGCCGCAACGACGTCAGGCCAGGCGTTTGCATTCAGGTTGCCAACAAGTGCTTCCGACCACGGGGCTCTGAGATTGCGATATGCATATTCATACGTCGGTCCGTTCGATACAACAATCCCATTTTCCAAGACGAAGTCGGTCACTCCGTCACCATTCAACTCGGCGACCGCCAACGGAAATCCCTCGGTTTGTCCCGCAATCAAGGTCAAAGGAAACGGAGCCGCCGTGTTCGGCAAACCATTGACCTTTTGTGTCGTGAATTGGCCATCCCCCAATCCATAAGCAAGATACGTGATTCCTCCAGCACCAATGACCAAATCCAAGTGACCATCGCGATCGATGTCTGTCGGAATGATGCCTTTATCAATTTTTGCCGGCGGAACCATGGTTATCGTTGTGAACGCGCCGTCAACGTTCCAAGCCACCGTGCCACTTTGATTCGTACACGGCGTATACAAATCGACAGCCGACGCGTCATGATATGCCAAAATGACCTGCGAACATGAACTCAATTCGTCAAACTTGGCGACATCGATACCGCGCTCCCCCGCCAAAACATCTCCGCCTGGCACATACGGCGCAAGCTGCACCGGAGGATGACGAAAATCGATCCCCGCAAGAATGGTTGCACCATTTTCCAAAGTAATCAAGGCGACGATTTCATCACCCGCGTGCGTCATCTCCTTATCAGGCAATGTCGGGAGTACATCGGTCAGAGCCATACGAGCGTGCGTCTTGGGCAACAACTCGACCGACGGAAAAACCGCAAAATCTGCCGTACGATCCCCATATCCACGAAGAAGCGCCACTCCCTCGAAATCCGCGAATGCAATCTCATTCTGAACATTCGAAAGATCACTGGTGCCAACCGCTGGATCCGCAATTTTCGGCGGCAAAACGCCAAGACCTGGCTGCAAGAAAAAGTCTTGCGAAAAAAGCGCCCGCGCCGAACGATATCCCGCCGCGTCTGGCGCTCCAAGAACGATCAAATCACCACGACCATCGGAATCGAAGTCGCCCGAATGCAAGGCGACCGGCCATGCATAACCTTCGACGTCACCTTTCGCCTCGAACGCCCCCGAATGGCGCCGACAAATCCCAGTGTAACTGCACCCGTATCCGCTCGGACAAACCTGTCCCGGCATTCCACAAATGTAATGGCACGCGTGCTCTTCTCCTGGTCCAGCACAGACGTTCGGCATCGTGGCGTGCGTGTCGCAGTCTTCCCCCTGGTCGACATCGATAACGTAATTACCGCACGTCTCCGCCGTCAATTCCGGTAAAGCCGTGCAACCCAACGCAACAGCAATGTGAAATATGCCAAGGCTATTCGAAACGATACGCGCAATACGC
>JBGAOI010000986.1:0-2998 GCA_044221885.1 Polyangium sp. (in: bacteria)
CAACGTTGCAACAATGGCTGCACGCGAATGAAACCGACATCAAGTTTCTCGCGGACGTACGCAATGCGGCTCTGCAATGGGAAAGTAATGAAAAGGCGGACGATTTCTTGTGGCGCGATCGGGCGGCTGTGCGCGCGCGAGAATGGTTTGCCCAACTTCGAGAAAATGCCCCGGGGAAAAAATCGCTCGAATTGGGGGCGAGGGAAGTCGACTTTCTGGAATCGGTCATACGCCTCGCGGACCGTACAAAACGCAGGCGAAAACAATGGGTTGGCGGAGCCATGGCGGCCTTGTGTGCCGTCGTCTTCGCCGTGTCTTTTTTGGGACTGCAAGCCAGCAGCGAAGCCCGACGTGCCGACGCCAAAGCCAATGAAGCTGCGCAAAAAGCCGACGAAGCCAAACGAAGTGCTGCGGAAGCTCGTAACGCAACTCGTATGGCTGCGGCCAATGCTCGCAGGTCCAATGCCACATTGGCCCTGGCCTGGTTGCGCGAATTGGAACCAACGGTCGCTGTGCCTCCGAAATGGAGCGAATTGGCCCAATGGATCATGTATCAAGACGTTGCCCGCGCAGTGATTACGCTCGATGCGCCCGCCTTGTGGGCCGCGTTTAGCCCCGACGGTCGACATATCGTGACCACGTCGTGGGATGACAAGGCGCGGATCTGGAATGCCGACGGGCAAGGCGAACCGCTTGTCTTCGAGGGCCACACGGACCGGATTCAGCAAGCCGTCTATAGTTTCGACGGCACACGGATCGTGACCGCTTCCGCCGACAAAACGGCTCGTATCTGGAGGGCGGATGGTTGCGGCAAAACCATTGTGTTCGCTGGACATGAAGGGCCTGTCACATCTGCCGCCTTTGGTCCGGACGGATTGCATCTTGTGACCGGTTCGTCTGATAAAACCGTGCGCATTTGGAATGCGGATGGCTCAGGCCAGCCCCTCGTGCTCGAAGGCCATCAGGAGGCCGTCACATCGGTCGTATTCAGCCCCGACGGTCAACGTATTGCGTCATCGTCCGACGACGGCACGGTACGCGTATGGGACGTGAATGGCCAGGACGAACCCATTGTCTTGCACGCCCATCGGGATCACGTGCAGTCTGTCGCCTTCAGCCCAGACGGACAACGCATCGTGAGCGCCTCGTTCGACAATTCCGTCTACATTTGGAACGCTGACGGCAGTGGCGAACCCATGGTGCTTGCCAAGCACAACAGTCCCGTGCGGACAGCGTCGTTCAGCCCCGACGGCAAGTCCATCGTCACCGCCTCGTGGGACCACTCTGTGCGCGTATGGCGAGCTGATGGACAAGGCGAACCACGGGTCATTGCGGGGCACGAGGACAAGGTGTCGTCTGGGGCGTTCAGTCCCGACGGTCAAACGATCGTCACGGCGTCACTCGATAAAACCGTACGCGTTTGGGCAGTTGATGCGCTCGATAGCTCGCAACGGCTCGAGGGACATGAAGGCACGATCATTTCGGCGACGTTCAGCCCTGACGGTACGCGTGTGGTCACGGCGTCGTTTGACAAGACTGCCCGGATTTGGAAGGTCAACGATTCTGAAGCGCCTGTCGTTTTGCGCGGTCACGAAGGCAAAATCATGTCCGCTGCCTTCAGCCCGGATGGCAATCGAGTCATCACGGCATCGCAAGACAAAACCATACGGATATGGGATGCCCACACGGGGACGGAAAACATCGTTTTACGTGACCACCACGAAGCTCCGTTGTCGGCAGTCTTCTCGCCGGATGGCCGCTTCATTGCGGCAGCGTCGTGGGATCGCAAGGTGCGCGTATGGAACGCGGATGGTCAAGGTGAGCCGCTGGTTTTGCAGGGTCACGAGGACATTATCAACTCCATTGGCTTCAGCCCTGATGGATTGCGCATTGTCAGCGCGTCCGAGGATAAAACCGTTCGAATCTGGAACGCGGATGGCAGCGGCGAACCGCGCATCTTGCGTGGTCATAGCGCAGGCGTGTATTCGTCCGCATTCAGCCCCAATGGCCGCCATGTCCTCACGGCATCGTGGGACAAAACGGTGCAACTTTGGAATCTCGATGGCCATGGCAAACCCTTCGTGTTTCCGCACAATGCGGCTGTGGGCAGTGGTTCGGTCGGTGGAATCGGCGCGTTCAGCCCCGATGGTGCGCGTTTTGTGACGATTGCGGACGATCGAACGGTGCATGTTTGGAATTCGAATGGTTCTGGCGAACCCGTCGTGCTCCACTTTCCGACGTTATACCCGACGATTGCGGCTTTTAGTCCCGATGGATCGCGAATCGTTACGGCTTCGCACGAGCAAAAAGGTAGCGAAACCGGGGTGACTCGATATTGGGCCACGTTATGGCCGGCATTCGCGTCCCTCGTGGGTCCGGATGACGCGCGATTATGGCGCGCCACAACGTATTGTCCACCCGTGAGTTTACGTCGTGAACTGCTCGGCGTATCGGAAACACTTGCCCAAGAGCAATTGACAACCTGTCTATATCGCGTCGCTAGCGCATCCAATCGCGCTGGGGATTGATTTTCGTTTGTCGAGAGAGGAGCAGCGTCATGGGTACACTTTTTTGGAAGAACTCGAACACACACGTTTCCATGCGTCCGTATGCGGTCCTTGGTCGTCACGCCTTATGCGACGTTCAAGTCGATTCGCCCAAAGTATCGGGGCGTCACGCCAGCTTGCATTGGATCAACGACGGCTGGGAAATTCGCGATTTGGGCAGTCGCAATGGGACGTTCGTCGATGGCCGACGTCTCGATTCGGGTGGGCGTATGGCGATCAATGTGGGGGCAACCATTTCATTGGGCCGCCAAGTCGCCGAATTCGAACTCGTCGATTCTTCGCCCCCCGGCGCAGTGGTCGTCAATCAGCAAACCGGGGTCACCTTGCATTCCGAAGGCGGTATGTTGGCGTTGCCCCACGACCGAAACCCAGTCGTGACGGTGTTCATGAATGGTGAAGGTGAATGGTTGATCGAACGTGGCGATGAACAA
>JBGAOI010000987.1:0-2998 GCA_044221885.1 Polyangium sp. (in: bacteria)
AGGCTTCGCCTGCCGCAACCGTCAACGTTGCCCGCAAGGCAAACGGCGCAGCTTCCAAAGCGCGTAACCCTGGAAACTCCGTGGTGTCTTCCGCGTTCGGGGCAATCCAACCCAGCGCCAACGCAAGCGCAGCGACAGCTTCCGGCGTGCTGCTCGAACCAAGACATTCGCGCAAGACGCGCGGACGAAGTTCGCGATCGATCCCCACGGGCAAACCCACCGCTTCGACCAAAAGTTCACGCACGCAATCTCCGCCACCCGCGAGAAGCTCACGCGCACGCAGATCAATCACGAGCACCGACGGCACCAAAGAACGCAGTCGTTCCACCAAAAGGCGTCGCAAGTGCGTCTTGCCGTGCCCCGCTTCGCCAATCACGGCCATGATGGATGGAGAACGCTCACGCGTCGCATGAAGCGCACACGATGCCAACGCCTCCAAGGTGTCATCCCGACCAACGAGCGGCGCGCCCGTATGGCCAAGATGTGTCGTCGGATCGTCCACGATAGGAAACGCGCCATCAGCGAGGACTTGAGGGCCATACGGCTCGGCCATTGCCTGCAGATCGGCGTCGGTCAACACGGCACGAGCAGCCGGCGAAATCACAATCGGCGACGGGCCCTCGAGAAGTGGCGTCCGATCGATACGCGCCATCCTGGGACTTAGAAGACGAAGCGATCCATCGGCACGAGTGGTCACCGACACGGAGGCCAAATCGACCCACACCCGCGTGCAAACGCCACGTTGGACCAAGTCTTGCGCGGCACGTAAGGACAAACGCGCCGGGTTTTCTGCGCCATCGTGGCCAAATGCCACCACATTTCGCCCTCCCCCGGCCCGCATGACATGCCCACCAATCGCCTCGATTCGCACTCGAAGGGCAATCGGATCGAGCGGCGACGTGAAATGCAATACACTCACCGTCCGTCGTTCGCGGGTCACGCGCTTGCCAGCCGGCCGAGGAAATGCCGATTCTCTGTTGTCATCGGAAAGTTTGGCCGGAACGTCTCGAACGTCTCGATAAACTTCAGACGAACCCGTCGTGGACAAATTCGATCGCGTAGCCGCGGAATGGGCAATGAATTCCAATGCGCTGCGAAGTCCATTGGCCGTGGAAAACCGCGCTTCGGGTTCTTTTTCCAGACAACGCACGACCAATTCTTCGAGTGCAGGCGGAAAGGTTTGGCCATCAGCGGACACCATGCGCATGGGTCGTCGGCTGAGATGCCCTTCACGAACGGCAGCGGGAGCGCCCCAAAAAGGCACATGCCCGGCGAGCATTTCATAAAGCATCACGCCCACGGCATAAATATCCGCCCGAATATCAATGATCATGCGACTTTCGCATTGTTCGGGAGCCATGTATTCCAACGTACCCGCCATAGTGACCGGCGGGGCGGAATTTCCTTCGCGCACAGCGCTTGCAGAAACACGTCGAGCGAGGCCCAAATCGAGAATCGTGGCATGGGTGTGGTCCGCGCTGAGAAGCACGTTTTCCGGCTTCATATCGGCATGCACGAAACCTTTGGCGTGTACGGCCGAAAGCGATTCCAGCAAAGCAATAGAAATCTTGCATACGTCCACAACGTCAAATGGCGACACACGCGACGCGAGTAGCTCGGAAAGGGGCGTTCCTTCGATGAATTCCATGACGAGGCACGGCCCGAAAGGATTGAGGTCGCCAGCGCTGAGTACGGCGGGAACGTGAGGCGGACCAATGATTTGCATGGCAGCGGATTCTCGAAGAAGCCGCTTTTTTGCATCGGGCGTGGCGACATGCGCCACCTTGATGGCCACGCGTTTCGATTCCGGACCGATACGCGTCGCCAAATATACCGTACCAAACCCGCCACGACCCAAAACGCCGTTGGTTTCATACCCATCGAATTGCGGCCAATCCATTTCCGTCGTCGTCGGAATTGCGAGTCTCGTGGACTTCTCCGTCGCTGGCCCGTGTAATGGACACCCACCCGCCCCCGTACGTCGCCCACATTGAAAGCAGCGCGCGTTTTTCCGTCCCAAGCGGCCATCAGGCATAGCGGCCGCTCCCGAATCGAGGCAACAGCATATTCGTTCCCCACCGAAGACCTGCACCGCATGAAATGGGGGATTTGGTGGCGCAGCCCCCATCATCTGGGTCGAGGGAAGATGCCGAAAAACGCGAGGCGCCTTGTCGGCATCTTTCCTGACTGGGGTTGAAGGCGAACCGTTCAACCAGCATGCAAATCGAATTCAATCCTAGCGAAGAAAATCCGTGATCACGTGACCGGTGTGTGTATCGTTTGGCAAATCCATACGATACTCGCGGCAACTCGAATAGTATCCCGCAGTTGAAGCTGGCACGCAAGCATCATCGCAAGGCCCGACGACATGAATGAGCCCGCATTCGAGAACCTCACCCATCTCGACATGTCCCGAAGAACAGTCGCGGCCTCGCGAACGAGCGTAACCGACATTTGCTGCGTCATAACACGCCCGCACGTAGGGCGCGGGAGCGAACACGTTCCCCCAAAAGGCTCCTTCCCGCATGGGATACAAATTATGCTCGACGTTTGCTTCCGCCAAAGCGGGGTTGGTTCCACGCATTGAAATACGCGTCGGATCCGCGTACCAATTCGTCCGCGCTGCAAGACACGCGGTCACCCATTCTTGCTCGGCAACGTTCAAAGGCATCGTGCGCCAGTTCGAAGCAAGCCCCAATTGCCCCCAATACCAATCCCGACGCTCGATTCCATTCGTATCCAGCCAACGGACTTCAAGCCTATCGTGCGCGTCGAGTGCGCACCCTACGGCATACTGCAATAACTCACGCATGAGCGTTCCGTTCGGTCCACAAACCAGGGCCGCAGTCGTCGTCGACATATTGGTCAATGGATGTACGCCCAAGTCGTTGGGCACTAGGGCCGCAGGCTCGAGTGAGTTCAGGATAATGATCGATCCCATTGTAGGGTTTGCCGGACTCAATGTTCGGGATGGTACCGCCAACGCTTCGGAATCGAG
>JBGAOI010000988.1:0-2997 GCA_044221885.1 Polyangium sp. (in: bacteria)
AAAACGGCGCGCCATAGCGCGGTTGGTCACGGCATAACTTAGGCTCCGCTCAAGGCGAGATACCGCTTGACCCGTTCTTCCAAGGTTTGGTCGAGGGGAAGATCGAGCTTTTCATACAATGGGACCAAAAGGCCGATCAATTTACGTACGAGGTCTCCGTGGGCGGCGGGGGTTTTCTCGTAATAAGGCCAAATCGCGTCGAGCGCTTCTTGCGCGACGGGAAGGGCTTCGTGGTGGCGGTTGAGGTCAAGAAGATGCGCAGCAAGGTTGTTGAGGCTGACCGCGAAATCCCGCAAGAACGCATCGGGACGCTGGGCGACGAGGTTTCGGCGAATGTCAGCCGCTTCTTGACTGAAAGCCATTCCGGCGTCGGGATGACCAAGCTCGCTCTGTAGAATCCCCAAATTGTCACAGCTTGCTGCCAATTCGGACAAAAATGCGTCTGGGTGTCGCTCTGCCAATTTACGATAGAGGTCGACAGCATCCTCGGTAGACGCCAGCGCGGCATCATATCGTTCCAGACTGCCCTGAATTGTGCCTAAGTTAAGAAGGCTCATAGCCAGTTCAGGCAAGTACGTATCCGGTTCCTGCTGGGCGAGTTTCCGATACAACTCTGCGGCTTGAGCAGCCGCGGCTAAAGCCGGTTCATGATGGCCCAATATGCCACAGATCCTTTGGCCTTGAACATCACCTGGGAAATTACGTATTCGCTGATTTACCCACCGCATTCGATGGGGAGTGCAGCCGTCGTCATCAATACGTTGTGGATGGTCTGTGACGTTGGCATCGTGGCGACGTTTTTCCTCTACGGATACAAATACTTCCAGCGACATTATGAGGTATCGAAGGCCGAGTTTTACGCCTTGTCACTCATTGGGTTTGTCGCGTCGTTTGCGATCATGTTCTCGGGTGGTCCTTTTTTCAAGGACTTTTTGCCCTACTTCAAAGGCGATACGTTTGAAAGTGCAAAGTTTATCGCCTTCATCCAAAACGCGGTCATGTCGGTGCTTTTCGTCGCGATGTATTACCAGCGCCGATCGTCTGAAGGGCAATCCTTTACCATTGCGTGGTCGAAATGGATCGGAACATCCATGACCGTGGGCCTGTCGTACCTTGGTGTCGAGCACGCTGACAATTGGCATTTCGTCGCTGTTTTCGTCGGCATTTCCTTCCTCTTCGACGTGTGGTACATGGCCTTGATCTACCGGCAGCTCGAGCGTGACGCCATCAACCCGTGGACGCGATTGTAATCGCGCTCGAAACGCCCGTAACGCGAGCCCGCGATGCTACGTCATTCCTTCCGTGTCAATCTTTCACGGATTCGCCAATGACGTTTTTTCTGGCACAATTGCCGGGAATTCTTTCGGATAACGCTTCTCGAGCCACCGCAATCCTTGCTTTTGGTGTCGACCAACCTGTATATCTCGTTACCACGAACTCTCGAGTGGAGAGTTTGGGGGCGAATCATCAAGGAGTCTCACATGAACCAACGTGCACATTTCTCCAATATCCGCGCGAACCTGCGGCTGGTACGCGGCATTCTACCCATGTCGATGCTGCTGGCCCTGTTTGTTTCTGCTTGTGGCCCAGACGGCGAAACCCCAACGGAGGTCGAAGGGGTTGCAGAGGTGGAGCAACTGCTCGCGGCACCGACGAATACGTCGGCATTTGCAACAGCGGTTCTTGCAAAACACAACAGTTATCGCACGAATACTTCGTTGCAAAGCGTTGGTCTTCCTCCGGCAAACCCACCGCTGCTCATGCTCACGTGGAACCAAACGCGTGCGAATAGCGCTCAATTATGGGCGGAGCAACTCGGTGCAACGGGCGTCATGCAGCACTCTGGCGGTCCAGGGTACGGAGAGAACATTTACGTGACGATGAGTTCGTCGCCGATCAGCACGTGTTCGGCAACGAAGTCGGCGTTGGGGACAGCAGCATCGACAGCGTGGGGGAACGAATCCTTAAACCCGGCTGGAAACTGGACGGGACCTTATTCGGTTTTCCCATTTCAACCAACCGGTCCTTTGCCCATAGGGCATTACACGCAAATGATTTGGGGCGCGCAAGGGGGCTTCGGCCCGACGACCAGTGTTGGATGCGGTATTGCCCCGGGGGTGTCTCCTTCTCCGGCTGTGCCGTTTGCTTGTTACGTGGTTTGTCAATATACGGCACCGGGTAATGTCCACGGAGTTCATATCTATGCGCGCGGGGAGGCGTGTAACGGCGTGGACGACAATGGCAATGGTCAAGTGGACGAGAATAACCCGGGTGGGGGCGTTTCGTGCAATGTTCCGAATACCTATGGAGCTTGCGTCAAGGGCGTGACGAAGTGTTCGAATGGTTCGCTTGTGTGTCAATCCACTTTGGCCCCGGCGCCGGAATTGTGTAATAACATCGACGACGACTGCGACGGCGTCGTCGATGAAGACAATCCCGAAGGCGGCACGCCTTGTATGCTCGATGGACTTACGGCGGAAATGACCTGCGTGAACGGCTCGGTGATCTGCACGTATCCCAGTTATTGATGCGGCAACGACGGAATGGCCTCGTGCATGCGAGGCAGGAACATGATGGCCACGCAAAACGGCATCATGGTCCCAACAAACCTTCTGCATTGGATCTGGTCACGCCCAATCGAAACGTGTATGCTCGCGCATGAGGCATCATGAGCGTAAGCGGACCGTACGACCAACCCATTGACGTCACGAGCGAACTTCGCCGAGCTTTCGAGCAATTTCACGACCCTTCGTCCAAACGACCGTTGCGTTATCGAGGCGGTTCGGAAGACGGTTACGGCGAGTTTTCCATCTCCATGTTCGCCGGGTGGGTGAGCGACTTTCGAGATATCTTCGACTTCTTCGTGAACTTGCCCGATACGAAAAAGCCAACGGAGGTAAAGTCAACCATTTGGCGATGGATGCGACACGATATCACGATGGAACAATTCCTCGAATTTCGTGAACAGCAAATGAGCCAACTGGTCGACCTTGTGGG
>JBGAOI010000989.1:0-2997 GCA_044221885.1 Polyangium sp. (in: bacteria)
GAACCATGTGTCGTGGGCCGTTGCCGCCTTCTTTGCTGTAGGAATTCTCGTTGCTGTCGCCATGATGCGCTGAACTTTCAGCGGCTCGACCATGTTAATCTCGGGTCATGGTTGCTCGCTTTACTCGTTCGCTTCGTACACGTGCGTCCCTGGCCTCCATCGTGTTCGCCACGTTTGTCGCGGCCGGATGCGACAACAAACCCGTCGACACCAAACCCCCGCCCATCAATGTCGGAACGGTCGAAGACATCATGGCGGAGCTGCCCAAGTCGTGCGCCTTCTTGTGCGGCGAGTGTAACGAACCGGCAACACCCTTCGCGTGTCCAACGATGGCCGATTGGGACAAACTTCCCCACGACGCCACGTGCGAAAAGTTCGACGGGACATACCCCGCGCCTGTTCAAGGCAAATGCACGGCTAGCGATGCAACCGGCGAAGCGGCAGCCAAAGCTGGAGCGGGCGCGGGAGGCGTGTTTGTCTTGCCGGATGGTCATCGGATCGCACCTGTCGGGCGCGAGGTTCTCTTCGACGAACCCGATCTGATCGGTACGTTCCCGATGAACATCATGGCGGTGCCTGGATCACGATTGGCGCTGATCTCGGATGGCGGCATCAAGGACAACGCGTTGCGCGTGATCGACCTGGACAAACTAGCGTCGGGTGCGGCTCCGGTTGCGAGCTCCCTGGTATTCCCAAGGCCCACGGCACTTTATTACGGTCTCGTATGGATCGCTCCGAACCGTGCCCTTGCATCCGGCGGTGGTGACGGGATGGTGTATGCGTTCGACGTCGACACGATGACGGGTCAAGCGACGCGAGCGATGGCGCGCGACATTCCACTCGGCATGTCGGGCAAGAATGCTTGGTATTCAGGCGCAATGGCCGTCAGTGGCGATGGCACGCGTCTCGTCGTCGCGCCCTCACAATACGCGAACGAGTTTCAGGTCATTTCCCTGGAAGATGCGAATTACGGCACGAAAATTGGCACGATTTCCACAGGAGGTTCCTACGCCATTTTCGACGTCCGTATGGACTCCTTCGATCCGGTCGGAAACACGTTTTACGCGACCGAGCAAAACAGTTCAAAATTGCTGGAGCTCGAATTGGGCAGCAATGCGCCGAAACGCACGTTGACCATGGCCAAGAGCCCAGCACAGTTGATTTTCCTCGACGAAACGTACATGGCGGTGGCCGAAGCGCATGGCGACTCGATTGCGATCATCAATCGCGCAACGATGAAAATGGAATCACGGGTTCCGATATTCGACGCAATGGCCCCACGTGGTGCATCTCCGAGCACCTTGGCGTTCGATGCGACAAACAAGCGGCTTTTCGCGACGCTTGCGGGCATCAATGCCGTCGGCGTGTATGACGTGAACATGGGAACGCCACCGACGATTACCCCAGCGGGTTCCATTTCAACAGCGTGGTGGCCAACAGGGGTCATTGTCGACAACGATGGATCGCTCGTGATCATCAATGGCAAAGGACACGGCGTTGGCGCAGATTTGTCGGACCTCGATTGGTCCCAAGGCAACATCACCGACATGATGCGCGGCAGCGTGCAGCATGTTCCTGCGACCGAATTGGCGAATCTCGCAGCGCATACGAAAGTGGTCGAAACGGGGCGCAACATCGACAAACTCCCGGGTGCACCGGCCATTACATGTCCGGCAGGAGCAAACGATTTCCCAATTCCCACGACGAATACGGATGGGCCATCAAAAGTCATCAAACACGTGATTCTCGTGGTGCGAGAAAACAAGACCTACGATGCGGTCATGGGTGATCGCACGGATCTCGGCGATGGCGATCCGAAGCTCATCATGGCGCCGGACGTCGCGACGCAAGATGCCGTTTGGCAAAACGCACGAGCGATCGCCGGCACATTCACGAATTTCGACAATTTCTACACGGATGCCGAACAATCGCTCCAAGGCCACATTTGGACGGTGTATGGCCGGACAAACGATTACGTCGAACGAACGTGGCTCACGACATGGGGACGCGGTTCACGCCCGCCGACGGAACCCTCGACGAGCAAACAATCGGCCCCGGAAGAAGGAACTATTTTCCATTGGCTTGGACTCAATGGCATCGATTACGACAACATGGGCGAAATCGTTGGCAACGCGCCCAATGGACTCGACCCCAAATACCCCGGACTCATCTATGCCGGCGAGTTGCCCGATATCGAGAAGTCTTGTTACCTCGCCGGACGCATTCGATTGCAGTGCAACCTGAAACCCTTCACCTATGCGGTTCAGCCGAATGATCATACCGTCGGCGCAAGCGCCGATGCCCCGGCGCCCGAAGTCATGATCGCGGTCAACGACGAAGCGACCGGAATGCTCATCGATGGGCTTTCACGGAGCCCGAATTGGAAAGATACCCTGGTGATCGTGACCGAAGACGATCCGCAAGATGGCGCCGATCACATCGATTTGCATCGGACGGTCATGTGGATGGTTTCACCGTGGGTTCGTCGCAAATACACGAGCCACGGGCACTACGACATGGCCAGCATTTACAAGCTCGTGGCGCATATTTTCGGCATTCCGTACAACAACGAATCCATTCGTAGCGCGCTTTTGCCCGTCGATGCATTCACGAGCACGCCCGATTACACGCCGTTTACGTACCTGCCGCGTAAGGTGACGGCACCTTGCAATGCGGCAAATACGAAACAAGCGCAAGAAGCTGCGCGATGGGATTTCGAGGATCCGGACGAGCAGCCTGGTTTGTCAGAGCAGGTCGAAGAAATGATGCACGAATCCAGTAAAGAACGCGGAGTGCGGATCATTCAGCCGGAAGTCGCGCCCAAGTCGAAGTAAACAGCTTGCGGCGGCTCGCTTCTTGGTCGAACCCATTTGGCAGCAATGGATGTTGATCAGGTTTTCAAGCTGATCCCTGGGGGGTATGGGGGGCGCAGCGACCGTCGGGGGGGGGGGGGCAGACGCGCCGGGGGGGAGGGGGGGGGGCGCCCCCAGGCGGGTT
>JBGAOI010000098.1:0-16969 GCA_044221885.1 Polyangium sp. (in: bacteria)
CGATGATCTCGTCGAGAAAACAACGACGGTCTTGACCGCGGTTGATTCGGTAGAATCTGGACAAACCTATACCGATCGTTTCAAAACGACGGGCACGGTCGTCGAGCAGCCCGGGTGGAAGGTATTGGATTTAGGTGGCGTCAAGGAGGTTCCGAAAAAGCGCAAAAAAAGCGACGCTGGCGAGGACAACGAAGACGAATCCGAAAATCAAGTATTGCCTCGTGGGCTGATGCAAGGCCAAAAGCAGCGTGTTGACGCCGTGCGTATCGATAAGAAAAGGACCAAACCACCCAAGCGTTTTACAGAAGCAACCTTGCTGACGGCAATGGAGACAGCGGGAAAAACGCTCGATGAAAAAGAATTGTCGGATGCGATGAAAGACACGGGGCTCGGCACGCCAGCCACGCGTGCGGCTATTATCGAAACGTTGCTCAAGCGCGAATACATCGTTCGGGAAGGAAAAAGCCTCATCGCTACGGACAAGGGGATTTTGTTGACCAATTCGGTACACCCGCATGTCAAAAGTGTTGCGATGACCGGGGAATGGGAAGCCCGGTTGGCTCGAATGGCGCGGGGCGAAGAAAAACTCGATGCGTTTCTTCGGGCCATTGAAGGTTATGTCAAGTATGTCGTGGGAGCGGTTCAGGATGGCGAAGTAGCGCCTGCGCCACAATCTGCCAATGCTCCGCAGCTTCCGCTTTTACCGGCCAAAAATGGCGCAGCTCGAGGTCCTGCGACGACGTCTTTGGTCGAGGCGACGCCAATGGGGAGTGCCGTTACGGCGCCAAAAGAAGCGAAAACGGCCAAGAAAAACGCACCGGTTACGAAAGCTGCTGCGCCTACAGCGGAAAAACTCAAGGCAGCGGCGGAAAAGGTGCGCCCCGATATTGCCGTCGAACGCAAACCCATTGCCCAAGGAACGCCTCTTGCGGAGATATTGCGGGAACGATTCGGGTTTCCTGCATTTCGACGTTATCAAGAACCTGTTTGTCGTGCCGTTGCCGAAGGAAAGGACGTACTCATCGTCATGCCGACCGGCGCTGGAAAGTCACTTTGTTATCAGCTTCCAGGCGTTGCCCGTGGAGGTACGACGCTCGTTATCAGTCCCTTGATTGCTCTGATGGAAGACCAAGTGGCGAAACTGCGGGCCCAAGGATTTTCTGCCGAACGAATTCATTCCGGTCGGGACCGAGCGAAGTCGCGGGCAGCTTGCATTGATTATTTGGCGGGCAAATTGGATTTTCTGTTTGTCGCGCCTGAAAGATTCCGCGTTCCGGGTTTTCCAGAAATGTTGTCTCGTCGTCAGCCGACGCTCGTGGCGGTGGACGAAGCGCATTGCATTTCGCAATGGGGACACGATTTTCGCCCCGATTATCGTATGATCGGGCAACGGATTCCCTTCTTGCGTCCGGCACCGGTCATTGCGCTCACGGCAACCGCAACACCCGTTGTGCAGGATGATATCGTCCGCGAGCTCGGCTTGGAAGATGGCGAGCGATTCATTCATGGGTTTCGTCGGACAAATATTTCTGCCGAAGTCGTGGAATTGACGCCGGCGGGGCGCGTCGACGCGGTCGTGAAATTGCTTGCGCCTCAAGAAAGGCGTCCCGCGATTGTTTATGCTCCAACCCGCAAACATGCCGAAGAAACGGCAAAGGTGTTGTCGCGAAAGTTTGCCGCGGCTGCATATCATGCGGGGATGGAGACAGCCGTACGCGACAAGATCCAGACAGCATTTTTGGGCGGTGAACTCGAAATCGTGGTGGCAACGATTGCGTTCGGAATGGGAGTGGACAAACCCAACGTACGCACGGTGGTGCACTTGGCGCTGCCGGGAAGCATTGAATCGTATTATCAAGAAATTGGTCGTGCTGGGCGCGATGGTTTGCCGTCTCGAGCGATCCTGATGCATTCTTTCGTCGATCGACGTACGCACGAATATTTTTTCGAACGCGATTATCCCGATCCTGCCCTGCTTTCAGCCCTGTTTTCGCTGCTTTCCGAACGACCTCAGACCAAAGATGCTCTAGCCCCACGTCTCACGTCGGACCGCGAAGAATTCGATAAGGTGCTCGAAAAATTATGGATTCATGGAGGGGCAATCGTCGACCACGAAGACGAGGTTCGTCGTGGTACAGATGAATTTTTACCCGATTACATTGCTCAGCGCCGGCACAAGCAAGAGAGTTTGGCGAAAATGGCGAGATACGCTGAAGGGCACGAATGTCGAATGCTTTTGCTTGTCCGGCATTTCGGCGATCAGGAAGACGACGGCACGCCGTGCGGTATGTGTGATGTCTGTGCGCCCGATGCGTGCGTGGGCAAGAAATTTCGGGAACCGACGGCTGCGGAAACGGCTGCGATAAGCAAGATCTTGGCGGCTCTTGGGCGCGAAGATGGCCAAGCGATGGGGCGCCTCCATCGCGATACCTTTGGCGATACGCTCGATCGCCGGTCGTTCGAACACATCGTCAATGGTTTGTCTCGTGCAGGCGTCGTGCGAGTGCGCACGGATTCGTTTCAAAAAGGCGGCGAAAAAATCGAATATCAGCGCGTGACACTGGCGGAAGATTCGCCATCAGCGTCGTGGGTGCAAGCTTCGGCTGCCAGGTTCGTGACGCTCGACGAGGCGCCCGTGAAAAAGAAGAAGGCTGCAAAATCCAAGGGCGTTTCTGCGGCGAAATCGAAGGCGTTCTGGATCAAGAAAGCCATGGCGCGCAAGAAAAAGGGCAACTGAACGCTCGAGAATTTTCTTCCCGAGGATTTAACCTTTCAATGTGCTTCGTGTCCAAGTGCTCGACACGATCGACGCACGGGCAGGGTGCCGTGTGAATGGTCATGACTCGAGCATGATTCTCGAAAGTAACGAGAATCGAGGGAGACGTCTCGCATGAAACTGCTTCGTTCTACGTTGGCGACGCTTGTGCTTTCGACATCGGTGGCTCTTATGGGCTGTGGCGGAGAGCCCGAACCGGTGGGCACCACGACGGAGGAAATCACGCAGGATGACGTGGTGGCTCTTGGAGATTTGATTACGCAGGACCCTGATGCAGCAGCAGCGGCAGAAATGATTGGCGACCCAGCCGTGCTTCTAAGGGAAGCCAAGCGACAAGACGAAGACGTTCGCAAGGATGTTGCAGCGGTTTTGGATTTCATCAGGCAATTGAGTGCAGATGCTCCTGCGCGGAAGGGAGCACGAGCGGATGGAAAAGCGTTTGCGCTTTGGAAAAAACAAATAGCCGGCAAGGATTGCTCGCTGTTGCTCGTTCGTGTCGAACCTGGACGATTCCGGTATCTTGCGGCACTTGAAAATATGGACGGGACGCGCACGCCATTGCTCACTGGGATTTTCGTGAAGAAAGGTCCGCGCACGGGTGGAGGTCGTTTCCACGTCAATTTGACGAACGCGAGCGACGCATTTAATGCACCCGGTGCAGATGGTGCCGTTCATTTCTGGTTTGCAAACCATAAGGGCGATTTACGAGGTCGGCGCATTGCTTATCGCAATGTGATTCGGCGTGCTGATGCAGACAAACGAAAACTCAATTATGGTGCAGATCTTGTGCGTTTGGTTGGCGTGGGTGGACGATTCCGGTCTGTTGGCATTGGTGACTTCTTGGACACGGTACCGGGAGTCGAGGCAGTGGGTTTGCGCGTCTTGTGGAAAGCGGGTGAAGGTGGTCGAGGATCGGCGGCCGTCGTTTCCTTGGCCACGAAGATGCCGCTTGGAGTTGCGCAGGAATGTTGGGACAAGAGCGGTTTGCGTTCGGCATACGAGGACGATAATCCGGGTAATGACGCGACAAACCCAAACGAGGGTGACTTGACGATGTGCGCAGGGTTCGCGAAAGAACCACCGCCGGACAACGGGGCCGTGAATGAATCGGGATTGGACAGCGATCCGGAACTCGATGCATTGCTCCAGGAGTCTGGGGCCATGGACATTTCGGAAGCCGACGCGGACACCGTGGACGCTGCGGGAATCTGACGCAATGGTTTGTCGGGGCGCCTTACTCGCCGTGGTCGCGACGTTGTTTTTCGCGGTCGCCCAGGTGGCGGTCGTGCCCAACGCGGCGGCCTTTGAAACGTCGAGAAGCGAATACGGCGCTCGTCTTCGCTTGACTTCCTTGCCGGTGCGGGTGCGTCTCGACACACCCGCGCCGGGTTTTTCCGACGGTGGTCAAGCGGCACTCTTGCGCGCGATAGCTTCATGGAACAAGCGCTCGGGTTCGTCCACATTGTTGGTCTTGACAGACGACGATGATGCATTGGTGGAGATTGTTTTTGTTTCGAATAACTGGCAATTCGGCTCTGCGATTGCGGCGCATACGGCCGTCGAGAGCGATTTGTTTCAGGGCGACATTCGCCACGTGATCATTGAAATCGATGCGAACCGCAATTGGGCGGACCCATCCACGGTGCCGGCGAATGCGCTGGACTTGGAAAGCGTGTTTTTGCATGAATTGGGCCATTCGCTGGGGCTTGCCCATTCTTTCCACGATGACGCCGTCATGCGTGCGGGAATCAAACCCGGACAATCGCGACGTCAGCTTCACGAAGACGACGTAGCTGCTATTTCGTCGATAACAAAATATTCTGGGTTTGGTGAAGTAAAACCATCGTTGCCGTTGCGTCGATGGTTCTTGTCCTCGGCTGGATTGTTCGTGATGTGGTTGTTTTTCGTGGCCGGAGCCATCACGATAGTGGGTGCAGTGGCGAGACGTACGTCGAAATGGGTGATGGCGCGCCGGACGCTTTGAACGAGGTCACTTCGTGGGATCCGGAATCCATTGCCGCAGGCGCTTGATGCCGTGATGAAAATTCACCTTGGCGCTTTCTTCGCTGCAATCGGCCAATACTGCAATTTCGCCAAACGTCAGTTCGTGAAACAGACGCAATTCGACCACCAGCCGCTGCTTGGGCGGCAATTCAGCAATGCGCGTGGCCGCACGATTCCAGACTTCCGCCGCAACCAGTCGATTCGTTTCGAGGGCGTTGGTGAACGTCGGCAAATCATCGAGGTCGGCGATGGGCGCTTCGTGCACAGCTTGGCGTACGTGGTTTAATGCAAGATTTACGGCAATGCGGTGAATCCAGGTCCGGAACGTCGATTCACGACGAAAATCGCGCAATTTTTCGAAGGCATTGAGGAACACTCGTTGCGCAACATCTTCCGCATCTTCGAAACGATGCACATACCGCAAACATAACCTGGTGATGGCATCTCGATGTTCATTTACGAGCGCGTCGAATGCGTGCTTATCGCCTGACAATGCACGATCCACTCGTTCTGCGTCGGGATCGGGGTGGACAGGATGGGGCAGGTTCATGCGACGGTTGAGCATAGGGCATTTGGGTTATCTCTGTCCTGCGAAATCGTATGCTCACACGAGTCTCCTCGGTCAGGATATGGCCGAGGTCGGCGTTTCCTTCAGATCGAATGCTGCGATCTCCATTCAAGTGTGTTAATCTCGCAGCATGCACTTTGCTGCGCGGTCCGCCACGACGTTGAGTTTGGTGCTATCGGTGCTGTCGTCCACGATTCCGTATGCTCACGCGCAAGAAATAGAAGAGACCTCGGCCGATCGAGAGGCAGCTCGGCAAAAGTTCGAGGAAGGAGAACGAGCCTACGAAGCCCGTGATTACACGTTAGCGGCCAAGGCATTTGCCGAGGCGTACGCGATCTCGCCGCATCACGCGTCACTTTGGAATTGTGCGCGTTCGTGGGAGCGGGCGCATGAGTCGGCACGCGCTGCGAATGCATACGTAAAATATTTGCGACTCGCGCCGCCCGATGCGCCCGACCGCGAAGCCGCAGCAACGGCGCTTGCCGCACTTGCTGAATCGCTGGGCCGTATCGACGTATATGCGACAGAAATGGACGCGATTCGCGTCGACGATGAGTTCCTTGATGGAACAAGCGTGTACGTGATTCCAGGCACCCATGTGGTTGAAGGTCAGGCTGGAGAAATCAAGATTCGTCGAACGGAAATTCTCGAGCGTGGAGTGGTCCGGGCGGTTGCGCTCGTGCCTGAAAAAAAAGGCGATGAAATATCACCGAAATTGGAAGTGTCCCTTCGGCCCACGGCATCGCCCTCGATTGCCCCGTTGGTCGAAGCACCTCGTATTTCGTCTCATCGAAAACCAATGCATTGGTACGGACCGGCTGCAATCGCGGCAGGAGGAGCGACAATCGTTTCCGCGTCTCTCCTTCTCTGGTCGGGACTCGACACGCTGGATGCTCGGAAAACCTTCGATGACGCTCCGACAGCAGACAAACTCGAAGCTGGCAAAGACAAACAATTTCGAACGAATGTTTTTATTGGTGCAACTATCGGATCTGCGCTTGCAACGGCAACGTTCGTCTCATTATGGCGGTGGGGAAGTGTCAAGACAAACTCGGCGCTCACCATTGTGCCCCCGGTGGCGGGTTTGCCCATGCAGATGATGGCGACGGGGAGTTTCTGAATGCATCAAGCGTCGGTGCGAATCGGGCCCTACGAAATTGTATCGGAATTGGCCGCAGGCGGAATGGCGACGACGTTTATTGCTTGCAAGCGTGGCGACACCTTTTTTGAACGTCTCGTGGTTTTGAAGCGAATTCATCCTTGGCTTTTGCAGGATCCCAAATCCGGGGATATGTTGCGGGATGAAGCACGCCTGGCTGGCTCGATTCACCATCCTCACGTCGTACATGTCGAGGATGTGATCAATCATGACGGAGAAGTTTGTCTCGTCATGCCTTATGTGGAATCCTTGTCGCTTGGGGCGTTGCTCAAATTTGTCCGTCAAGCCGGAGAACGCATTCCGCCCTCCATATCGAGCCGAATCTTGATCGATGTTCTGGCTGGACTGCATGCAGCGCACGAGGCCAAAGATGTACGAGGAGAGCCGCTCGATATCGTGCATCGTGACGTGAGCCCGAACAATATCCTCGTTGGAACCGACGGACAGAGTCGCATTATCGATTTCGGCATTGCTCGGGCCACCAGTCGGTTATGCCAAACCAGTAGTCGTGACATGAAGGGCACCATTGCGTACATGTCCCCCGAGCAACTACGTCGTCGAGAGCTAGATCGCCGAGCAGACGTGTTTGCCGCGGGAGCTGTTTTGTATGAGATGCTCACCGGAGAAAGGCTCTTCGATGGTCATGATGAAGCCGATATCTTGATTGGCGTACTCGCGGATGAAGTGCCATCGATATGCAATCAATATCCCGAAGCTGGTCCGGACGTGGATACCGTTCTCGCCCGCGCATTGGCTCGGGAACGCGACGAACGTTTTTCCTCGGCGCGCGCGTTTGCCGATGCACTCGAAGCGGCGCTGGCCCCCGCTTCGCCTTCAGATGTGGGCGTTTGGGTATCTCGGTTTGGCCGGGATGAATTCACACGCCGTCGGAGCACGATTCGAGCCGTATTCGAGCGAAAAGACGCTGACGTCTCGTCGTTGGGCGCGCCGTCCGAAGCTCCGCCGCCAAGTGTATCGATTCCGCCGCCAAGTGCATTGATCACGAAACCTGCGTATCGAAGGGACAATTGGAAATTCGTTGTCGGCGTGGTGGGATTGATGGTAATGGGATGGATCGCGGCCCGCAAGAAGTCCGATGCGTCCAGCGATATGCGGCATATGGTCGTACGTGACGCGCCAGCATTGCATTCCGCCAGCAAATATATGCAAAGCGTTGCTTCGACGACATCGTCGATTGCCGGAACGACTCAGCAATCGCCGGCCCCGGCTACCCGTTCGAATTCTGGAGCATTGCCTGCGAAATCTTTCGCGGACCGGCCACCGCTCCCGCCGATTCGTCCCGTACCACCACCGCGTGAAAAAGTGGACAACGAGCCAGCGTCCGAGTTACAAGAAAATCCTTATCGATGACGCGTACTTGCTCTACCTTTCGTCGGAAGAAACGAAACAGATTTCTTTCCGCGGTTGTCTTGTTGGGTTCGATCGTCCATGGATGCACTGTATTCGACGGTTTGACCGTACCTCCGACAACCGTTTCAGCTGCGGGCTATTTGTCGTTGACAGATGGCATCCACGCATGCCGGCTCGTCCACGATTGTCCCATGTTGTCCGCAGCGATTGCTCGATCCGCCGGGGTTCCTGCCATTGTAACTCCGTTTTCGGCGTGTTTGTCGTGGTTCGTGGGGCCCTTGCCGGCAAATAGGTTTGGCGTGACCGCGCAGCGGTTATTGCTCGATTGCATTGCCCACGCCAATGATTGCGTCTCGGCTCTTGCCTGTACATACGTCGAACCCTTGAGCAAAGGAGATATACGTTGCAATGGTGCCGTTGGCGATCAATGCTCGGCTGACGGAACGTTGATTGATTGCACGACGGAAATTGTCGAGCGGTGCCATTCGCCTTATTATGGTGCTGGGAGCGAATGCCAATTGGGACTTGCTGGTGCAGGCCGTTGTGCGCTTTCCCCGTGTGTGCAGGAGACTTCTCCGCCGCCGCGTTGTACATCGGGAGTTTATGTGCGTTGTGATCCAGCAACGAATCTGCGCGTGGCCCAAGATTGCAATACGGTCGGTTTGACGTGTCCAGAAGGGGCGGAAGGTGCCGACGCTCAATGCGCAACCGAAGACGGTGTGTTTCCTTGTGACGAACCTGGTCGCACGACGTGTTCGCCCGATAAAACGCGCGTGCGCGTTTGCGATGGAGCACTGGCCTCGGAATTCGAATGTTTGGTCATGAATGGAACCTGTTTGGCCACGACGTCCGGGCAAGCTCGCTGCATTCGTCCCACGGATACGTGCGCGCCTGAATCGACAAACGTCGATGTTTGTCAGGGGAGTACCATTTCGCTATGTATCAGCGGGGAACGAATCAATTTCGATTGCAGCAGTGTGGGATTGTCGTGTATTCCGCCGTCCGGGTTCGAGCGTGCGCGTTGTGATTGAGAAGTTTTCAGTCTTGCGCACTGTCGAGTCTGGGATCTATGAAGCAGGGGAGAATCGACGAAAATCCCCAAGGATAGAAATGGCGTCCAATCGCTTTGCAAAGCAAGCGTGCGCGCTATGCTTCTTGGGTGCAATCGTGGAGCCCGAATTCTTGGAAAACATTCCCCAACGCGCAAGTCGTTCCTTATGCTGACCCGGACGAACTTGATCGGGTAGCGCTGCGTATTGCAAATCTGCCACCGCTCGTGACTTCTTGGGAAATCGACCGGCTCAAAAGTTTGATTGCGTCGGCCCAGCGTGGCGAACGATTTCTTCTCCAGGGTGGGGACTGTGCTGAAACGCTCGACCAATGCAATTCTGGCGTCGTCGAGCGTATGCTGGCGATTTTATTGAAGATGTCGCTGGTGCTCATTTGGGGCGGAAAAAAGCCGGTTATTCGTGTCGGACGGATTGCGGGGCAATATGGTAAACCACGTTCGAATTCGACCGAGACATTTGGCGGAATGACCCTGCCGAGCTATTTTGGCGATTTGGTAAACAAACCCGAACGGACATTTGCCGCCCGCGAACCGAATCCCGAACGCTTGGTCACTTGTTACGAGCACGCAGCCATGACGCTGAATTTCGTGCGATCGTTGTCCGACGGTGGATTTGCGGATGTACACCATCCCGAAATTTGGGATTTGTCGTTGTTCGAGCGGGCGGGTTTGCCCGTTTCATTACGCGAGATGTATTTGAAAACGGCTCACGAACTCGACGACGCCGTACGCTTTATGGAGGCATTGTGTGATCATCCCATTGCCGAATTGTCACGTGCGGAATTTTTCACGAGTCATGAGGGGTTCCACTTGCATTATGAATCCGCACAAACAAAGGTCATTGCCGGTCGATGTGGCTATTATGACCTCACCACACACTTACCTTGGATTGGTGCACGAACTCGAATGCTTTCCGGCGCGCATATCGAGTTTTTCCGGGGCATTCGCAATCCAATTGGCGTAAAAATTGGCCCGGATGCCACCCCCAGTGAAGTGTTGGCATTGTGTCACGTCCTCAATCCGGACAATGAACCGGGGCGTTTGGTCCTTGTCTCGCGCATGGGTGCAAATCGCGTCGAAAATGCATTGCCCGCGTTGCTCGATGCCGTACGTCGTGCGGACAAACGTGTGTTATGGGTGTGCGATCCCATGCATGGCAATACCGAGACGTTGGTGGATGGGAAAAAAACCCGTCGTTTCGAGGCCATTGCAACCGAAATTGACGCAACGTTCGCAGCGCACATGGCGACCGGAACCATTTTGGGCGGCGTGCATTTGGAAATGTCCGGTGACGACGTGACCGAATGCATCGGTGGTGGCGTTCAGGAGGGCGATTTGTCGCGGGCATATGCTACCCGTTGCGATCCGCGACTCAATCACGGCCAGGCGCTCGAAATGGCCTATGTCGTGGCGCATCATCTTCGACAAACCACCCATGCGGCCCGGCGTTATGGCCGCGGGACAAATGCAAAGCATTTGCTGCGTTGAACACCAGGGTTTGTCTCATCAAAAACGTTAAACAGTAATCTTGTGCGCTTCTTGCAATGACGTCGATATGTTGTATGGCAGGCGTTGCGCGCCTCGATAGGTGAGAAGCATCCCTTGCAACGTCAATCGACCCGCAACGGCGGTTGCGTGACGCATAAAGGCAAGATTGTCTCCAAGATCATCGAGAACTCGCCCGATGGTTTTGATGGCCGAAAGCCATCGTGGGGTCATGTCGGGCCTTTTGATGGCCAACATTTCAGCAATTTCAGGCCCCGCAAGTTCGTGTACGAGAAGCGACGGCAATCCATCGAGCGCCGTTCCTGGCAATGAATATTCCAAATAATCGATGAGCGATCGCATCATCATTTGACCTTCAGGACATGCGCCATTGTTGCGTCGCCCAATGGCGCGACTTATTTCTAAGCCCGTTTCATAGTCGGGGACCAAAAGTCGCTGATCGACACCGAGAAGATGCCCAACAACATTCCACGCGTGCATGTAGTCGGATTTTTCTGTTTCGGTCAATTCAATCGCGAGTTTTTCCAGGCCCCACAGTGTGACCGCCGAAAAGGTGTAAAGTGTCCCGGCCAGATCTTCTTGACAAATGGGCACGCCCCAAGCCGGGTCGTACGAAGGATCGTGGCGCAAGAAGCGGCGAATTGCGGCGTGCATGAGGCGTACCTTTTGCGCGGAACGCACTCCGGCACCAAATTGAGTTTCGTCCCGATAAAGGCCCCCGGTGGCCATGACGTCCAACACGAATTGCGCTGTCTCGACGACGCGCCGTTGCGTATTGCTTTGCATGCGGTTCGTCCGGGCCAAAACCTGGACGCCGGGTCGCGCGGCATAACATGTCGGCAATGCGAGTACATGCAAGAGAATGACGATTTGGGGCGCGTAGCGAAAAAAGAATTCACTTGCGCGGTCGATTGCCGCTCGATCGGCCCACGGAGGCAAGTCCGTAGCCAAAAAGTATTCTCGGACCGACGGAGGCAACGATTTTGAAGGAATGTCGTCGTTATCAACGAGATCGCGCAGAAGCAGATTAATCGCTGAAACGCCGCTCGGTCCTTGCGCAAACATATCCGCAACGACTTGATCCGCGACCGGATCGCCGACACTGCGTTGTGTTGTGAGAAAAGCGTCGATCGAGGGTTCCATCGCCATTTCATCATCTCCGACTGAGCACACGTGCCAAACGCGCGGCATCATGCCGCAACGTGAGCGTTTTGCAAGCGCGAAATAAGATGGCTCGATGGGTCGATGTTCGGCGACGTACCACTACACAAGGACGTGGCTATTCGATGGTCGAGTTCGTGACTTGTGGGTCGCCCTTCGCTAGTACGAACATGCCAGGGAATCCCGGTGTTTCGAATCCGAGGCTCTTGTTGCGTTGTAATACGGAATTGTCGATCTTGAGCGTCCCCGTGCGATCATTGCTCACGAAAAAGATCGCTCCGCCGCCTTCGTTGGCGGTGCTGTCGGTAATGCGCGTACCACACAACGACAGTTCGAACGTGTTTCCGTCGTTGTAGATTGCCCCGCCACTACCTCCACCAGGAGTTCCCGATTTGGCCGGATTGGCTCCATTGCCAATGGCATTTTCGAAACTAAACGAGCTATTGATGACCGTGTAGGAAACACCAATGCTGCTCAGGGACGCACCATTGGAACAGAAATTGCCAAGTTCTGCGCTTCCGCCAAACGTGCTGTTGACGACATACGCCGGCCGTCCTTCGTGTTGACTCAATACACGAATGGCTCCGCCGCCAACATCCGGCCCCACGTTATCGCAGGTATTATGGAAAAAGCGGCTGTTGATGACTTTGAATCGCCCACCACGTACGAAGATCGCTCCGCCACCATCAGGGTCGAGTCCCGAGGCGTTTCCATCGACAAACGTCAGATTCTGCACCGTGAGTTGTGGATGATCCTGATTCTGGCACATGGGTGTCGTCCACACCTGCGCTTCGTCGCAGGTATTTTGATAAAGAATGCGGACGTTGCCCGAGCCGCTCAAGGTGACCTTATTTCCCCCATCAATGACGATTTTGGGCCCCGTGTTGTTGAAGATTTTGGCAGTGCGATCGAGTTTGATGACCACGGGATCCGGGCCGCAATTGAACGTAATGACGCCGCCTTTGGCGACGGTATCGACAAACGCGTCGCTCGTACAGCTTTCCGGGGTTCCTGTGCCCACGACGTGGTCCGACGTCGAAGTATCTTCGGCTTGAGCTTCCGCGGGAATTGTGCACTTTCCGTCGGGATTGCCAGGGGGCGGACCATTGTCCGGATTCGTATTCGGATCTGGTTTTGCGCCTTCATTCGTGCTCGTGCATCCGGCCATTGCGAGCATGAAACCAATGATGACGATTCCCAACGACGAGTTTGTACGATGCATGGTTCCCTCCAGAGATTTACAAAAACATGATGCGAATTTGTGGTTCAGATTCGACACTGGTTTGACTCATGGAGATGACGATGGGCATACTATCGGGCAGCTTCATGGCATCTTTCGGCCGAATGAACCAGCGACGAACCTCGTGTTCGTTGAGAATGCAATTGATCGTATTGCTGTGGGTGTTGGCGAGCGGAAATCTGTAAAGCGTATACGGAAAAGCCGTTGCAAACCGATCATTGCCTGTTCCACCGAATGTCGACGCTTCCTTGGATTCAAATCCAGTGACGACTTCGGGCAAAAAGAAAAAGACGTGCGGCTTGTCTTTGTAGACGCTACGGTAGGCATATACGATGCCTGCCGCCGCATTGATCGCTTCGACATGTTCCCAACGTTCAGCGATTACCTTCGGCGAACCATCGAGTTTGCCCTGCACATGGTCGTGAATGACGCCGTCAGAATGGCTCTGATTGTAAAGCCAGTATTCAAGCGGGCCCTTCAGGAGGCTGCGTCCCCGGTCGGGTGTTGGATTGATCGAAATGGTCACCCCATATCTCAAGTCACGTTGTTTGGGATTTCCATAATGGCTACTTGACGAATTGCCAAATTCGATAAAGCCGAATGTCGCATCGGGAATGATCCGAACGTCGAATTGTTTTGGGCCATCGGGCCATGGAAATGGGCTCCCTGCTCCATCGATCACTTGCAAGTCGGCAATCCCCTCGATGGGGGGCCCGTCTTTGGTTGCGACGCGCACCGTTGCTTCGGGAACTTTGGAAAATGGTACGGCGAAGGTATGCCGTATGGACGGCCGTATTCCGCGATCGATGTCGGATTGGCGCGAACAACAAAGTTTGTCAAAACCACAGCACGCCGGAGCTACCGTCTTTTTGTCTCCCGTTGGACGCACAGCTACCGATGGCGGATTTTCCCAACCCGCAGGCGGCGGAACACTCTCCGCGCGCCCTGCACTCGACGATTCCTCGGCAGCAATCGTGTGTGAGTTTGTCGCTTTAGCTTGAGCGGCCGCGAAGAGAGCAGTTTGGGGAGACAATCCCGTAGAGACAAACTCCATCGCGGCGAGCGGCGACGAGCACACGCTGGGCATGCTTGTCAAGACACCGAAGATGTCGCGAACGTTGGCATCGGCATAGACCAAATCGAATGGACGATCGGCCGTCATCAGCACAAGGCCGACCGAAAGGCCAACAAAGGACACCAATCCGGGCTTTCGAGTCATGGTCAATCGACTGACAGCGTAGCTGCTTTCATCGCGTCGTGGTGATTTTTTTGCGTCGCTGTGAAGATGCATAAACCAACGGTCTGCGCTTGCATAGCGGCCAGGAGTTGACGTATGTGACATATGCCCTGAATGGCTCGCGTGTACATCATAGAAATGGCAAGACCAACCCAGCGTCGAAGCACTGCATTTATGAAGACTTCGTTTGTCTTGGCTGTTGTTGCGCTCTCGAGCGCGAGCACGTCGGCTGCATGGGCGGAAAATCAACAAAAAAAGACGGAACCGGCCGTCGACGAAACAAGGCCGCGCGAACCTGAAGCACCGCCATCGCCACCTCGGCAAGCGTCCACGGATTTGTCGCTTTTTTGGGTCCCATGGGGAATGCATTATACGCGTTCTGCTTGGGGTGGATCACTTGCCTACAAAGTTCCACTCGTCAAGAAAAACGGGATTTTTTGGGATTCGACCAACATCACGGTTGGCGTTCGTGATCTTTATGGGTACGTAAACAATACATTCGGCCCGTTTGTCGAAATCACACCCATTGCATTTTTCAAGCTTCGCGTCGAAGCGGCGTACGATTACTTCATTTACGCTCCATTTAATGGTGGTTTGCGCGTTCTCACGCCGCTTGGGCATAATCGCCTAGCGCAAGGACAGATCGAGCGAGGAAATACATCGTCGCTCGATTGGTCGGGTGACGAAGGCGTCAACAACACGGCGAATTATCAATCTCCGATCAACATCGGTGGAACACGTCTTCGCGTCATGCCCACGCTGCAGGGGAAAGCTGGTCCAGTTGTTTTTCAATACAACTTCATGGCCGATTTCAATTTCTATCGCGCTCCGGGGTCGAGCTACAATGACGTTTTTCACGACACGTTTACATTCACGCTGCGAAAACTTCAAGACGTGAGTCAAACGCATGAACTGGTGCTCGCGTATTCAGCACCGGTCAAACTTCCGGGCGAACTTCTCATGGGCGTGAATGTTCGCTACAATCGAGTTTCCGGGACGGGACTCGATCAATTGTCCATGGTCGGTTTTGCTTTTGCCAGATTGCCTCGAAGGATCATTCGCGACAAAGTGTCTCCCTTTGCCGCAGTGCAGGCGGGCACCTTGTTGATTGATCCCATGTGGCAATACGCATTCTCATGGGTCACAGTTGTTGGTGCCGACATCAACTTGCACAAGTCCAAACCCTACCACATACCCGAAGACAAACCATGATTTTGCCGTCCGTCTTGCGGCCCCATTTTCCGGAAGGGTTTGGTGAACCGCGTGCTTTTTTTGCTCCGGGTCGCGTCAACCTCATTGGGGAACACACCGATTACAACGACGGCTTCGTTCTTCCTTTGGCCCTCAATTTGGGAATTACCGTCCTAGCGGCTCCACGAGGCGACGACAAACTGCGTGTGCGAAGTTGGCAGGACAATCGTTTGTCCGAAGTCAATATCGATTTGGAGCACCCGGGTCCCAAGCGCCAGGGCACATGGAGCGATTACGTCGAAGGGATGGCTCAATCTTTGCGTACGGCGGGGTACCCGATTCGCGGCGCGGAAATGGTTCTCGGCAGCGATTTGCCGTCCGGAGCCGGTTTGTCGTCGTCGGCAGCCCTGGAAATGAGCGTAGGCTTTGCGCTGTTATCGCTCAGCGGTTTGTCCGTGGATCTGCTCCGGCTGGCGTTTGCGGGACAAACAGCAGAACACGAATGGGTTGGCACGCGTTGCGGCATCATGGATCAATTGGTGTCGGCGCGTGCACACGCCAATCATGCCTTGCTGATCGACTGTCGATCGCTCGAAGTGGATGATGTGCCCATGGCGCTCGGTTCTGTCAGTATCCTCGTCGCCGACACGCGCGTGAAGCATTCACTCGCGTCATCGGCATACAATCAGCGACGTCACGAATGCGAGGCTTCCGTGGAGTTGTTGCGAAATACGTTGCCGCAAATCCAGGCATTACGAGACGTTACGCCGTCCGACTTCGCGCGCCACGGTCAAGTATTGCCCGAAGCTCTGTTTCGCCGCGCCAAACACGTGATCACCGAGAATGAACGTGTACGTCAAACCGTCGCGTTGCTTCGGGAAAACCGGATTCCAGCAATTGGAGCATTGCTGGTCGAATCGCATCGCTCGCTCCAGCACGATTACGAAGTCAGTTGTCATGAACTCGATGCTCTCGTCGATGCCGCTCTTCAGCAAAAAGGCGTGCACGGAGCGCGAATGACGGGAGGGGGTTTTGGCGGTTCGATCGTTTGTCTCGTCGATACGAATGCCGTCGAAGACGTGAAGCTGGCTTTGCGTACGGATTTCATGCGCAAATTCACGAAAGAGCCCGGATTCTTGGTCACGAACGGCGGCGCCGGGGCGCATGAATTGGCCGCAGTTTCTAGTTTAAAACACGAACGTACGAACCCATCGTCCACATAACCCGCAAAATTGGAGCCATTCATGACCCTTCTCCGCAACGTTCGTACCGCACTGGAAGTTCTGACAAACGATCCACATCCCAAACCGTGTGTATTGCCCAGTAAAACTAATTTTGAAGATCTCCAGCGTTTATTTCCCAAAGGTTTTCGGCTTGGCACAGCGACGGCGGCGCATCAAATCGAAGGTGGCCTCGACAATGATTGGACCGATTGGGAACGTGGATTTCACGCCGATGGCACGCCGCACGTAAAAGATCGTACCGTCTCTGGCGCCGCTTGCGATTCTTGGAATCGCTTCGATGAAGATGTCCGCCTCATGCGCCATCTCGGAGCGAATGCGTATCGATTCGGTGTCGAATGGAGTCGACTCGAGCCTGCGGAAGGGCAATGGAACGATGCTGCTGCGGAGCAATACGTGTCCTGGGCCGGGAAGCTGCGGGATGCGGGAATCGAACCGATGGTCAC
>JBGAOI010000990.1:0-2997 GCA_044221885.1 Polyangium sp. (in: bacteria)
CTTGGCGACCGGTTCTTCCGACAACACTCTTCGCCTTTGGAATGTTGCAACAGGCCAAACCACACATGTGTTCGAAGGACACACTTCGGGTGTCCTCAGCGTCGCCATCTCCCCCGACGGTAAAACCATCGCTTCAGGCTCCTACGACAATACGGTTCGTCTTTGGGACGTGGCTTCCGGCAAATGTTACGCCATTTTCCTCGCCACGCCCGAAGGCTGGGTCGCCTTCACGCCTGACGGACGATACAAATACGGCGGAAACATTACCGGCTCCTTTTGGCATGTCGCCGGACTCTGCCGATTCGACCCCGGCGAACTCGATGAATACCTCAATCTGCGTTTGCGCGACGACGCCCCATTTCTGCCCGCCACATCCTAACCATTCCCCCGTTTCGCCAACGCCAATCGTCCACCTGCGACAAACACTTCCACCCACGATTCCACTTCGCGCCGCGACACGCGCATTCGTTTCGCCGTCGACGCCGTCGATGCCGTACCTCGCAAAATCGTCATCACCGCGTCGATCTGGTCCTCTACCGCAGTTGAAAACATCGTTGATTCGTTTGTCGTTACCCTACCCACCCCCGGAGGAAACCGCGTAATCGGCAACCTTGCCGCCGGATCGCCCAAGAGCACGTATGCCGCGACATCTTGACGCCGCATCCACGCATTCGCCCGCGCAATCTGTAAGGTTCGCGTGTCAACCCCTGCGGACGTCTCCGCCGCACGTTGCATGATCAATTCGTCAAGCGCCGTAATCTCCGCATTGACCGTTCCGACAAACTTCATCCACTCCCGATGCGCCACGCCAAGCCGATGCCCATGCACCAACGCTTGCAATACGCTCTGAAATCGCTCCGCACGGTTTTTTAGCGCAAACCCCCGCGCGCTCACTTCATATTCCAGAAAACTCCACGACCACGCCAAGTCCACGTGCCCAATGAATCCAATCGGCCCCGCCGGATTCGCCAATGCCGCCTGCGGTAATGCCGCGACAAACGGACGCTCCCCGACCTTTGGCAACGCTCCCAATACATTCGTTGCCGACTTACTCAAAAACCCCAACGTACACAAGCGCTCGAGCCATGGGAGATACGCACTTTCGCTCGGCGTTCCCGCCCCATAACAAGCAAACATGAACCACACGCCACCAGGCAAAAACGTCGCCTTGGTGAGATCGTTGGCCGTCAACAAATCCCCCTTTCGACCAAGCACCATTGCACCTTGAAACCCACGCTGCTCGTCGGCCGACTTCCACCCCTCTTTGGGCACGCCCGCCCCGTGACTCATGGTAAACAAAAGCCCCGCCCGAGCCGCCGACGCTTCTTGCAAAAGCGCCCCAGCCGCCGACGTCGAATCGAGCGCTGACCCCGACGACGACGTCATCGGCACGTCCACAAGACGTTCTGCGTCAAACGCACCCGACGCAAAAGCCGCGTTTGCCCAGCCCGCAAGCGGCTCCATCAAGTGCTTGTGCCCCTCCTCCGTCGCCCGTGAACCATCACGCACCGAATGCCAAAGCATTCGCGCCGATGGTTGCTCCGGTACGGCGAAACCTCGGACAAGTTTGTCCACGTAAGCTTCATACTGGGCGTCCAAGTCAAACGCAATTCGGCCGACAAACGCTTCTTCCGCAAGCATTTGCTGAAATTGCCATGAAATGAGCTCCGGGCCTCCAAGCAACGCCAAATATCGGGGACGATACATTTCCACTCGACCCCACGCATCGCGATATTCGCCTAGCATCCACCGCGCAACCGCGACAGCGTCCATTCCTGGCTCGACGCGATAAACAAACACCTCGCGACCTTGTTCTTCCGAACGTTTTTTTCGCAATGGTTCCACAAGGGACAACAGGCGGTCCCCAACTGGCCCCACAGGTGCCACGAGCGCCCATTTCTGAGCAACCAAGTCGTTGGCGAGTCCCTCAATATTCGCCACTTTCTGGCGCGTACTGCCTCCCACCTCGACCGATGGCGCCTCCACCGCCCGCTCGAAAGGAATACCTTCACGCAACATCGGCTCGTGATCGTCGGCATGCGCAAGAAAAAGCTGAATGTCCATCCGGCCTCGTTGTTACCTGTTTGTTACCTGTTACCGGCTACCTGCTACAGCATTGCAAGATATCAGCCATCCGCTTCCAAGACAAGTACTCGCAGAACCAGGTGTCGCCAAACTTGTTTGACGCGTCAATTGCGATCCATTGAGTGCCAACTTACCGACGAAACATCTCCCACACCTTGACTCGCCCGCCCACCCATGTGACCCTCGCGCATCCGCATGCCTGACGCTTGGATTCTCCCCAAAAACGGCCAAAGTACCTTATGGGTTCGTCCCGATGCAACCCATTACCGCCATGCCGAACGGCCGCTGCTCGACAAAGGTCCCGTGGCGATGCCTGCTCGAGCGCCGCATTGGATTGACCTGGCGCAAGATCTCCTTGTGTATGCCGACAACGGCCGCCTTCATATCGTACGAGGATTGTCACAACAAACCAAACCGGACATTCTCAAACTTCCCGGCACGCCGACCATTCATGCCTTGTTTGTCGTGGATGACGTCGTGTTTGTCGGATCGGACGCCGGGAAAAGTATGCTCGGGTTTGTGGATTTGCGAGGTTCCCTGAAATGGCAGCCCATTGTTGTTCCGAAAGAAGCCAATTGGACCGGTAAAGGTGTCGATGGATTCGCGCGACGTGGCTCGAAATTGGTGGCCATCGATGACATCGTGTTACCACGATATTTGTTTCTGCTCGATATTTCCAATCCCCGCAGTCCTCAATGGCTCGAACATCGCGACCTACGTGCCCACAGTTCCGGCGAACGTATTCGTTCCGTTGTTTCCAACGACGAGATCATGATCCTTTTATCGAGTTCCGCCAATCACGGAGCGGCGTCCCTTCATATCGGTTTTTACGACCTCGAAACGCTCAGCGAATACGCAACGCTTCATGTCCAAAGCCCCTACGGCATTCGCAAATGGGCGCCGCGTTCGCAC
>JBGAOI010000991.1:0-2995 GCA_044221885.1 Polyangium sp. (in: bacteria)
ATCTACCAATTGCTGTTCGAACAAGTCCTCGATTGCGTCGGCGTCGCGAACCACGAAGGCTGGTTTACATTGCTCAACCCCGCGTGGGAAAAAATCCTCGGCTTTTCCGCCGACGAGCTCAAGTCGGTACCTTTTCTTTCGTTCGTCCACCCCGATGACCAAGAAGCGACAATCGCTGAAGCGCAGAAACTCGATCATGGCGCGCAAGTGCTCAGGTTTCGCAATCGATATCGATGCAAAGACGGAAGCTACAAGTGGATCGATTGGAGGGCCCAGTCCTACGAGGGGCAGATCTTTTTCGTTGCTCGGGAAGCTACCGAACGAGTACAACTCGAAGTAGAATTGCGGTCGACGCTCGAACAAGTTCGTGACTCGAATGAAGCGTTGCGTGCAGTATCGACGCCGATTCTCCAGGTCGCCGCGGGGGTGTTGTTATTGCCCGTCGTGGGCAAGATCGACGCAGCTCGGACGTCTTCCATGATGGAAACGCTACTCGAAGCGATTGTGCAATCGGCGTCCACCGTAACGATCCTCGATTTGACGGGTGTTGCGGAAGTGGATGCGGAGAGCGCCAGCCATGTCTTGTCGATCGTGCGAGCCGCAAGTCTTTTGGGCAGCGAATGTTTGGTTTCGGGAATTCGACCACAGATCGCAGCGACCTTGGTGGAACTCGGTGTAAGCATCGAGAACATGATGACATTTGGGACGCTGTCCGCGGCATTGGCGTACGCGCTCAAGAAGGGCCGATTGAATCCGTCGATGCGCAGGGTATCGCGATGAGTAAATGGAAGGCTACGAGTTTCGTACCCAACTAGGCGCGAACCGAAGAGGATCGGGAGTTGCTTTCGAACATGCCCGATGTCGGAGGTGCCCGATCCCGCTCCCTTGTTTGCCAGATAAAGGCATTGATATGAATGTATCCATCGGACTTCTGACCGAGCTCAACGCGTTTAGCAAGCTCTTAAAACGTGAAGTCGAGTCGGTGGAATTCACGACAATGCTCCCACAAGAAACAATGCCGAACGCTAGGCGAAAACCCGCGCGACATTGAGTCGATGCCAAATAGATGGTCATGCCCAGACGACCATCGTAGGAACATTCTTGCCGCCGCTCGAACGCAGCCTGTTATCAAATCTTATGAAAAAGGCATAATTTATTGGAACTGTGACCTTCGACGATCGCACGCCGCGACATATCGACGTCGTCAAGGTTGAAGCCATCAGGGATACTTAGCCGCTGGTCGACGCAAGTGCACTTCGATGTCGGTCATCAAGGCGCGTATTTGGCCACGAACAAGCGCAAAGGCTTGGGATAGAAGTAGTTCATGGGGCATTGCGACTGCGGCAGGACGCCAAGTGGGCCATAACCCGAGCCGCCCACAAAGACGGCTCCCGATGGATGGCCCGCAAGCGCCAACGATATGATCTCCGTCGTGGGTGACGGAAACAATGGCGCGAGATCCTTGCGCCAAACCAGATTCCCGTTGGCGTCGTATTTGGCCACGACCGTGCGGTTGAAAATCTGACCGTCCCCAAGATCGACGGCCCCTTCAAAGCTCAATGCCAAGGCAATCTCGTCGGCGCCCGTCTTGCGCATCACGCGGAACCTGGGGAGGAATCCCGAGCTACCCAAGCGTTTGGCCCACAGCACATTACCTTGCGGGTTGAATTTCGCCAGGATGAGGTCCTTCGACCCCAGCGGCGGCATGGAACCATTGCCAAGATTGATGGCGCCATACGCGTAATACGAAACAATGGCATTGCCATTCGCATCGACCACGAGGTCCACGGGAGCGTCTCCTGAAGGTGCAAGGGCATCCGGAATCGACTTCGACCACAAGAGGGTGCCGAATTCGTTCGCACGTAGGAGCTGCAATCGATTGCTGTTGAAGCCCGCGCCCACCATCGCTCCCGAAGGGGCCAATGCGACGGCCGATGTCGGATACGTGAAAGGCAAAGGCACATTGAGGACAACCGAGCCGGAAACGTCGAATTTCTTCACGTTGGGTGGGACGATCGCAAGGACATTGCCCGCGTCGTCACCAGCAACAAGGGTACTGTATCCTGCGCAGACTGTGTTTGTATCGAGCGACCATTGCGGCGCCGCGAATTTCGAGAGGACGCCATATTGGCACGTGGAGGTTGGAAACTGCCATCCAACTTGTTCGGTGAGAAATTGCTGGTAAACATAAAGGACATCGCCACCCGCTGGATGGATGGATGGACCTCGTCCCGACGTTTCCCAAAAACATGAGTTTGGACAACTTGTCCCGCCGCTTGTGTCGCGATAATAGATCCACACACCGGACAACGCTCCCCCTTGACCGCCGGATGCAATGTCGGCCTTGAAATGGTGTGGACCCGATCCGTGATGCGAGGTCGTGCCGCCTGAATAGTCCCAGTCTGATAGCAAACCCATCACGGCATGGTTGTAGGTTCCGACGCCGAATACACTCTCGTCAGCGCGGGCCACGATATCGGTGAATCCAATTCGCATGTAATGGTCGGTGTACTCTGCACATGCCGCCGTTTCTTGAGACCACACCCATTGCGGGAAAGCTTCACCGCAGAGTCCATTGTCGCAATTGTCGCTGTAGCAACCGGCATGGCTCGAACACGATGCGCCCACGACTCCTTTACAAACGCCCGCGCCGTTGCACGTCCACGTTGGCGCATAACATGGCGAACTTGCAGAAAGATCGCCCTGACCGGCCGGCACCGCCGAACATGTCCCCGCATTGCCCGCAACGGCACAACTCATGCACGTGCCTGTACAACTTGAATTGCAACAAACCCCGTCCACGCAATAACCCGACGCACAGCCGAGCGCCTTTGAACAGGCTTGACCAGGCGCCTTTACACAGCCCCCCGCACCATTGCACCACGCATTCGGGCTGACGCAAGCAGGTGTTGCCAATGGATCATCGTCGAACTCGGCGACGGGTGAACAGGTACCTGCCATGCCGGCGACGTTGCATGCCATGCAGGTCGCGGTG
>JBGAOI010000992.1:0-2991 GCA_044221885.1 Polyangium sp. (in: bacteria)
CGCGGTGCCCCCATCGACACTCAGCGCAAACAAGTCCTCTCGGGCGATGAAAAACGATTCACCTTTCGCCGAGCGCGCGCGCACGACTCCGTGCGCGACGCGCAACGCTTCGACCTTGGCCACCGTGAGCGGCACTCCATCGTGCGCAGCGTAGAGCGTCATGAGCTGACCTTCGGGCAAACGGATGACGCCATCATCGTCTCGTTTGGCGCCAATGTCGTCGAGCAGCGTGCGGAACATGTCTTCAGTCATGCCGGGACATTTCCGCTTCAAGTCGTCCCGCGTCAAGCTCCGAACCAGATTCGTGCGTAGCAACGAACGTTCCGCACGCGACGCATCGCCGCGTATGTCGAGCCGGCATGCGTGTTACCTTCAATGACGCGATGCCGGACGCTGCGAATGGAATCACGAAGCGCATCCCGCCGGAGGATCACGTCTTCGTCGACGATGTGCGCAAATCGTTTGGAACGACGAACGTACTCAAGGGCCTCACGATGCATCTGCGGCGCAAAGAAACCGCCGTGATCATCGGTGGATCAGGCGCTGGAAAAACCACACTGCTGCGCTTGCTCATTGGCTTGGAAAAACCCACGAGTGGGCACATTTGGGTCGACGGAGAAGACATCGGCCCCTTGGGTGAACGCGAACTGAATCGAGTGCGCCAGAAGTTCGGGATGGTGTTCCAATACGCTGCATTGCTCGATTCGCTGAACATTCTCGACAACGTCGCCTTCCCGCTCCGTGAACATCGCAAGAACATGTCCGAAGCTGAAATTCGCGACAAAGTCGTACAGATGCTCAAGCTGCTGGGTCTCGACAACAAAGAAAACCGGATGCCCAGCGAACTCTCCGGTGGTCAACGTAAACGCGTCGGACTCGCTCGAGCCCTCATGCTCGAACCCAAGATCCTCATCTACGACGAACCGACGAGCGGTTTGGATCCCCAAACCAGTCGCTTGGTCGATGACTTGATCGAAGAAACGCGTGACCGGTTTGGCGTGACAAGCGTCGTGATTTCTCACGACATGGCGAGCACGTTTCGTATTGCGCACCAAGCGTTTCTCGTCATTCAAGGACAAGTCGTGGCCCACGGTCCCCCGGACGAACTCGCGTACGGCGACAATGAAATCGCCCGGGAGTTCATCGCGGCATCAGGCATCGCCCCCGAACGAATCTCACGCGTGGATGGCCTCAAGACGACGTCGCCCGAGAAAAACTCGGTGCACTACCACCCGACGAGCTGAACCTGTTCCGCAGCTTCGTCCAGACAAACGAACCTCGCCCCTCGCCCGCGTAGTTCTTCCACCGCAGCCGACAATGCGTCGAGCCTACGTTGCAGAGGAATGCGCAGTTCGGATTGGTACGGCACGAGGTGTTCGAGGCCATCGGAAGCATCGAGAAAATCGATGCCGTGCAACTCGATGTTCACCAAAGGTTCGTCCGCGCATGCACGCGCCAGCAGGCGCGAGGCGGCAGGTCCACCTAGACCGATGAACGTTCCGATCAGCGGAAAACGCAGCCGCGGTGTCACTTGAATGGGTAACTCGATCAACGAGCGGTTTCCAAGGCCAAACCATGGTTGCCCCGGGCGATACGGCCGTAGGGGTGCCGTGAGCACACGCGGCGTGTCGATCACCGAGGCGCTCGTGCGCCCAAGGAGACGCATCGCGCCGATGATGGTTACTTTGGCGCCGTAATAAAGTGGACAAGGGAAAACCGACGAGTCGTACCGGAATGACAATCCTTCGAGCACGTCGAGCAGGTCGTCGTTGATCGTGTAGCCGGGTGCGCGAAAGCCTACGGGCCGGCGATCGGTCGCCTTTGTGATGACGTCTTGCGCCTTGGCGATGTCGTCGTGCAGGGCTTGCTTCGACAAACGCGACAAGTCGTACCGATGTGAAAACGAGTGGTTCTCGACGACGTGACCTCGTTCGGACAAACGTCGCAACGTCGTACTGTTCTGCGGTCGCTCGAGATCGCTGCCGATCGCAAACAGGGTCGAGTTCAGCGAGTACGCGCGGCAAAAATCGTCGATGCGTCGCAGCGCGACGTCGTAAACGGCGTGTCGCGTCGGAGCATCGTCTGCTAGCGGCGCGAGCCCGTGAATGGCGTGGTAGTGAGAGATGCCGTCGAGGTCGACGGAGAGTGCGGCGAGACGAGGCACGGGAGGATTCTAAAGAAGTCGCCGTGCCTCGGGTGGAATCAGGACGCGGCCATCTTGGCAACTTCGTCGGCGAAGTTGTCTTGCTTCTTCTCGACGCCTTCGCCGCGTTCGTAACGAACGAAGCGCAAGATCTCGATCGTGCCGCCAGCAGCTTTCGCCGCAGCTTCGCGCAGCTTCTCAATGGTTTGTCCAGGTACAACGACCGACTCTTGCTCGGTCAGGGTGACCTCGGAGAACCACTTGTTGAACTTGCCTTCGATGATCTTGGGCCAAGCACTTTCGGGCTTGGGCTTGGGATCTTCGCGGAGTTGGCCTTCGAAGATGAGCTTCTGCTTGGCCTTTGAGTCCTCGGTGATTTCGCTGCGATGAAGCGCGATGGGGTTCATCGCGGCGATTTGCATCGCGGTGTCATCGAGGAACTTGATGACTTCTTCGTGGTTCTTGGTGGCTTCGCTGTCGGTCTTGATACCGAGAACGACGCCGATCTTGCCGCCGAGGTGCACGTAGGCATGCGCAGCGCCGAACGTGCCTTCGGGAATTTCGATACGATCCCAACGACGCACGGCGATCTTCTCGCCGATGGTTGCGGTGAGTTCGGTGGCGACATCGTTGACGGTTTTACCGCGGAGCGGGAGTCCACCGACGTCCGAGCCAACAGGCGCGGTCTTGGCGACGTCGAGCACTTCGCCGACGAAGTCACGCGCGAAGTGAAGTTCTTCTCCCCCAGCCTGCTCAGACTGACGCTCGATACCGAAGGCGAATCGTCCTGCGCACTCACGCTGGCTGGAATGCGCTTCGACGGCCCGGACTTCTCGATCGACCGCGAG
>JBGAOI010000993.1:0-2988 GCA_044221885.1 Polyangium sp. (in: bacteria)
GCGAGTATTTTCCGAACAACTCACGGAAGCCGATAAGAAAATCATTCCACGTGCGGAAGCTTGGGTCGCGCAACGCGCAGGTGACTACGAAGGCGATTTCATCGATCCCGCCATTCGTGGCGACGGCATGAAAGCCACGTTTGCCCAGCGGATTCTGTATTTACGCGGGCCCATCGAGAATTTCAAAACCGCTCAAGGCATTACCGAATTGGCTCAAACGACGTTCCGAGATGCGTTTGTCTTGTGCTTGTTCGATCCGCCGACCAAAGCGACGGAAAAAACGTTGCGCGAAGCTGCGCGGGCCATTTCCAACCCGGATCGAGCAAAAGTGATGGAGCACGTCGAGCGTTTTCACGTAGCGCGCGTGGGCGTTCCGTTTCTCGTCCCGCAATGGGAAGAACGCGTTCGAGGCATCGATGCGACGCGAGAACTCGGGGAGATGAGGAGTTTGCTCAAGCGAGTGAACCTTGAAGAATCGGTGAAAGCGATGAAAGCGCGGCTTTTGCTCGTCGCGATGGATGAAGCCAAAGATGGCACCGGTCCAAGCGAAATTGACGGGGCAAACCGCCATTACGTGCGCGTATATTTACACGATTTCGAGACGGACAAACCATTGCTTCGACAACGCATTCTCGTCGATCCGGCGTGGATTCCAACGAGTCGGCGCAGCGATCGAGCGCATGGGATCAATTCGTGTGAACTCGGAATGGAAGTTCGCGCAGCGCTGCTCGGAACGCCGGCGCCGACGCGGGAGTAGGAACCACGGTCCGACTTGGCAAAAACGCGTCGATCTACCGCCGCGTTGCAAATTGGATATTCACGCCCGCAGAGACCGTCAATTCGCCAGGAATCGTCGGCGTTGCTGGTTCCGCATCACGTAGCGCTGTCGAACGGAAATACACGCGATCGTTCGACGAATTGACCTGAATCGACTCGGGCGAAACGATGTGAATGTTGGCCGCTTTCGCTACGATTTCGGCCTCGTTGATGGCCTGCTGCACGGCTCGACGAAGCGCTTCCTCGCGATGTTTCGTCTCGTCCTGAATTTGATACGTAATGCCGCTGCTTTGGTTTGCCCCGGCCGCAATACCCGCATCGTAGACTTGACCAGCGTATCCAATCTTGGTCTTTACTTCCACGCCGTTTGTCGCGCGATACCCGACCACCGTCGAAACGTCCGCTTCGTACTTGATGATGGGATTCACGCTCAGCCCTGTCGTGGTCACTCCGTGATTCGGCTGCGCGGACACCGCGTCAATCGTAGCTTGTGTTGCCCGGGCATTACTTGTGACAGCGTCGACGGCTGTTTTGCCGTCCGTGAGAACGACGAAATGCACCACGGCTTCATCGGGCATAACGCGAACTTTACCTGTTCCTGAAACTTGAAGCGTTCCGACTTTTTCCAGCATGGGAATCACCCTCCTCGAAGATAACGCCAAAAGAAAACGTTATCGTGACAAGGTATCGGCCGAGCTTGGCAATTCCCGTGCCCAATCGAAAATCGCGGCGTTTCACCATGCGGGCTACGATGCGGCGCGCTTTCTGCGTGTCACGCGCAGGCTATGCGTCGGTTGCGCCTGTGCGCGATCAGCAATCGCATCCTACGAGCGTCAATTTGATGTTGTCCCACCACATGGCGTTGTTTTGCGCATTGGTGCTCTTGAACTTGATGTATACGGCGGGCGAACTTCCAAACGGAATGTTGATGTTCACAATTGAACTGCATGTTTGCAGAGTCGACATGGACGTGGAAGGAACAGCAGTCGTCCAGCCGGAACTCGCGGAACACGAAGAATAGGATGCGAACGTATCGGTGGTTTGCTTGTATTCGACCACCGCTCCGGCGCTGGCGAATTGATACCAATCGTATGACAAACGCACGGCCGAGCAACTGGCGGTCGCTTTGTTCACCCATACGCCGACAAACGCATTCGTCCCGCCAGTGGCGTTCGTGCGCGTCGTTTGTCCCGGAAGCATACACAAAGGCGTATTTGCCGCGGTTGCAACGTACGAATTGCACCAGCTTACGTCGTATACACCCATGAGCGGAGTCGCGACGCCATCATTGAAGTCCTCGATGTAAAAGTCTTGGCACGTCAATGCGGCACAACCTTCATTGAGCTGCCCGTCGCAATCATCGTCGACGTTGTTTTTGCACGATTCCGTCGATGGCAAGACTTCGCCGGTGCAAGGTCCCCACGCGCTGCCCGTCGAATTGCACGTTTGCGTTCCGTTCTTGCAGGCGCCAATGCCTGCCGTTCCACCCGGGCCCGAATAACACGTGCGCGTGGCAAACGGCGTACAAATGCCGCACATTTCGTTGACTTGGCCATTACAATTGTCATCGACGGGCGTAGCGCAATCCTCGGTCGCTGCGGCTTGATTGTTCTGCACGCAGGTCATCATCCCGGACGAACACGTCGTCGTTCCTGCCGCACAAATGCCCAGGTTTCCCGTGTTGCAAGCTTGGCCGCCGCCGGGATTGTTCTGGTCGATGACGCCGCTGCAATCGTCATCGATACCATTACACGATTCCATGGCGGGCAAGACTTGTCCCATACACACGCCCCAAGCGCCTGCAGAGCACGTTTGCATGCCCATCGCGCAAGGTCCAACGCCTGCCGTTCCCACGGGTCCGTCATAACAAACTCGGCTCGAACCATTGGCACAGGCACAACCGTCATCGATGATGCCATTGCAATTCTCGTCGACCATGCCTTCGCAAACTTCGTTGCTCGCTTGCGTATTGGGAGGACAAACGATGGCCCCATTTTGGCATTTCGTCGTGCCTGTCGAACAAACGCCAAGCTGTCCCGTATTGCAAACGGCGCCGCCCCCTGGATTGCCGTTGTCGACGACGCCATCGCAATCGTCGTCGATTCCGTTGCACGTTTCCGCCATGCTTGGTCCGGGCGTACACGTTGCGGGCATTCCGTTCATGCACGCAGGAACCGTTTTGCTGCACGCGCCCACGCCGCACGAAATGGT
>JBGAOI010000994.1:0-2987 GCA_044221885.1 Polyangium sp. (in: bacteria)
TATTCACCGCATCATTGGACGAACGCAGAAACAGCGGTTCGCTTTGCCCATTGGCATTCCAAACCCCCGCAGTGCCGTCATCGGACGAAGTCACGATCCGCTCTCCATTGGGTGAAAAAACGCGATCACCACGCACGGTCACGACATTTGAATGCCCCTTGAATTCACGCGGTTTTCCCGAACCGTCGGCATTCCATAAGCGCAAGATTCGGTCTTGCGAACCCGTCACGATAAACTTCCCATCTGGACTGAACGCCGCTCCATACAAGCCCGTTTCGTGTGTAAGTACAACAGGTTCGCCCGAACCATCGACATTCCATACACGAGCCGTACTGTCGACCGAAGAAGAAACAATCCGTTTGCCGTCGGGACTAAACACCGCCGTGTACACAATGCCTGCATGACGGAATATTTGAGGTGTCGGCGTGCCGTCCGCATTCCAAATGCGTACGGTATAATCGGAACCGCACGAAGCGAGCAACGAGCCATCCGGGCTCCAAGCAACGTTGTGCACCAAAGCCTCGTGGCCCTTCAAGATCTGCGGTTTTCCGCTGCCATCCGCATTCCAGATCGCGACGGTTCGATCCTGCGAACTCGTGGCAATGCGTTGACCATCGGGGCTCCAATCAACGTCGAAAAGTGGGGCCGTGTATTTCAAAAGAATAGGCGGGACATTCCCATCACGTGCATTCCATATGCGCAACGTATCGTCTTGGGCAACCGATGCAATGCGTTGACCATCGGGACTCCACACCGCGCCCAAGACCCCGGCTGTATGCCCGCGAAACGTGCGCGTTTTCATGGTCCGGTCGACGTTCCACACATGAATGGTCCCATTCCGATCCACAGAGGCGATATGTTGGCCATCGGGACTATAAGCCAATTCCAAAACTGGATTACCCGTATGGAATTCAATGGGATGGCCCGAGCCATCCAAATTCGCAATCTTGAACGCTGGTGTGTCGCCAGCATACGCGACGCGTCGGCTATCCGGACTCACGGTCACCGATACTTTTAATGCGCTGTATCCAGTCAAAACCAAAGGTTTTTCCAATCCATCCGCATTCCAGATTTGTACGACTCCGTCGTCGGCACCGGCCACAATATGCTGCCCATCCGGGCTCCACGTGAGTGCATGTACAGGACCTTTGTGCTCATCCAATAACGTCGGTTCGGACTTACGATCCGCGTCCCATAGGCGCACCTTTCCATCTCGACCGCCGGTGACGACACGCTCGGCATTGGGACTCCACGCCGCGGCGTATATCCCGCCAAACTTCGCGTCCACAGGCTCGGCTGCTCCGGTTCCGTCGATATTCCAAATACCCACGGTCTTGTTCATTGCGCCGGTGAAAATCCGCTTTCCATCCGGATGCCACGTGACGGTACGCACCGGTGCGCCATGACCCTTGAAAACAAGAGGTTCGCCCGTGCCGTCGGCATTCCACACCTGAAGCGTTTGATCCATGGATACCGACGCAATGCGTTTGCCGTCGGGGCTCCAAGCGGCCGCATAAACACCTTTCGTGTGGCGTCGATACACAAACGGTTCGCCCGAGCCATCGAGATTCCACACGCGAACGGTTCGGTCATTGGAACATGTCGCCAGGCGTCGGCCGTCGGGGCTCCACGCAACGGCTCGAGCGTCGCCGTGGAAAAACACCATGGTGGCCAAATCTGAAGCGGCGAGGGCTTGGAATGCGAGTTCCCTCCAGCCGCTTGGTGTCGTTTCAGGTTCGATTTCACGCAAAAGCGCAAGCATCAACAAAGGATCTTTACGAAGTTGCCCAGCCGCGGCCATACGCGTCACGTTGCGCGCTCGAGCGGCACTCCGTTCGGCTTCGGCTTTTTGCGCCCGCGCTTCATTTCTTTGCGCCTGCGCTTCCAATTCCCCGGCCAAGGCGCGTTTTGCTTCGCGATTGGATTGTACGGCCAAACTCGAGACGACAATCACGATGACGGCAAGAAAAACGAATCCGCCCGCAATGGCCCAGCGGCGAAAACGACGCGCGCGATCGTCGAGCTCCAAAATGGCCTGCACATAGGCGGTTTCACGCGCATTTAATTCCACGGCAATACGTTCGCCATGCGCTTTCCAAAATCGACGCGTTTCTTCGGCCGCATCGCCACGCCAAACCAATCCTTCGGAATTTCCGCTGGCTTCCCATTCTTTCGCTGCCGTGCGTAAGCGACCTCGAAATTGCGCATCATCATCCGCTTCATCGAGCCACGAACTCAAACGTGGCCAGCGCTCGATCAACGATTCATGGACCAATTCGACCGTACTCCCACCGCCCCGCGTGCTCTCCACGACCAGCAAGCGCGCATTGACGAGTTTATCGAGCACCCGCTCGACATTGGATTTCTCGGCACCTCCAAGTTCTGACAATTCATGGCGCATGGCAATGGCCCGCGTACGCTCGGGCGTGACGAGGCGCAAAATGAGCACCCGGGCCCAATGTTTTTCCGCTTCGGTCATGCTGGAAATGATGCTATCCGCGTGACTCGTGAGCGCCCCTTCGACCCCACCGAATGCGCGATAACACGATTCGGTCAACATGCGTCTTTCGATATCGCGGCCCGCCCATAACCTCGAAGCTGTGAATTGCAACAATGGCAAAGCTCCGGCGGTGCGTTCGAGCGTATCGAGCATTTCGGCGACCAGGGTTTCGGATTCGAAACGATACGACACGGCTTCTGCTGGAGCCACCAACGCTCGCTGCAATCCGCGCCGATCCAACGGTCCCACGAGCACTGTGCCGCGGCTGATCAATTCGGTCAACGTGGGCGAACCCAGCGCGACGCGATTGAGAAAATCGTGACGAATCGAAATGAGCACCCGCACGGGTGAACTGGGATCGTCGGCTACACCGACCAAACATTGCAAAAAAGCTTCGCGTTCGCTTTCCGAAGCCAGCGTATACACTTCTTCGAATTGATCGACGAACAAAAGCGCTCGTTCACGACGTCGTTTGGCGCGTGCGCGT
>JBGAOI010000995.1:0-2981 GCA_044221885.1 Polyangium sp. (in: bacteria)
ACGGGATGGTCGGGGTGTCTTCTTGGTTCAGCGATCGTGGGCGATAGGCGAAAGGTTCGACCCTTACAAACACTTCCCTCCATTGCACGATTGACCGCTGTCACACTTGGTGTTGCACGCGCCGCAGTGCTCGATGTCCGTGTTCGTATTGACGCAAGTATTGTCGCAAAAAGTGAGACCCACCGAGCACGTACAGTTTGCATTGACGCACGTTTGTCCCCCTTTGCAGTCGATGCCGCACGCGCCGCAGTTTTCGTTGTTGGTGGATGTGTCGATGCAAACGCTGCTGCATTCGAGCAATGGCGCCGAACAAATCATTCCTTTACAATCACCCGCCACACAAATGTCGTCGCCTGTACACACGAGACTACACGCGCCACAGTTTTCTGGATCATTGCTTAGAGACGAACAAACACCATTACACATACTTTGTCCGTTAGGACAAACACAACTTCCTGCTTCGCAATGGGAACCACCCGAGCATTCCATTCCGCATGCGCCACAATGAATGTTGCTGGATGATAGGTCGTGACACTCGCCTTTGCACGACGTTGTTGGTGCTATGCATACAACATTGTTGTCGTCGTTCGGACGCAGAGGTTCGAGAAAAATATCACCGCATCCCGTCACCACCGAACAAAGGCTGACACATATGATTCCAACCAAAATGGGAGCGTTCATGATCCATGACTCCTCTCTCGGCGCATGGCTGAAAGAATTCGATACGTCCACAATGACCGGATTGACGTGATGTCGTGCGTGTCGAGATGCGCGATCATAGAGCCATCCAGATGCCCGATTCCAGTGCCAATTGCGGTTGACCGAAATATGCATCCGAGGGACGCCCTCGTAGGTGGATGACGGGTCTCGGCGTGGCTACGGCCATCAATGTATTGAGAAAAATTCCCACCGCTGGACGAAAGCGCCAAGTCATGCCGAATTGCGCGTAAGGCATAGCGAACAGCACCGAACCATCGTTTGCAGAAACGTTGCCATTGCCCGGCTGTGCGAAATAGCTCAACCCTCCAAGCCCCAACCCTACGCCCGGCGTAATGGCGAGAGCGCTGGTCGAATCGAGAATATCCGCGGAAACACCGCCAAATACGGCTGGAGCCGACAACAATACGACACCATCGGGTGATGACAAACGTGACGAAATGACCGGGACCAACCCCATGAGGTCGGCTCCCCATCGCCGTGAAAATGCGTAGCGGACGCCCAAAAAGGCCATCCCTGCTTCCGAAATACCTTGGCTGGCTATTTGCCACGAAACGGCGGGACCAATGCGCCAGCTCAAGGGCACCGGCCCCGTTGCCCGGGTGGGACGCGGAAGTAGAGGTTCACGCAGCGCCAAAGGTTTTCCCAATTGCGTGTTTGGCGCGACGTCATATTTCACTGCGGAAGGTTTTTCCTCGGGAGGCGGCACGCCCGCTGCATCAGTATTTTTCTTTCGGATGACGAGTCGTCCCCGGAGATTCTCCACAACCCGTAATGCCAAGGCAGCAGGATTGTCCATTTCGTCATTGGATTCCGCAATGACAATCGCTTCCGTTGTTCCGTCGAGCCAAACCTCGACGGCATGTTTGGGCTTGAGCACGCGAAGGGCCGCGTCGGCCGTGTGGCTTCGTCCAATGGTTGCCAAATCCGATTCGTCGGACTTTACGATTGCAACGGTGATCCCCAGGGAAACCAATTCGTCAACCAGATGTCCCGCAATTGGTTCCCCAACGCCTCCATGAACCAACACGACATGATCGGATTGCGCATGCGCTCGCGACGCCAGCGTTGAGGCTAGCAATGCGCCCACGAACATGCATTGCCGAGGTTTCAAGGTTTGACCATGGTCCGGGCCAACGTGGCATGACTTCCGTTCGGAAATCGGAGCAAATATTGCTCAGCGGTTTGTCTTGCCCCGTCGCTGTCTTTTATGTCTTGTTGAAGTTCGAGCAATCGTTCGAATGCCTGCTCCGCCAAACCTCCTGAAGGAACCTCCGCCAAATACGTCTTGAACCACGTAATGGCGTCTTGTCGCGCGTCGCGATGATCCATCGCGAGTTTTCCCAACAAGAAAGCCGAGCGTCCGGTGGCGCCTTTGCTTCGGGCTTGCAAAAGCGCTTCTTCTGCACGACGATATTGTTTGGCAAATCGAGCTTCGTTGGCAATTTCGAATAACACGTCCACCGACGCACGAGCCAGCACGTCATTCCAACCTTCACGCTCGAGCGCCAGAATGGCCTCTTCGTGCTTTCCCTTCAATGCCAATTGTCGCCACGGCGGAATCGTTGCCGTGGCTGCGGTTTTCGATGGAGTCTCCATGGTTGGTTCGTCCGGAATCTCGGGCGAATCTTTGTCTTCAACGACGGTCGGCTCGTCCCTGGGGGCAGTGGGCACTGGCGTTTCGTCCAAGGTTTGTCGCGTTTCGCAACGTCGCTGCGCGACTTCTACATGCAGTTCTTCGCCTCGTTCGAGCGTTCGTCCTTCTCCCAAAAGTGGGCCTTGCACGCGTACACGGCCTTCACGCATAATGAGGACAAACGCTTCTCGGCCTGGATCCCACGTGACGTCGAATGCCGTACCGACAACGTGAATTTCAAACGGTCCTGCTCCGACATCCCACGACGTCGACGGAGAGGCATGCATGACGTTGGCGTGCAAGCTTCCTTGCTCCAAGACCACGCGGGCGCCATTTTCGTCGGCACGAGCCACGCGAGCTCGAGTTTCCCGCAACAAAGTCAATCGCGTTCCTTCGGAGAAATGCAGCTCCGTTCCTTCTGAACCCGCAGCAATCCATGCTCCCACCACGCCATTTGTCGCACTCGTACCAATCACGTACGTAATGGCGGAATGGTGAGGCAAGACAAACGCGGCTATGCTGATGGCAACCGCCGCGAAAGCACCAGCTACAGTCACATAGCGTGACGTGCGTGTTTTGCGGTGTCGAGCATTCCACCCTTTTAATGCGCGAGTGCGGGCATTTTCCA
>JBGAOI010000996.1:0-2980 GCA_044221885.1 Polyangium sp. (in: bacteria)
GGTCAAACCGGCATTGTTTTTCCTGGGCGGTGGGACGCCCACGGCATTGCCGGTGCATTTGCTCGAACGATTCCTGATGAATCTCTTGTTTCATTTTGGACCTCCGCGAACGAGCATGAGCACCGTCGAAGCGAAGCCAGTGACGGCATCGGATGACAAGCTCTGGGCGTTGGTGCAGGCGGGTTTTCGGCGGATCAATTTCGGAGTGCAGACACTGGATCCAGAGCTTTATGCATTTCATCACCACAAAGAGGATCTCGCCATAACTTTCGACGCCCTCGAACGGGCGCGAAAAGCAGGTTTTGAATACATCAACATCGACATCATGACGGGATTGGAGCGACAAACGCCAGCATCGTGGCAAAAGACGCTCGACGAATTGGAGCGGCTCGCGACGAGCGGCGCAGTGGATAGCGTTTTTATTTACCCGTATCACGATGATCCGCGCAGTGGGACGTATGGCAAACTCGATACGGTCCCGTCGTTCGTGGAGACGGCGCATAGCGATGCGCGAGCCCGGGCGCTGTTTACGCGGCTTGGATGGAAAGAACTAGGCGCGCGGTTTTACCGGTCACCACGTCACGTGGGGCGCGAATTGTTGGAGCTGGCCAAGGTGCGCGTGAATCCGGCGTACGGCGAAGTGCTTTATCACGGCCTGGGCAATTCGAGTTTTTCCATTGGGGATCGAGCGACGTTCTTGAATCATCGCGACGTACACGATTATTGCTCGGCGATCGAGCAAGGTGGGCTCGGTATTGGATATTGGCGAACGCTGAATGATGAACAAAGGGCCACGCGTGATGTGACCTTCGATTTGCTTTACAGCCCGTACACGCGGCTGCGATCGCGGGCAAAAAAATACGGTGCAGTGATGATGGCGCATCATCGAAAACAAATCGCCCGCTGGGTGGAGCTCGGCTTGGGCGAGGAAAATCGAGTGCTCGGCACGTTTTCGTTATCGCCCCTCGGAAAACTCGTGCACTTGCAGATGATCCCTCAGCATTACTTGGAAGCAGATCGTCGGGAGCTGAATGAAGCAATGCAGCGGCGGCAACTTGCAGGTCGTCGCTATCGGGGATATTGAAGTTTTTAGGGGATTGCCGGGCACACGACGATGTCGTCGGCACGTTGGATCTAGTTTATCGTCGCAGTGAAGATGACCGGTTCGATCGAGGACGCGAATTTCCACGACGCGAATTGTAGGGGCGCGATGAATCGCACCCCTAGGGAAACCAACCAATCAACATCCCTGCAACGATGAACCAGGCGCATACGCGTTCCGGCATTTTTCTTCTTGTGCGGGCCAAACATCGTGGTCAGCCTTGATTCCTGGTGCCGCATTGCCAGCAACGCCGCCATTTTGTCTGGACAATGCCCTCGAAACATGCGAGATTGTCGACAATGACACGTTGGAAGATCTCGCTTGGCACGTTTGCGCTCGCAGCGGCGCTTGCATTACCACTCGCAGTTGCTCAGGGATGCGGCGGCGACCCTAACCGTCCAGGAAATGCCAGTGGCTCGGGTGGTTCCAATGGCAACGGGACTGTACCGAACGTCTTTGCGATATACTCCGTACCCGCGTCGCTCGATGCGCTCGCAGAAACGACATTTTTCGACCATCCATGGCCGAGTGATCTGCGTCTCGAAAATGGATCACCACGTTTTACCGGCTACTACAATCCGAAATCGCTCCCGATCTTGGGAATCTACATCAATGCCCTCAAGGGCCTCGTGGACGGTTTTTCGCCAGCGGGTGCAGGTTATCTGCGCTTCACCGGCGCAATCGACGCTGACACGCTCCCGGCGACGCCCAAAGATGCCCAGGATCCCGCCGCCAGTGTGCAGCTTCTCGATGTGGACCCCAATTCGCCCGAATATGGCACAAGGAAACTCGTCTCGGTTTCATTTCACGCAAAGCCGGGGCTTTATTATCTTTCGAATACACTCGCTTTCATGCCCACGCCAGGTTTTCCCCTTCGGCCTCACACGCGTTATGCACTGGTCGTCACGAATGCATTACGTTCGGAAGACGGCGCGCCGCTTGGTCAAAACGAAACGGTCGGGATGCTCGTCGGCACGAGACCATCCAATGCGACGACGCAAGCAGCAAAAACGGCTCTTGCCGACGCAGTGGCCGAAATCCAAAAAGCCGGCGTCAAACGTGAGCGCATTGTGCACTTCGCGGTATTCACGACGTCCGATCCCACCAAAGAGCTTATGGCCGTGCGCGACAACGTCGCGAAAACGGCCGATCCGCCAACAGTCGATGCCACCATGTGGAAAGTCGGAAACTCGAATGCAACATACACCGAGTATCAAGGGCAATATGGACCTTCGCCGAATTACCAAGCCGGTAAGTTGCCATTTCTTCAAATCACTGACGGCGGCCAATTCGAATTCAAAGACGGCGTACCCGTCGTGCAGAGCGAATCCAATCTCCGGTTTTCCCTGACCGTACCATCCTCGAACGCGTGCCCAATGCCTCCTTCCGGTTACCCTATCGTGCTTTACGCACACGGAACCGGGGGCGATTGGCGCAGTTACCTTGGGGATGGCACGGGGCCATCCTTGGCCGCCCATTGCCTCGCGACGATGGGCGTGGATCAAATTTTTCAAGGCACGCGTCCGGGGTCATTCCCTGGCGCAACCGAGGCTCAGATTGGGCTCACGTTCTATAATTTTCAGAATCCGATCGCGGGCCGGACAAACGGTCGCCAATCCGCAATTGACGAAGTACAACGTGCGCGTCTTTTCACCGAAAGTCACATGATGGTGCCTGCATCGGTATCAACAACGGGCACCGATATTCTGTTTGACGCGACAAAAATCATGGTCTTCGGTCATTCGCAAGGCGGCCTCAATGGACCGCTTTTCACAGCCATCGATCCGGCGACGCGTGGTGGTGTCTTTTCAGGCGCAGGCGCCATTATCACGATTGGTTTGCTGGAAAAAACCAAGCCTCAACCGAGTGTCTCCCAAT
>JBGAOI010000997.1:0-2965 GCA_044221885.1 Polyangium sp. (in: bacteria)
GTAGCCGTCGGCCGAATTTTTTGTCGAGCGAGATCAACACGGACTTGCGCATCGACCTCGTCGTCCGAATAACCGCCACATCCCGTGGCGAGAGTCAGAACTGTTAGGATACTGAACTTCAAGATATTTTTTGTCCGCATGGGCCCTTCCTTCGTTGAATCGTCATTACTTGCCCGAAAAACAACCGAGTCTAGCATGGGCCAAGACAAATGGTACAAGGTGTCGTGCAAACGAATTTCGTGAAAATTTCACTGCGGCCTTCGTCCAGGCAAACGCCCGACACCGACCCACACAGGGTCACTCCCACGCCCAGGCAATTTTGCGAAATCGGGCCACCATTGCATCCGTGAGGCGCCCGCGGACCAAATTGACAAACGCTTCACCTTTGATGGGATCACGCCAGCGTTTTTCAGCAGCCTCCACCATTTGGATTTGAAGCCCAGCGAATTTCGACAACCAGAGCATCGTGATGCCTGCCTCGTGAGCCCACGTTTCCCGCGACTTGCGCCCACCTTTCATTCCCACTTTGCCCGGTTGATACGTCCCGCCCTTGGACATGGGATGCATATCGTTCTGAATCATGCCCCCAAATCCACCCGGAACCGAGTTCTGACGCAACAAATCGAGCAACATCAAATTAACGCCCCACGTGCGATGATTCCGCGCCGCCTCCGACACGAGCATCGCGACCGCGAGACGCGCCATCTCCGGCGGCGTTCCCGGAATGGGTTCGTTCTGCAAAAATCCCAAGAGCACGCCCGTCTTGTCTTTGCACCGCGACGAACCCTGATACATCGCCTTGTAATCGTCCCCCGCGGATCGATATGAACCCGCGGCCGTTTCATCCGTCGAGGCGACGATTTGCGCATAATAATCAGGCGGACCCACGCGCACGATCCACGTTCCTACCTGAAACAGTTTTTCCGATCCACCATCGGCGAGTGTGACGATTTCATGGATCCATTCAGCCGTATTCGTCGGTCGACGCACGTTCAGCTCCACCGGACCACTCGGACTGCCACCTCGCGCCACCGAAAACCCTCGGGCCAGTGTCGCGCGTCCGCCCGCGCCCGAGCTGGCGAATACAGCTTCGGTCGCACTTTCGAGCATCGTGTGCACGTCCCAACGCGAAAGCATAACTTCGCGGTTTTCTCCGTGCTTCACGCGGATGAAATGGCCTACGCCAGCCCCCGCCCACGCTTGCCAGTTCTCCAGCCCCTCGACCTTTTCCGTTTGCGTTTGCATGGCTTCACGCCGAGCATACGCCAATTCGCCAACGCTTGGAAAGACTTTTGTTCGTTGCTTTCCAAGAAAAATTTGGGCCAGCCCGTGCGAATCCCCACCGAATTGACTCGGTGCAATGCCCCATTTTAGTAACCCCGACCCCTAAATCGCTTCCCAACGGGTGTTGGTGGCAATGTGGACCACAAAAACGGTCGCGGGACGATGTCGACACCTTCTGCTGACCGCAAAAACGGTCATGGGCGCTTCGGGACAGTCTTCTGCGACCAGTCTCGCTGTCGTTGTCAAGTCGGAGGACGTGCCAAGGACCGACGGGACCTGACCGACGCATTGCAACGAATCAGTGCCGACGCGTCGACGCGTTTCCGACGTGTCCGATCAGCCTTTGTTTTGATCAATGACTGTAGACGTGGGATTTTTTTTCGGTGATTCATCCTTCGAGGGATCGGCGGACTTGACGGGCGCTTTCGGCGGACTTGCTTGGGGTGGCGGGCCTGCCGTTCCGATTCGTTTGCCTTCGGGACTTCGATACGAAAGCACAACCCGGTCGAGTTCCGCGCCAAGGTCGAGTAGACACGGAGCCACTTCTTTTTCCGCCACTTTCACGAGATCGCCCGACACAGGCTGCGTTCGGCTCGGCGATGAATTCGCGGGGGATGATGGCCCGGTCGACGGGCGCAATGTGTATTCGAACGGCAAGTTCGAGTTCGATCCGCATTTTAATGCAAAAAAGCGTGCTTCAATGCGACCTATTTCTGTCGCCGTACCTCGCTGGTTGGCAAATGCATCTGTTTCTTCGACGAACCGGAAACTCGAAATGTCGGTCGGCGAAACCTCGAAGCCCGGCATCCGGTCATAACGATCGGCTTTCAAATGGTATCCACCGCGTTCTTCGACGGGCTTGGGACGGCCAGCGTGGGTATCGAGGCCATCGACGGAAATCATGAACCCAACGTCTTTTTTCGTAAGGTTGTGGATTTCGATGCGATATGTTTGGCCTACGTTTCCCAGCGCTATTTCTTGGCCGTTGACTTCAACGGTGGGCAACGGTTCATTCGAGGCGTCGACGAGGCGCACCAAGTAGGGTTGTCGGGGACAACCGAGCAAAAAAAGCGCGAATCCGGCGAGAAAAACGAGGTGTCGCATCACGAGGGCACTGTTCTGGTGCGTGTCTATCACGCCGCTTGCCTTCGAGGCAACATTTTTATCGAAGAGATTTTGTTTGTCATAACATTTCCCTGCCAAAAGGCTGCGCCACATGAACTGGAGAGATTGGGGGAGTAGCCCCATCGTCAACCGGATCATTTCTTTCGAGACGAGGTCGCGGCTTGACAGGTTGTGTGGATCATGGCAGATTGCATTGCGCTTTCATTCCATCTCGTCCATTTACTCATTCCCACGACAAATGCCTCCCCGCAACAAGCCAAAAACGTTTGCCATGCAAATATCTACACAGGTCCAAGCGTGACGTCGACAAACGTGACGCAGCTTCGTTGTCCTCGCGATCACGCGATGCTGACGCTTGCGGCCGATTCACGCGAAGTCGTATGTGCCAAAGGACATCGTTATCGATTGGACCAAGGTATTATCGACTTTGCCCCTGATCTTTCCAATGCTTTCTATTTTCACGCTTTGATGACGACCCTGTACGATTGGTCGTTGCCGCTTTTTAGTCTTCCTCGGGTTTTTGGCGTTCGACGCGATTGCCTCGAGCGGCTGCACC
>JBGAOI010000998.1:0-2965 GCA_044221885.1 Polyangium sp. (in: bacteria)
CCTATCGTTTCGGAACTTCATGGCCTCGATCTTGACGCGGATCCCATTCCGGTCACTCGTATGCTCGATGCGCGTGGATTGCGCGTTCACCTGCAACGAGGTAGCGTGCTCGAAATGCCCTATCCGTCAAATCATTTCGACATGATGGCATGTTTTTCCGTGATGGAACACCTCCGCTCGTATCGTTTGGCTCTGTCGGAAATGGCGCGCGTATTGGCTCCGAATGGCGTACTTTTGCTCGGTATGCCCGCGGTAAACAGACTGATGGAGGCTGGATTTCGAGCGATTGGTTTCAAAGGAATCGAAGAAAATCATGTGACGACGCCTTCTGAAGTGTCGTCGCAATTCGCGACGGTTGGCTTTACAATCGTGCAACGCAATAACCTTGTATTTCCCTTGCGCCGTGAACCTGGATTTACGCTGTATTACAATTGGCTCCTACGCAAGCGGGAAACCGCATGATGACGTTGACGTTCGCAGCCGTATGCAGCGTTCTGCTGTACCTCATTCCCATCGCGCTCGTTCTTTGGATGAGATCGCGCGTCGATCGGCGACTTGCCGCAATCGCTCTTGATATTTCAATTGCCGTTGCCGCCGATTTGATGCTCGTGCTCGCTTTTGCGCTCTTCATGCGCCTCGCATTCGCGGCCATTGCAGCACGTATGGCTTGGACCGGCGTGGGTATGACCTATGCGATCCTTCGCCGACGATCTTTGCCCAACTGGCCTCGTGCACTCGGTCGCCGCGAATGTTTCGCTGGGATAGTTAGCGTCGTAACTGGCGTTTTGTTGAGTATGGTGATTTCACGGCGGTACTCGATCTGGGATCGCGAGTGGCATACGCCGCTCGTCTCTTCTTTGCAGGGTCAGCAATTGCCCTTCCACAACGTCAATAACTCCGCCGAAGTGCTCCATTATCACTTCAGCGGTGACGTGCACGCAGCCATGCTCCAAACTTTTTCTGGAGGTATCCTGCATTCATCTTTGGCCCTGACATTATCGCACGACGTGATATTTGGATTGATTGGACTGACCATCGCTCTCTTGCTCTACGAATGGGTGACTCGAAGTCTGCCCATGATCTTGGGCCTCGAGCTATTTTTGTTTTTGAGTGGCCCGTGCACGCTCGGGCGCGATGCCGGAGAAGCCGCGGCCCATGGCTATAATTTTTTGAATTCTTGGACCATGAGTTTTCGACCCCATGACGTATTTGCAGAACTATTTTTTGTCAGCTTTATCGGAGCATTGTTGTGCCAAACTGGTTATCGTCGCCCAAGCCAAGCAACCGAAGGGCCGTTGGCTCTCGTGTTTGCAACGTGTGGACTCAGCATTTCCGATGAAGCTTCCATCGGCATCTTAGGGTTATGCCTTGGTCTCGTCTGGGTGGTTTATCCCGACGTACTCCATCCAAAGCGATGGGTGGGTGTCGCGGTTTTCGGGCTGCTGCTGCTTGCGTTGATTGGACCGAATCTCGTCTTTTCGGCATCATTGTCCCCAGGAGCCCAGAAACATACCATTGGCATTGTTCCCTGGCGTTCGCCCGGTTATTACGTGCAAACGTTATCCCTCGGTTCGATGGAAGGCCGCCGTATGTTGATGTACGACGTGTGGCCCACATTCGCAACATGGATGGGCGGCGCGCTCGGGTGGATTGCTTGGCGAGGTCGGCGAAAGCTGGGCTTGGCCCTCGTACACGCAATTCTTTTTGTCGTTTCCGTTGTCGCATTGACGCGCCTCGACGTCAATAAAACTGCATTAGAATCGCATCGTTTCGTGACGGTATTGGTCTTCGTGTCGCCACTCTTGGCTGTGGTACAGATGGATCAATTCAAAGCACCACGGGGAAACACGTCAAACCATCACGTTGGCGTGGGTTGGCTCCTTTTGCGAGGTTTTGCTATTCTGACCTTCCTCGTCGGCGCGACAGCCGGTGTCCTTTCCACTGCGGATTGGTTCGTACGTCGAATACCCACGGAGTTGACACTTTACACGCTTCATTTTACCCACGAAAATCTGTATTCGCTCAATTGTCGCCGCGACATGGGCCACTCTTTCGGTGAACGCCCGCGGTACACCTATATGTCCAAATCGATTTGGTTTGCCTACGCAGGATGTCAACCTGTTTTCGCAGTTGTCCAACGCTCCAACAGGTATTGGTCATTAACAATCGGCAATCCCGTTTATGAACTGAAAGAACTGGAAAAACTCAATCGAAGCATGCCTGCAAGCGAATCGTTACCAATCATCTGTTCCAAAAAACGCACGCGCGTGGATATGCGTGATATCGTTTGCGACTACGCACAAGCCCATGCAACGTGCCGAGATCGGTCATGGCGGCTCGTTGAGTGCGAAATGTCGGGGCCGGAACGGGCCGCTGCTTTGGAGAAGCTCAAAATATCGAGCAACAATTCGAGTATTCACCGCGATGCGCAGAAGAAATGAGTCGTGCTTCACAATGATGATTCCGAATTTCCAATGGTACATTGTAAAATCAGAATAGGCTGATAAAACCCCTGCCCATCTGAAGAATGGCAGGTACGGGACAGCGTCGGAAATTCATTGTGGAAGTCAGCAACGGCCGAATCCCACCAAATATCCGCGTCGGTAAGGTTGTGGTTGACTTTGACGCGGTTATGGGCGAGCATCGCGCACATGAGGAGCCACCGATGTTCGCGCCGATAGGGAAGAATTTGCCGCTCACCATTCCCACGAAAGAGCAAATCAAGTTGCTGCCGCCGTTTCCGGCGCTGGGGCGGGAACGTATCACGCTCGTTTCGACGGCCCAGGAGGCGGAACGAGCATGTACCGAGCTGGTGGGCGCAAAATTTTGCGGATTCGATACCGAGTCGAAGGCATTGTTCAGACGTGGCGAGGTATCCGATGGTCCGCATTTGATCCAATTGGCGACGCTCGAGAGGGCTTGGGTCATTCAAGTACACGATTTCGATTGTCGCTCGATAATTCTT
>JBGAOI010000999.1:0-2962 GCA_044221885.1 Polyangium sp. (in: bacteria)
TTTGCGCTTCCTTATCGCGCGATGAGCCGTGTGTGCAGCAACCGACACAATCCAGGCCCGAAGAGCCTTGGAATCACGCACAGTCGTTGCTGAGCCCAGAATGCTCGCAAACGCGTCGTGTACCAAATCCTCGAGTTCCGGGTCGTCTCCCAAAATGTGCCGCAATATGCGCTCCACATCGATTCCATAACGATCCAACAATGCTGCCGCCGCCCAAACTTCACCCGCACCGAGCGCCCGAAGTATTTCGTCGTCTGAACGGTTCGGTGGCGAAAGTCGAACCACCGCTGCTCGATGACCCGAACGCGCCACAATGGACGGAGTTATGTGCGATTCGACAAGGCGGTTCGTGCGCGTCATGGGATCTTGGAAATGTACCATTTGGACGAACTCATGGCTCATTGCGTAATGCCTGACGTGCCAACAGAGCCAAGACAGAGACCGAATGGCTCACCTATTTTCGCAAAAAATTCGTGAGCTATTTGCGGTGTTGATGGTCTCTGTTGCGACATGAAGTTCGAGGATGCAGGCGGGAATCCGCCGGCAAGACAAGGAAACGGAACCATGTCCATGTCGATTCGTTGGAAATTGCTCGTAGGTTTCTTGATGGCCGGTGGTGCAACGGTGCTTTCCGGCGCTTGTGGTGGAGGCGGCAACGTCAACCCGGGTGATTCGAGCAACAGCAGTTCGTCGGGCGGAACGAATTCTTGTGAACGCGGGGGCAAGAATTGCACGTTTGGATGCGACGCAAACCTGGGCTGCGTCGAATGTTTCACCGATATGGACTGCGGTGCAGCAGCGCCATTTTGCGTCGTTGGGCGATGCGAAGTATGTCGGACCAGTGACGACTGCAATGCAGGGCAGGTGTGCCATCCCGAGAATCATCGTTGTGACGTTCCGTGTACGGCCAATGCGGATTGTCCTGGAGATGCGCCCACGTGCAACGTGCCGACGGGATTGTGTATCGAATGTGCGTCGAACATGGACTGTCCAGCAGACAAACCCATTTGTGATCCTACCCGAGCACAATGCGGAGAATGCGCATCGAATGCTGATTGCGGAGCGGCCAATCCCATTTGCGACTTGCAGAATGGCAACTGCGAAGAATGCCTGGTGGATGCGCAATGCGCTGGCGCCGCAGTTTGCACAGGTGACCATAACTGCCGACCCGTTTGTACGAGCAATGCCGATTGCCCCGAACCTGGACGTCCTTTGTGCGACCTGGGCTCGGGCTCGTGCGTCGAATGCATCACGAAAACCGATTGCGGTGCTGCCGAGCCGATTTGTGCGAATGACGGCCGGTGCGTCGTTTGTCTACAGGACACCGATTGCCCTGAGCCTGGCAAACCCATTTGCGACGGTCAGACCCAATGCGTCGCATGTATCAACGACGTTCATTGCAAAGATCCGGCGCTGCCGATTTGCAAGAACGAAGTCTGCGTCCAATGCGACAACGACAATCAATGTCCAATGGACAAACCCAAGTGTGACAAGAACGTTTGCGTGCCAAACTGAGAAAGGAATATCGCACAGTGAACAACCTTCGCCTTCTTCTCCCCACGTTGTTGCTCGCATTTGCGCACCTTGGCGCATGTTCGTACCCGACTCGAGTTCAGGTAGAGAATACAGGAAAAACCGCAACAAAAATCACCGTTCGGTCGGCTGACGGAAATTTTCGACATGATTTCCCAGAATTGCAGCCAGGTGAAGTTTCCGAAGAAATCGAATTCGACGGAGCCGCGCAAAACGTCAATGTCGATGCGTCGGACAACCATGAAAATGGCGCGGTCAACCTCGAACCGGCGACGTTGAACATCATTCAAATTCACGAAGACGGCGTCGAGCCGACCGTGAAAGTCGTCGACGAATAATCCTTCTCATCCCGGCCTTTTCAGCGTCTTCTTCGAACTGGTCTTTCGCGGTTCGTTTGTGGTAGGCTTTTGCCCTGCCGATGCTTCTCGCCCTCGTTACTGTCGGGATTCTCGCGTCCGTCGTTGTGGCGTCGATTCTGGCGACGTACGTCATGATTCTTTGGGGAATTCCGCAATCTCTACGATTGCAACATGCAACGTACACCGTGACAACATTTCACCGTGACTTGCCGTTGATTCTCTTGAATCTGCTCATTCTGGTCGCTGGCGCAGGTTCCGCGTTCTATGTGCTCGCGGATCGATTTACGATGATATGGACATCGTGGTGGGCGATATTCTTGGACGTTGCGGTGATTCTTTTGATGGAGGATCTATGGGGGTATTGGGTCCACCGGTATCTGCATGAGAATCGCGGGCTCTATAAACGAATTCATCTGTTACATCACAAGATTTATGCCCCTTTGCCCGCATATTTCTTATACATTCACCCGCTCGAATGGATGGTGCAATCGCTCGGGGCGGCGTTTGGCGTGGCGCTTTTGCTTTTCCTGCACACGCCCATGAGCGCTTATGCTGTATGGATGGCCGCGTTTTTGCGTCAAGCGTACGCGGCGGATCAGCATTCGGGGATTCGTTCGTGGTTCTGGCGTCGGACGCCCGTGTTTTCCTCGACGAACATTCACGACGATCATCATTTGCACCCCAACCATGGCAATTACGCCGGCGTGCTCGTGATTTGGGACAAATTATTTGGCACCGCGCATGACGTGAAATCGGCGCAATCGTAACGCGCGTAAGGATATGGACAATTCATGGCTTCGCCCCTACAGAGACGTCGGGACAGATGAATTTGGTTTCTGGGGAAATGGTCAGACGCTAACGAGAGCGGCCAACCAAGCTTCGAGTTCGTCGACATTTGCTTGGAGGACAAAGGGGTAGAAGCGTTTCGACGTCATCGCTGCGACGCGTGCTCCAAGCCGCTCTTGCTCGTGGTTCGTGAGCACTCGCCCGAGCCGGTAACTAAGCATACGCAGACGTTCCTGCCTGATGCCCTGACGGATGCCTTCACGGATGCCTTCACGGATGCCTTC
>JBGAOI010000099.1:0-16911 GCA_044221885.1 Polyangium sp. (in: bacteria)
GCGTGCGCCGATCAAACGAAGTTGCGTGATGTTTTGCCGGAAAGACGCCGCCGCGCGTACAAGATTCGCCCGATCATCGAATTGCTCGCGGATACGGATTCGGTGCTCGAACTGAGAAAAGAGTTTGGCTTGGGCATTGTCACAGCTCTGGTTCGCATCGAAGGAAAAGCCATGGGACTGATTGCCAACAATCCTTATCACTTGGGCGGAGCGATCGATGCGGATGCCTCCGACAAAGCGGCGCGTTTCATGCAGCTTTGTGATGCGTTTGGCTTGCCCATCATTTCCTTGTGCGATACGCCGGGATTCATGGTCGGGCCGAAAGCCGAAACCACCGCGCTCGTGCGTCATGCGTCGCGTATGTTTGCGGTTGCGGGGAGCCTTCGCGTACCGTTTTTTACGGTCGTTTTGCGCAAAGGTTATGGTCTTGGAGCGCAAGCGATGACGGGCGGGCATTTTCACGCGCCCTTTTTCACAATATCCTGGCCCACTGGCGAATTCGGCGGCATGGGCCTCGAAGGAGCCGTCAAGTTGGCCCTGAAAAAGCAATTGGCAGCGCTCGAAACCGCCGAAGAACGCGAGCAAATGTTTCAAATGGCCGTTGCGTATGCCTACGATCGCGGCAAAGCGATCAGTATGGCGAGTTTTCTGGAAATTGATGGCGTCATCGACCCCGCAGAAACGCGAAAATGGATTCTCCGCGCGCTCGCGTCCGTTCCCGAGCTTGGTCCACGACGGGCATTTCTGGATACGTGGTAACATTTCGCCCAAGATGCCCGCCACATTTTCTCTCCACGGAATTGCCCTCGCCCCGAAAGCGTTGTAACGTCCACCTATGGGTCTTTCCGGTCGCTTTCGTCCTACAAAAACCACACTGATTGCGATCTTCGCCTCGATAATCATCGCTGGCGGATTGCTTTTCGCCCCGCCCATGAGCGAAGCGAAACCTGCCGCGTGTGAAAAACCCGAAATCGTCATTCGCAAAAAGGACGCGGCGCTCGATTTGATGTGCGCTGGGAAAAAGAGCAAAACGTTTGCCGCGACCTTTGGCGCCAATCCGGTGGGTCAAAAAGAACGCGAAGGGGACGAACGAACGCCGGAAGGTGTGTATCACATTTCGAGCAAGGTCGAAAGCGATCGATTTTATCGTTTTCTCGGCGTTTCGTACCCCAATGCGGATGATATTGCCCGCACGCGCAAACTTGGCATTACGAACCCCGGCGGAGGCATTGGCATTCACGGCGTCAAACCCAAACTTGCGACGCTCGCGCGGGCGTGGATTCGGCTTTCTTCGGCGACGGGACTTGGACAAGTTTGGGGACCGACGGACGGTTGCATCGGCTTATCGAATGACGACGTCTCAATTTTGTATTCAATCGTGCCCGTGGGGACGAAGGTAACGATTGTTCCTTGAATGGTTGTCTGGCCATCACAACAGACCACGATGAGCAACCAACCTTGGCGTTGGCCAATGACGGCTCGAACATTGTGCCCATCGGTTCTACATTTTTCTTGACACCAGGACGTTTTTCCGATGAGCTGCATGAACGATGCTTGGCATTTTCTTTCGTTCCGCCGCGATTTTGGTTTTCTTGGGCCTCGTGACGGGGTGTGCCACCGTGCAACCCTGGGAACGTGGAACCTTGGCCAAAAAGAAAATGCAAATGGACGCCGACCCTCAAGCCTCCGCCCTCGAGCAACACGTTTATGACTACCGCGAAGGCGCGAGCGGCGGTTATGGGTCCGTCGGCGGGGGTTGCGGATGCAATTGATTCGCCACAAGCAACTATTCTTGTCGATCCAAGCCGGAATCTTGTTTGTCTCGGCGCAAGCTTTCGGGGATATTGGCGCCACCGCGGACGTTCGTTCGAGCGTTTACCAAGACAGCGATCATACGTTCATCAGTACCACCGCGGTTGGCGCAAGCCTCACGCCACTCGAACGTTTTACGTTTCGCGGACGGTACATTGCCGATGTCGTGACGAGCGCTTCGGTGGACGTCGTTTCTGCGGCAACGGGCGCGTTTGACGAATTGCGACACGAAGGAATGGGATCGGTTGCGTATCATGACGGCACGCGGAATGCCAGTTTGTCCTATGTCTATTCCACGGAACATGATTGGAGTTCGCATTCTGTTTCGGGATCTTTTTCGAATGATTTTCGAGCGCACACGGTGACCTTGGGCATTGGAGGGAGTTTTACCGCAAACAATGTCGGGCGTTCGGAAGACCCGAACTTTCAGCGCTCCTTGTTGCAAGGCAGCGGCAGTGTGACGCTCGGGCTTGTCGCCACCAAACGGGACCTTCTGAATTTCGATTACGCCTTCATTTATCTGAGCGGTTATCAGGCCAGTCCGTACCGGTTTGTCCGGATCAGCGATACGAACATCAACGTTCCTGGCATTTATGTGACTGCACCGGAAGCGCCACCGGAAACGCGAGCCCGTCATGCCCTTGCCGCGCGGTGGAACCATGCCGTGGGTAAAGATTCGGCGCTCAAATCGCATGTTCGTGGGTACGTCGACGATTGGGGCATTCGTTCGGTCACCGCGGGAACCGAGTTTGTCTTGGGATTGGGTGATTTCGACCTGGGCTTTTTCGTACGTGGTTATGCTCAATCCAAGGTTGCGTTTTATCAACCCGTGTACGATCGACCGCGGCGTTATATGACGTCGGACCGCGAATTGGCAACGTTCGTGGACGGTTTTGGCGGATTTCGTCTCGCATTCGGCAAACGAGTCGGACCCTTTGAAGAACTTCGTGCCGAAGCCAAAGCCACGGGTTTTGCATTCCACTTTTTTGACTTCCCGCGACTCACCAACCGTTTCGGCGTCATTGCCGAATTGGCCATTGGAGCGACCTTATGAAGCGCATCGTCTTCGGCTTGGCGCTGTTTCTCGTGGGCTGTCAATCGGGGCTCACCGACGAAGCTCCGTATTCGAACAAACTCGATGAAGCGTATTTTCGTTGCCGTGTGCAACCTATTTTGACGAAGAGTTGCGGAGCGTTGGCTTGTCACGGGGACGTGGCCCGATATTACCATATTTTCTCGCGCAATCGTCTCCGTTTTGGTTTTCCTGAAGAACAGCGCAATGCTCAACTCAGCGTCCAAGAGCGCGCATTCAATTACAACGCGACCCGCGCCATCGTCGATGGCGCAAGCCCCCAAAACAGCTACTTGTTGCTCAAACCGCTGGAATCGTCGGAAGGCGGTTATTACCACGGCGGCGCTACACGTTTCAAAAAAGGCAATGTATTTCTCAATCGCGACGACCCAGATTACAAAACCCTCGAAAAGTGGGTGAATGGCGAAAAGGAGGATCCGGCATGCATCGAGCCTGGAAGCGATTCTTGATCGCCCTGCCGTTTGTCATGTGCATTCCGAAAAGTGCACTGGCGTATCATTCAGGGTCCACATTCGACAAACCCCCCGGAGCCGGCGGAGGCGGAGGCATTTTTTACGCCGGCGCCCCCTTGGAACGCGGGTGGGATTGCACGATGTGCCATTTGGATCCGCCGGGCAAAATGAAGGTCCGCTTGGACGTGAATCCGCCCGCGTTGTTTCAGAATTTCATGTACACGCCGGGTGAAGTGTATTCGTTCACGGCCACCATGGTCGATGAACAATTCGGCAAAGGTTCGCCCTTGTCAAACTACAATGCCGTGGTCGTCGAAGCTGTCGATGGCAAAGGATTTCAATCGGGTTCCATGGGCGGTTTTGCCGCCGAGGATTTTTATCAAGGATACCCGGCAACCATTGTCACCGCAGGAACCAAGCCCAATCTGACGCAATGGACGTTTTCATGGACCGCTCCTCCAGCAGGGGCGGGTCAAGTGACGTTTCATGTCGCCGCCGTCGATGGCAATGGCGCCGATGCTGGAGCCGGAAAAACCCTCACCGACCCACTTCATGACGACGTGTTTGTCGCGACGGTATCCTTCTCGGAGAGTCCGATGGGACGTCGAACGCCAACCGGTGGCGGAGCATTCGCCTGCGCATTGGGATTGGTCTTGGCGATTGGTGGAAAACGTCGGCGCAATCGAACAACCAACGCCACGTAAAACGAACTTGCCGACGCAAGGGAATTTTGCGCCGCAAATTTGGCCTCGATCCGCGTTTCAGTGGATGATGCTCGTGGGGAGCCCATTGGTATTGGACTCGCCAGGAGGTCGGAATGAAACGGGGATACTTATGGTCCATAGCGCTCTTCAGCTTGATGAGCGTTGCGGGCATTGCATCGTGCGGACCGGATGAAACAAACGCAACGGCTGGACCATGTTCGAGTGGTTTGTGTGGAGCTGGCGGAGCGAGTTCCAGCAGTTCGGGAGATGTTTCCAGCAGCACGGGCAGCGGCACCGGTTCGAGCAGCAGTTCTGGGGCTGGAGGTTCGTCCGGGTGTGTCGAAGCGTGGCTTTGTTCGCCATGGCAAACCAATGGCCAGGACAACAATGGCACGCGTACGTGCACCGATTTGAACAATTGCGGAACAGCAAGCAGCAAACCCAAAGAAACGGCGATGTTGCCCGCATTGGACTTGGACTTTTACAAGTGCAATGTCGAACCGATTTTCGATCGTGGTTGTGCGCAGCTTGCTTGCCACGGAACGGAAACGGGTCGCGCATTACGCGTATATGCGCGCGGGCGACATCGGCATCCAGGCGAAATTTTGATCGAACCGGGTTGTTTGAAAGCCGGCACGATGGTTCCTTCGGAGAATTGCGAAGGATCCATTGAATGTGTTTGCTGGACGGTTGGGCACACAGCCATGGAATGGCAGCTCAATTTCGATTCGGCGCGCGGGTTTGGCTTGGACGCCAATGGCACTCCCATAACTTCGGGTCAAGAAGATACGTCTGAATTGATCAGCCAGCCCATCGTGGGTGGAAAAGCGCACGCTGGGATTAAAATGTTCAAATCGGGCGATCCGGACCACTTGACGTTGAAGGCGTGGTTGTCCGGGCAAAAGTTGGGCATGGCGTGCAATACGACGAATTGAGGAGAAACCGATGAAAAAGAAAGCCGTAGTTACCATCATTGCCGCATGCATCGTCGTTCCGGCGGCCGTTGCGTCGGCATTTCCCTTTGGAAAATCGTGGCACGATCGCGCCGACGGAACGCAACGCCCGCATGGGGCAATGTGAATGGATCCATGTCCTACAAACCAGGGCAAAAGTATTCCATTACGGTCGCGTTGACGGGAGAACACCTCGGCCTCAATCAGGGCAATAACAACCTGAATGGCATGGCCATTACGGCGGAAGATCAAGCTGGCAAGGTCAAAGGTATTTTCGAGTCGGATACGTCACCCGCGGTTTCCAGCGCGGCGTGTCCTCCGTCGTATCCGGCGCAAAATCCGGCCGCTGGAAGCACTTATCTCTATGGAGACTGTCACGGAGTCTTCTACATTCCGCGCCCCAATACGACGACATGGACGTATTCGTGGACGGCTCCCGCCGCAGGCTCGGGCGCATTAACGGTTTTCTACGGTGTCGTCGATGGCGATGCCGATGGAAAATCATCGCTCGGCGATGACGTCAAAATGGGCACCGTTAAACTCGTCGAAGGTCCCTGACCTTCCACTCATTTCAACATTCCTCCGCTCAACGCAAAGCCATCTCGGTTTGTCTGCATCATGGCCGCGTTTTGGCCATCACTGCCAGACACGTGAGCATGACAATTCCAGCGCCGTGCCATCCGAGGTCGAGGCGACGTGTCGATTCGATCTCGCGACGAACGGGTCATTGGAATTGACTTCTTCGAAAAAACCTGATATCCGTGGACTTCGCACGCGTTGCTTGGTCTTTCGGTTGTGAAAGTGGGGCCCATGAAAAAGCGCCAACCTGAAACTGGTTCATCCTCGATGCCCGACCCGTTGCCAATGTCCCCGCCGCCCAAGGGTCGGCCTCTCTTGCAAAAGAGCCTCGTGGTGCTTTCCCTGGGCGTGTTTGGTTGTGCCGAAAAGGCAAAAACAGCCGACGAAGACGTCAAGCCCGAAATCAATGCGAATGCCAATGCGGAATCGCTTCGACAAGAGCCACCTGCCCCGATAAAAGTACCGGAAAAACCCATTCTTCCAGCCGAAGCCCCGCCTCCATCGCCATTTCTGCAAGGTGCGGGAACTCCGCCTGCACCCATTGAAGCTACGCCGCCACCTACGGATACACCGCAACTCGTGGCGACAACCGTCACCACAACGAAAACTCCAAATGGAGTCGCGACGGTCAAGCCGCCACCAACGTCGGAAATTGTGCTGCGTAGTCCCCCGCCCCATCCTGCTCCCCCGCCCCATCCTGGCGGATGGGGAGACCGGCTGGCTCCGCACCCTCCGCCGCCCCCTGACTGGCGAATCAAAAAAGCGCCGCACCCAAGGGATTGGAATCCGAACGGGGCTCCGCATCCAAAACCGTCCGACGAGTTCTGATGCACGTTCTGCCAATGGTTTGTCATGCCTATCTTGCGTCGACGTACGTTCGTTCGTTCCCCGCGGCATTCCCGGCCGACCGAATTCTCTCTTTCCACGGAATGGCAACGGTGGATAGCGGAAAACCTGCTTCGAGGAGTCGAGGCGGGGGCATTGTTTTCGACGCTCGTGGCCCGGGGACTCGATCCGGCAACCACAAAACGTGAAATAAGTCGAATTGCATCGTCGCCGCTGCTGGACCTCGTTCGGGAAAACAATCAATGGGCCGGAAAGCTTGGGCAGGTGGCCAAGCTTCGGCGCCAATTGCTGGCGAGTGCTTCGGCGCCCAAAGAAATCGAACGCCGGGAAGGTTTGTCCGGGGAAGAATTTTTCGAGCGGTATTATTGTCAAGGCGTGCCGGTGATCGTGACCGATATCGTGCGGCATTGGCCTGCGTATCAAGAGTGGAGTCCCGCGTATTTCAAAGAAGCGTTCGGGCCTGTACCAGTGCGTTTTACCGCGAATCGGAACAGCGATCCGCAATACGACCAAAATACGGACGCGCATACGGTGGCCGCAACCATGGCCGAGTTCATCGATCGCATTACATCGATGGGCGAAAGCAACGATGTGTACATGGTGGCGAACAATCGCAATTTGGACGATGGGCCGTTACGCAAACTTTTGCAGGATATTCGCATTCCGACGCAATACCTCCATGACCGCGAAGGCTGTTTGAGTTGTTTATGGGTTGGTCCGGCAGGAACCATTACGCCACTGCATCACGACACGACGAATATCTTCTTTTGCCAAGTCGTGGGACGGAAACACTTTCGTCTTGTTTCCCCATTTGAAACTGCGCTTTTGGAAGACCTTGACGGCGTCTACAGTCCAATGGACCTGGAGCGGCCCGATTTGGAACGGTTTCCCGCATTGCGTGACGTGCTCGTGAAGGAAGCGATTGTCGAGCCGGGCGAAGCGATCTTTTTGCCCGTGGGTATGTTTCATCAAGTGAAAGCGCTCGATGTGAGCATGTCGGTGTCATTCGTGAATTTTTTGCGTCCCAACGAATTTGGATGGTACATGCCGGGAAGATAGCGGCGAATCGGGATTCGACGGCGCATTGCGCAATGAGGCGCACCACCGAAAAGCTTACCCTTTGTTCGATGTACTGTGATATCGTCGTCGCATGCGCACAACCTCGTTATTCTTGGGCTCGTTGATTCTCATGTCCGCCGTTATGCTGTCCGCATGCGGAACCCCCTCGACACCGGCGGGCAAAGGGCCGGAGCCAACGGAAGAACGCTGTACGAGCGCTTCGGGCGTCAGCAAAGGGCCCTGGACGTTGCGGGTCGATGGCACATCCGCAATAACGCGTTGGGAGGCGTGTCGGAAAGGCACGGTTGGCGGAGTCGTTTTGGAGCCCGAGGGAGGTGGGGAAAAACTTCAGATTCCTTCGGTTGAATCCGAATTCGAGGTGACGGGTACGTACGGGGCCGTTCTCGATCCTGCGGCAGAAAAAGACGAAGCGGGTTTGTATTACATGCATGAAGCTAGTTTGTCGGGGCTCAAGGCGGGCACATGTTATCAAATTCGCCTCGAAGCCGATTCTACTTTGACAGGGCGCGTGTGTACGGCGCGACCTGCGAATACACCGTTTTCATTTCTAGCCATTGGCGACACGAATCCTGGCTTCAATGGCATCACGGAAAAACTCTTGACGAAGATTGTGCCGTACAATTTCGACTTCACGGTGCACGCGGGCGACATTCAGTATTACGATTCGGGGCTCGAAACATGGGCGTCGTGGTTTCCGCGTATGCAACCACTGCTTTCGCGAGGGGCCATTCTGCCTGCGGTTGGAAATCACGAATCGGAGAAGCCCGAGGAATTCGACGAATATTATCGGCGCTTTTTTGGTGGAGCGGGATTCGACGGGAATGACAATTATTACCGTTTCGAATCCGGTGGTATTTGGTTTTTCTCGATGGATACGCAGCAAGACATTCACCTGGGATCCCCGCAAGGAAATTGGCTGGCCAAGTCGCTCGAGGAAGTTGCGGCAAAGCCGAATTTCCGGGCATCGATCGTGTACTTTCACAAGCTTTTCGTGACCTGTGGGGACAAGGACGAGGACGTCGTCGCGCGCACGCAATTCGAGCCGATTTTTGACGCAACGGGGGTGCGGTTGGTCATTCAGGCGCATATGCACGGATACGAGCGATTCGATTTGAATGGGCGCACGTACCTCACGGCCGCGGGAGGTGGCGGCGCGGTAGGCAATGTCGACGAAAACATCGATCGGCCGACGTGTGCGCAGCGTGTTGCGTCGGGCAAATATCGCCATGGCGTCATCATCGAGGTAAAAGAAACCGAGTTTGTCGGAACGGTTATCGACGACACGGGAATGACGCGAGATACGTTTACCGTGCCGATGAAGCCGTGAGGGTGGAAAAAGGGACGCGCTTCTTGGGTTTGCGTGGCAAACGAACTTGGCAAGAAAAACGTTACCTGTGTGACCTGGCGTTGTCGTGCGGACGAACTCGCATCCGGGAGAGATCATTTGGTCTTCACGCGCCAAACCCTTTTTTCTTGTTGACAACAGAGCGGTCGTCGTGCCAAAGTCCCGCGCATGCGACCCGAGTTCAACATCGCTGGCCCTTGTGACCCTTCGATTCACTACATGCTCCCACCCGAGCGGCGGCTCGGCGATGTGTTGGAACTCATTGAGGATCGCAAATATTTCACGCTCACCGGCGGGTGGCAGATTGGAAAAACCACATGCGCCAAGTGGCTCCAAGGCCACCTAAATGCCAGCGGACAATGGCGCGCATTGTGGGTCGATTTGGAATCGGCGCGCGAGCAACCGGATCTGGCAAAAGCATTTCGGACGATTGTTGGAAAATTGCTCGAGGTTTGTGCACGAGTTCATCCCGACATACCGCGACCAGAGTTCGAACCTTTGCTGAGGGATCCCGCGCGGGCGCTCGTCCGAGCGTTGTCTCAGCTTGCCGAGCAAAGCGACAAGCCATGGGTCATCTTTTTCGATGAAGCCGATTGTTTGGTCGGTGAAACCATGGTGTCGTTCTTGACGCAACTTCGCGAAGGGTATCTCGATCGCGGTGCGCAGCCATTTCCCGCAAGTGTCGCCCTCGTCGGGCGGCGCCAAGTGCGCGATTTCATGCTGCGCACCGAAGATCGGCACGCCATAACGTGGCTCGGCACGGCGTCACCCTTCAACGTCAACGCGGAAGCCATGACGCTCGGGATGTTTACCGCTGCAGACGTGGAAGAATTGCTTTTGCAGCACACCGTAAAAACGGGACAACGGTTCGAGCCCGAAGCGATTGCCTTGATTTACGAATTGGGTCAAGGTCATCCGTGGCTCACCAATGCAATCGCCGATCAAATTGTCCGCAAAGACTTGAAAGACCGCACGTTGCCCATTACGGCGACACATGTCGAAGCGGCGAAAGAAACGATCATCTTGGATCGACGTTCCCACATTGATTCGCTCATTGCGCGATTGCGAGAAGAACGCGTCCGGCGGATTTTGGATCCGATGTTGTCGGGGCAATTGCCCGACGGGAATATGCTCGACGATGATTTGGCCTATGTTCTTGGCCTCGGATTGATACGGCGCCATCGCGGAATGTTCGAGGTGGCGAATCCGATCTACCGAGAAGTTCTGCCGCGAGCTCTTACCTATGCACGACAAGGAATGATTGGTAATCAACCAGCGTGGTATGTCCGGAAAGACGGATCGCTCGACATGGGCAAACTCATGACGGATTGGCAGACGTTTTGGCGCAAGGATGGCCATTTGGCTGCGGAAGGATTTGGGTATCGGGAATCTGGTCCGCATTTGATGCTGATGGCGTTTTTGCAACGAATCATCAATGGCGGCGGCAAGATTCACCGCGAGTATGGCCTCGGCCGGGGTGCTTTGGACTTGCTCATTGAATGGAAGAATGAGCGGCACGTGATCGAGATCAAGTTGCGTCGCGATACGGAAACCGAAGACGAGGCTCTCGAACAGGTCGCTCGGTATCTCGATCATCTCGGCCTCACCGAAGGCTGGATGCTCTTCTTCGACTTGCGCAAAGAACGAACTTGGCAAGAAAAACTCTACCAGCGGGACGTCGAATTTCCCGGAAAACGTATTCGTATTGTTGGAAGCTAATACGTCGTGGGGCTCCGTTGAAGCGCGCTGGTTGCCGCAAGTCCGACCCAAAACATATACGCCCAAAGGCGACTCGGCGAGTGGCTTGTCCTCGAAAAAAGCCACTTTTCCCCGAGGAATAAACATGGGCAAAGAACCCATTCGAAGTCCCCGGGGACTTCGTCGAGCGTCGACCCGTACGAAATGGTACGGGCCAATTGCGTCTTCAAGGATTCGCGGTGCGAAACGAAATCGCGACTTGCTTCGCCCCCAGTGCTTTCGCGAGCGCCGTGAGTTGCCGTTCGGCTTGCAAACGCGCGCGTTGCATCACGTCGGCCGTACGCGCTGCCGCCTCGATCGCCTTTTGCGCTTGTCGACGCGCATTCGCCTCGAGCTGCTCGTTACGCTTCGCCAGCAAATCCGTCGACCGCGCAAAAACATAGGTCGCATCCTCATCCAGTCGCGCCGAAAGCACCTCGGGCTCGGGCAAAATGATTCGTGCCGAGCTGGTTGTCGGGTCAAACGTCACGTCTTGCTCGCGCAGCTTGGCCAGATCCACGCCCACAACGGCCCGTCCCACAGCAACGAGCAGCAGCGCGTCTTTGCTCTCCACCAGACCAAAAAATGAACTTTGACGATCCGTCAAGTCCACCACTTTTTCCACGTGCACTTCGGCCGTTTCCAGCTTCGACATCTCGCGAATTGCAATCAACAACGACGGCGTTGGACGCTCGACAATCACGTGCTCGGGTGGTGACAACAGCCGCCATGGCTTGACGAACACAATGGCTCCCATGAGCGTCAACACCACGAGAATCCTGAGGATGAGCGAAGCGTTGAGCAGTGAAGCGAGTAGCTGTTTGAAGCGAGGAACACGTTCTGGTTGGGAATCGGGCACGAGGCCAGTATAACAACGTCGAAGCGGACGTGGGACTCCACCAACCAAATCTATGAAAAAGATGATGTGCGCATCGTCACGTGCGCGCGACTGTGGTTGTACGTCAGAGCGACAATGAAAATCATGGATGTTTGGGCAATGCGTTGTGCGTTGTTTCATCCGGAATGGTCGAACTGAGTTTTGGGCCATTCGTTTTTAGCCAACTCCGCCATTTTTCCGCATCAGGACCCAAATCCACACCGGTGAGGCGATGCAGAGACGAGGCGATGTTGCGGCGGAAATCTTCGGGATTCGTGGCCCGTTTCCAATCGTCCTTCCCGTCGAAATGGGCGTCGAAGCAGTCAATGAGACCCGTAATCATTTCCGGGTAACGAAACTTCGGTGCTTGTTGAATGGCGGTATTGACGACAGCGCCACTGGGATCGTGTTTGATGCGATCGACATACACCTGTACACCTCGCACGTCCGGATGAAGTGACAATCGACCTACGATTTCGCGACGTTGATACGGCCCTACCGCTGGATCGTTCAGCAATTTGATATATCCTGGCACCGGATCGGAAGGCTCTTTCAGCGCAACCAATACGATTCGTGCCGTGGCCAGATCTTCCGCACGGCCTCGTCCCTGACGAACGAATTTTTCGAGCGGCGTGATGGCTTGGACATTGCCAATTTCTCCAAGAGCCTCGATGGAATCACGATTGAGGTATTTTAGCAGGAGTGGCGTCGCCTTTTGGGAGCGCATGCGCCCAAGTCCGCGGACCACCCGCTCGTAGACGGCATTGCCAACCATTTCATGACCGTCCCTTGGCACATGACGGGCAAGAACTTCGAGCAATGCATTCTCGGCGTCTGTCCCGCCAATCTCGCTCAGCGCCACGATGGCCCCTGTTGACGAATTCTCCCGCACCGCCATGTTGACCAATTGTGGGATTGCTTCGACGACGCGGCTCTGCCCAAGCAGCCTTGTCAAGCCGGCGTCTTCGTCAGCCACGTACGCCACGGTGAGTGCTGGATTGGGGCTGATGTTGGCTTCCTCCAATCCCGTGAGCGGTCTCTCGTCGGCCAATGCCTTTCGCGCCAGCTCGACGGCCCAACCCGGTGGATGTTTCGATTCGGATTGCAACACATGTCCCAGGGCATCGAGGACATTTTTGCTTGTCGCGTAAGCTGTTTGTTTGATGCCTCCTTCCAGCGCATGGCGCGCATGCTCGCTCCCCCAACGCGCAGCTACTGCCGCGAGGTACCAGCGATAACTCGAGGGCGTTTCCGCGAGAAAACGTTTTTCCAATTCTTCACGTACCGAATCGGAATCGTATTGGTGAAGAGATTCCTCGAGGGCGTGGTTCTGGTGACAGAGAAGAAAAACTCCGCTTTCATTTCCGCTGGCATTGCCCAATTGTTCTGCTTGACGAGCAAATTCTGGAATGACCGCTGTCGACTTGGGCGGCCCAGCCTCTTCGAGTTGATTTGACGCTACTGTCACGGGAGGAGGCGCGGGCTGCTCTTTGTTCTGCGAGCAAGCCACGGTGAATGCGGCAAGAAAAACCAGAAGATATCGCGGGGGTTGAAGCATGACTCGAATCTTGATCCATTGAGCCTACCAGACTCTGCGACGTCCGTCGATGGAACTTGTTGCCTGCAGGAGGAAGTGCATCGAGCGGCTTGCTCGCGATGGAGCGCCATTTTTCTCGAGAGCTTCAGCGCTTTGATTTTGGGTCGCGGGGCTACTTCGAGAAACGTCACTTCCTGGATGAGCCGCACGATACCGCGGCGATTGGTGATGATGCGGCCGACGAGGGCGATGATGCGGAGCGCCAAAACGATGACAATGGTTTGTCGTGCCAATGATGGGGACGATGGCGCCAGCGGCGAAGCCGGAGAAGATGGTGCCAACGTGAGGAAAAACGTTTGGCACGGTGTGCGCATAACGCGCGCATGCATGCAGCGGAACGTCATGCGGAGCACGCGCGGGAATACCAATACGAGCGGCATCGCCCCGAGGAGAGTGTCCTTTATCGGGTGGTGAGCGAGAATGGCCGACCTTTCGTGAGCGTATTGAAGGCTACCTTCGTCGCCATTCGCCATTCCCTCGCGCGTCAGGCATCGATACTCCGTCGATTGGTAATGGCACAGATACTCAGCGTTTTCCTTGAGCCCGTAGCTCTCCATCCATCGATAGATTTGCCGCCGATCGCGATCGAAATGCTGCGAGAACGACGTTGCCGCCAAGTTCAGACGCAACCGCCCACGTTCATGTTTCCTCGCCCTTACGCGCCGCAGGCGTTCGCGAAATCCACAACAACTCCAAACTCAACCCGACCATCGCCACCGTGAAGAATCGATTCGAATGCGCGGGAAACAAGAGCATCGCGATTCGCACGCACCCGAGCCACAACGCGCCGACACCCAGGCGCTTGTCGAACATGACACTTCCCATCGCGAGCATGCCGCACATCATGACCACATCACTGGCGATGAGGGACCTGGCGGTTTGATCTGCGTGCCACCCAAACAGCCGATTGATGAGCAAAAATGCGGGCATAAGAAAAACCGCGCCCGCAAGACGGCGATTGAACGACGTCGCGAGCAATCGTCGACGAATCGCGGCGAAGATCACCACGCACGAGACCAGCACGAAAATGGCAAAATTGACACTGTTCGCAATCGTAAGCTTCTCGAGGTTTTCGCCGATTTCGCTAACACCCGTGACGATGTCGCGGCACGCGCGCCCAAAAAGCTGATCGTGGACCTGTACGAATTTATAGCTTGGCTTCTGCATGGAAGATACGGGAACGTGCTTGATCGCCTTCCAGAACGGACTGCGTCCAGATCGCATGGAGCTTTCGGCTCTTTGGATCGAGTAAGAGGGTGTAGTACTCACCTTGCCACTTGGTTGTAAAGCGCCCGAGGCTATAGGCAGCAAAGGGTGTATCATTGATCGCCTCATTGGCAGAGCACTTCTTCCCTCCGCTATCGCAGACAGAATAGGCAACACCCCCTGTACCGCTTCGATTCTCGGTCCAGATCACATGCACCTTGTTGGTCTTTGGATCCAAGACAGCTGTCGGAGTCATATGATTGGCGCACGACGCATCATCGTTCACCTTGATATTGCTCCATGTCTTGCCCTCGTCTTTAGAGGTCGCTAAAAAGATATCCCACTTTCCATCCGGAGTGCCCGCAGGATACACAACATACAGAAGCTTCTTCTTGGTATCCGAGACGACCTGGGGGTTTGAAAAATACATTGGGATCTTCTGTTCGGGGCTCGAGACCTGATAGGTTAGAAAGCTCGACCCCTGATCCTCGCTCAATGCATAGGTAACGACGTTACTTTGATCACCAAAGCGCGCGGTCGGTGCAGGCTTGCTCTCTCCTTGCCGCGGCGCTGCTGTGACTGCCACAATATGAACCGTCCCGGTCTCATCGACTTCCAAGTCGCCATAAGCCCCATCCAATACAGTGACAGCCTTTGAGAAGGAGACGCCTCCATCCAGAGAGTGCACGACCCTCATCCCGCCTTTCTCTTCGCTGGAATAGGCGACGTAGATGGCATCCGCTTTAGGGTTCTTCTTTTGCGGACCAATCGCGATCATCGTTGAAAAACCAATCTGCACGTCCCTCTCTGGATAGCGGTGGCCATTAAAACCAAGCCAGACAAGATAGAGCTTCCCCTTGCGATCCGCGGCCATCCATGGGTCAAAGTGATCTTCTCGCTCGCTCGCGGTAAAGATCATATCTCCCTTGGCTTCACCTTTTGCAGAGATCAACCCAAGTCCCAAGACATTCCCGCCAAACATCGGCCCCTTGGTGATATAGGCAGCCGCGATGGCTCCATCGGATAAGAGCGCGGCCGTGGGTTCAAAGGTATACTCCCCGGGACTCTTCGCGGTCGAGAGTTGTCGCGCAGGCCCGAAGCTCTTCTTTTTGAGCGTAGCCGCAGCGCAAACAGGCGGCTTGGGAGACGGAAGACCAGGCACGCTGCAGGCGTTCCAGCCTGGGTCGCAATAGTACCCTTCAGACGAGCGGCAGTCATTGTCTGTCTTGCAAGGTGGGGCGCAGATCTCTCCCGCGCGAGCCGTATCGACCCAGATCCCAGGTGCGTCGCAAGCGCTTCCCGTCGTCTTGAGCGCAGTACAAAAGCCTCCGGGGCCAGGGCCACAGATGAGATTTCGGACGCAGTCTCCCTGGCCGAAAGGTTGCTCAGTGGTACAAGACTCCCCGAGCTTTTTCTCTATTTTTTTGCTGGGGCTCGAGCTCGTCTGGCTCTGCTGGGTCGTTGGTAGGCTCTTGGGGTGCGGATTCTCTGGTTGCTTCTCTTTTGGACACCCAATCGTAAAAAAAGTCACCAATGTGAGCAGGGTGCAAGAATATCTTTTCATAGAGGCTCCTGATTTCGATGCGCACCGTACTTTAGTTGATGACAGAAGACTAGCGAGATGATGAGTTGGGCAGACGTTTCCATAACTTTCTCACTGGGTGGCGGATGGTAAAGTCAGCGTCATGGAGGGTCGGTTCGACGGGACCTCGGCGTGAGGCGTTCGACTGAGCTGAGCACGGCATGTAATGCCGAAGTCTCGGTCGAACGCTCAGACTGTACCGTGTCACGTTAATTGATTGAGATCGCCCTGATCCTCCCCCGTTTTTATAGACAACCGGACGTGTCGTCGAAGTGCGGGCTTGGCAGGGACAGTGCTTCTCGGTTTGTGACAAGCACTCAGGTGCCGGCTTTAGGCTGTGCCAAACTCGACGGCCGCACAAGGAACACAATATTGCCACCGGCGCGCCGAGCGGTCAGGCCAAACGAGAGCTCGGCCCCTAAAACCGCGGTTTGTCCGAGATAGGTTTTTCGGATCCCGCGACGTAAAACCCGCAGAATGCATCAGCCGCAAGACAACCGTGACGCTGTGCTCGAGGGGGCATCCTGTCTCGCGCCCATACGGACGCGCCCTCGCCCACGCAGCGAATACAATGCCGACAGCAACGACAACGCTTGGTATGCAGATGCTCGTCGAAACACCAAAACCAACGCCTACCCCCTGAGCTTTGCAAGCACCTTCTGCAACGTCTGAATTCGCTCGGCTTGCTCTGCCGATGGAGTCCTTTGAAGCTTTTTCATCGTTTGCAGCATTTCTAGCGCGTAGACCTGCGCATCTGGGGCGAACGCCTCGGGGCGGGCGCGGAACAAAGGCCAAATCGCGTCGAAAGCCTCCACAATCGACGAGAGCGCCTCCTCATGCTGGCCAAGCGCGTGTTGGTGTTTGCATAACGTGTTGAGGCTACGGGCAAGGAATGCGAGGGACGCCTGCGGGCGAGCGGCCACGAGCTTGCGGCCTAGCTCGACAGCCCTCTGCGTGTGTGTAAGCGCCTCCTCATGGCGCCCAAGAGTGCCCAACATCGTGCCAAGATTGCCAAGGCCTATGGCGAGCGCTGAAAGGACTTTCTGCG
>JBGAOI010000009.1:0-43753 GCA_044221885.1 Polyangium sp. (in: bacteria)
GCTTGATCGTGTACGAGCACGGCATGGCGATGGAAGTGGACCTGGCGCATGGTCAAAAAACAGGCGCGTTCCTCGACCAACGTGACAACCGCGCGCTTGTTCGGTCGCTCGGAAAAGGACGCGCACGCGTGCTGAATTTGTACAGTTTCGCCGGAGGTTTTTCCGTCGCCGCAGCGCTCGGTGGAGCCAAACATGTGACGTCGGTGGACATCGCGAGCGGTGCCCATGCTTCCGCGCAACGGTCCTTTCGCGAGAACAAGCTCGAACCCGGTAACCATGCGTTTGTCACGGCAGACGCGTTTGTTTTTCTCGATGCTGCCTTGCGTCGCGGAGATCGTTTCGATCTCGTGATTTCGGATCCTCCAAGCTTTGCCCCCAACGAGAAGACCAAACCTCGCGCGATGGGTGCGTATCGAAAACTCCACGGCGCCATCGCCCGTGTACTCGACCGACATGGTGTGTTTTGTGCTGCTTCGTGTTCGAGTCACGTCTCGCTGGAGGAGTTTGTCGGGACGCTCGATGCGCAAGCCTTAGGACGCGATGACTTGTCGGTGGTGTCGGTGCATGGTCATGCGCCCGATCATCCGACGTTACCCGCGTGGAGCGAAGGGCGGTACTTGAAGATGGTCGTGCTCGCGTAGTGTTTTTCGCGATAAACACTTGGTGAACAAACGAATTTTCACACGTGCGGCTTCAGAAGCCCGGATCACGCACGCGGGGAAGATTGTCGTTGGTGCCTTTTGTCGTTCCGGTGCCTTTCGTTGCGGGACCGGAAGGTGGAGGCGTACGCGATGACGACTTGGAACTTCCTGCTGAAGACGATGCCGATGCTGCAGGCGCTGCTGTTTCCGTCGGTGCGGGCGCAGCCGTTTGTGTGGCCGTTGGAGTAGCAACGGTCGTTGGTGTTGTCGCGGCGGAAGGCAACGGCGGAGGCGTGGGATTCGCGGCAATAGGCGGCGGACGTGTGCCAAGAAAAACTGCCGCGACAATCGCCGCCATACCTACGAAGCCAAACCCGACGACGGCAAACTTCCGTTTCCCCGATGGCGCAGGCGGTGCATCGAGATCCGCAACCATCGCTTTGTTCGTGAGCGACGATGTGGACGAAGTGCTCGGCGACGTTCCCGGCTGAGGAGGAATGCTCGATGTGCTTCCGGCCATGGGCGGCGGAATCGACATGAGCGGAGGAGGCATGTTGGAAGGCGTGAGTGCTCCTGCTGCGCGCAGTTGTTCGAGCATCGCAGCTTGCTGCGCCTTCTCTTGTTGGCGTTGTTCGGCGCGTTCGTCGGCGGTCTTGATGCCTTCACGAATGGCTGTGCGGCGTTTTTCCGCACGTTCGCCGAGCATGTTCTTGACAAACCCCACGACGTCTTCGTCGGGCAAACCCTGCAATTTCAGCTCAGCAATGGCGCGATCGATGGCCCGGGCAAACTCGGCCATAGACTCGTATCGATCATCGGCTTCCTTCGCCAAAGCTTTGGCGACCAAGTCATTCAGTGCGGGAGGGCAATCTGGAACGACCTGCGCGAGTTGCGGCGCGGGATCTTTGTCGCAAATGCGACGCAAGGTGATCATGTCGTTATCGCCGCGAAACGGATGCTTCCCAGCGATCAATTGAAAGAGCACGATGCCCAGGGCAAACACGTCCGTGCGGCGATCAATGTCTTTGCCCAGCGCCTGTTCTGGCGACATGAACGGCACTTTGCCCTTGAGCTGACCGTCTTTCGTCGCAGCATTTGCCAATTCACTGCTCGCTTTGGCCACGCCAAAGTCGACGATTTTCACCACGCCGTCGTACGTGACGAGAATGTTTTGAGGTGAAACATCTCGATGCACCAAACCAATGAGGTTCCCGGCCTCGTCCTTCAGTTCGTGAGCTGCATGCAAACCGAGCGCGGCATTCAGCACGAGGCGCAACGCGACGAGAATCGGGACACTGCCACCTTTTTGGCGAGCACTTCGCGCAAGTTGGCTGAGTGGTTCGCCATCGATCCACTCCATCACGATGTAAATCAGGCCGTCTTGTTCGCCGAGATCGAGAATCTCGCAGACGTGCGGGTGTTTGATACGCGAAGCCAAACCAGCTTCGGCCAGGAACATCTCCTCGAACTGCGGATCTTCCGACAATTCGGGAAGCATCGTTTTGACAGCGACTGTCTTTTGAAACCCACGCGTGCCTTTCATGCGTGCGGCCCAGACAACCGCCATGCCGCCCTGAGCGATCGGCACGAGCAGTTCGTACCGCCCGAGCGTATGCCCTGCCCCGACTTCGCCGAGCGCGCTCACGAAACCCCCCTAAGAACACAAGTTTTTACGCTTGGGACTTCGATTCGCCTTTGACGCTCTTCGCCCCAAACCGCAGTTCGTGCACACAAAATGCAACGCGCCGGCTCAGTTGCCCAATGCTGCAGGTAAACCTTCGACGACGTTTGCACGGTAGTTACGTAGAATCGCAGATACGTACCCGACACTCAAGATCTCATCCGCAGATTTCACGCGGCGAACGCAGATTTTTCATGAGAAAACGCGCCAGCGCCTCGGCCTTGGGTCCCAGCGTTTCAACCTCAACGCATTCTTCGTGGGTGTGAAATCCTTTTCCACGCGGCCCAAGACCATCAATCGACGTTATGCCCATCGCCGCTGTCGTTGCCGCATCAGAACCTCCACCAATCAGCGGCGCTTCGCCATCACCAAGACCTGAAGCTCGCGCACATGCTGCATAGTCGCGATACAACGCCACATTTGCGTCGGTCCTTTCAAGCGGGGGACGCGCAAGTTCTTTCGTGAAAGTCACCGTCGTTCCCGCAATGGCCGATCGACGCGCGGCTTCTTCAAGCTTGGAAACGAGCGCTTCGCTATCGGCAAGCCGCACGTAACGCAAATCCAAAAGCGCCTCGGCATGATCCGGCACGGTGTTTTTTGACGTCCCGCCGCGAATCACACCCACGTTGACCGTCGTCCCTCGCGCATAATCCGTCAGCGCTTCGGCGTACTCGACAAACCGACACAAAGCGCGAATTGCATTTGCCCCTTCCGCATGAGCGTTTCCGGAATGCGCTGCTCGACCCAATGCAACGGCTCGACCACTTCCCGTGCCTCGACGCGACGTGATCACCGCATCTTTTGCTCGACCCGCTTCAAATACGAGCGCAGCCCGAGCGCCCACGAGTTCGCGCTCGATCACCTGACGTCCTTCGGGAGATCCAACTTCTTCATCCGACACGATCACGAGACGTACAGGTATGTCATTCAAAACCCCGACGTGCGAAAGCGCGCGTAATGCTTCGAGCACCACGACCAGACCGCCCTTCATATCGAGAACGCCAGGACCTCGAAGCAAGTCCCCGTCACGCCGAAATCCCTCGAAGGTTCCAGGAGGAAAAACCGTATCGAGATGTCCGACAAGCGCGATGAAATCCGTTTGCTTTCGATTCGTCGAGGCCACGAGATGCGGCGCAAATCGATCACTCGGGATCTGACGAACATCCGTCATTTCAGGAATGGCTTGCAGCTCGGCCGCCAACATTTCGGCAACGAGCGCGCCGCCTCGAGGGTTACCCGTAAACGAGTTCTCTTGGACCAACCTTTCGAGGAGCGAGATCGCCGAAGGCGATCGATCGCGAAGGCATCTCTGGATCTGTTCGAGCATCGCGGGCGAGTTTGATCGATACGTCGTCCGTTGGCGAGCGTTGGGTGTGAACAACACCAAGCGACGTGCATGGGTTGCTCGAGGCACAGACGGCGCTAGGTTGTCAGCGGTTGCAAATCGTTGCGACGAATGATTGGCGCTCATGAATCTCGATCCATTCAAATTTCACGGAAATCAAATTGCGCTGGGTTTTCTGTTTTTTATCGTTGGTCTCGTTGTGAGTACCTGCGTCACGATTTTCGTTCTCATTCGATTGCCTGCGAATTATTTTCTCGACAATGCGCTGCACGCCGATTTGGCTCAACCCCGTTGGCAGCGAATTTTAGGAAAAATCGTCAAGAATATCATTGGAATCGTTTTGGTCATTTTGGGTTTCGTGATGGCATTGCCTGGCGTGCCTGGTCAAGGTTTGCTCACGATGTTCATTGGTATTGTTTTATTGGATCTTCCGGGCAAACGGGAATTCGAAAAACGCATCGTCTCGAAGCCAGCGATTTTGCAGGCGTGTAATCGATTGCGAGCTCGTTTCGGAAAAGAGCCACTTGTGCTGGAAATCGTGTCACAGCGGAACAACGATGCCCACGATTCCGTTACAAGCGAACGGAATGATGATCACGGGCGCGTGAAGTGATAACGAACCTGCACGCTCGCGGTCGTGCTGATGCTACCAGGCTCGATATTCGGCATTGCGCGTAGAGCCATTTCTTGCCGGAATAGAATGGGTTCCGAACGTTCTGGCGAACCATTGACATCGTGCACGGCGCCGACACGAAGCCCGGCCGACGAGGCCATGATTTTTGCTTGTTGTTCTGCGTCGAGAATAGCCAATTCGAGCGCTCGAGCGCGGGCGCGTTCCGGATGAGACAGGAAAAACGATACGCCATCGACGACATTTGCTCCAGCGTGTACACCGGTATCGACAATGACTGCGGCTTCCGAACCAAGTTTGGCCGGGTCGACATCTTGCAATGTAATCGTCAAGGTAGTTTTTGCGCGATATGCGATAATTCGCGGCGCTTTGCCTTGTGCGGCTTCGTCGAAAATGGGCGATACACTGAATTGCGACGTTTGCAGAGCGAGTTTCTCGCGTTGTAGTGATTTCACGGATTGTACGACACGCTCGATTTTGAGGGACATTTCATCGCGCGCTTGCGTGAGTGTACGGACGCGAATTTCCACACCCAATTCGGCACGTAATGCATCGGGCAAACTCATGACGGTTGCTTGACCGCTCGTCGTAATCAATTCCGAAACGCGATCCTGCACGAGAATGGCGCCGACACCTTTCGGTTGGGCTATTGTCGCAGGAGGCGCTACTTGCGCCGCATCTTCATCGGCTTGAGCGGATGACGACAACGTCGGCGCGAGAATCGAAACGAGACCCAGCAGGGTTTTTCCGAGCCGTGAACGAATCATTTGAATGGACATGATCCCCTCCAGCGTCCGCAAGGACGCGTAATGCATTCGATCTGATCCAACAGAACGAACCTGGAGCTGAATCCGTCGGAACGGAAGTCAGCGAGCCACAGAGTTCGTCTGGGAAATGCGAGAAAGGAATGCTTGGAGGGACAGGAATTACTTGCAGCGCTTGAATACGCCGACACCCGTGCATTTCGGTCCGGTTTTCGTTTTGGATGTTCCGGTTCCGGTGCTCGTGGTTTTCGTCGTAGGAGGCGTTGGAGTGGACGCCGTTTCTTTGGGCTCGGCCGTGAGCTTGTATTCTTTTTCGAATTTTTTGCCCGCTTCGACCGTGATGTCGACGTCTTGCGATTGATACCCGCTCTTCGACAAATTGACTTTATGAGGACCTGCCGCGATTTTCGTGGGATTCTTCAGGTCTTCGATTTTCTTGTCGTCGATTTTGATTTCATCGCACGCCGGCGAGCATTTGATCATGACTTCGCCTTCGCCCGCGGGAGCCGTAGCTTCTGCGGAAGGCGGTGTCGTGGGCGTAGGATCGGGCGGAGGCGTCGTCGTTGCGCTCGAAGGGACCGCCGAATCGCTAATGGCAATGGGGCCGTCACCTTCCTCTTTTTTGTCACCGGAAAGAGCAAAGATGGCAATGACGGCGATAATCACGGCCGCCGCGATACCACCAATGATGAAGGGGAGTTTGGAACGACCACCACCCCCTGCGGCATCAAAGGAAGGCGCGCCCGCCATTTGGCCCATGGGCATTCCGCCCCCAGGCCCCGCGTCCATTCCCGGACCGCCCATTCCGCCCATGCCTGGGCCACCCATGCCTGGGCCACCCATTCCCATTCCACCCATGCCTGGGCCACCCATGCCAGGACCACCGACAGGCGGATAACCTCCGACATCTTGTCCTGGTGGTTGGTAAACGGGGGCCGCTGCTGTCGGGCCCATAGGATCGGTGATCGCAGGAAATGCAACCGTCGCTCCGACGGCTGAATCCGGCATGTTTGCGGCGGCGGCAAACGCTGCTGCCAAGTCACTGACTTGTCGGAATCGCTCATTCGGATCCGCCGCAAGCGCTCGTGTGAAGACCGCATCGAGAACGGGCGAGACCTGCGCGCCAACTTCAATTGCGCGTTGCGACGCTGGTGCACGCGGACCAACCAGTTCTTGTTGCCACGAACCAAAGTCCGGCTGGCTGCCTTGGCACGAACGCCAATAGGGCCGACCGGTGAGCGCGTAAAACAGGAGCAAGCCCATGGCAAACACATCGGCTTGCGCGCCAGCAGGCGTACTTCCTTGCATCTGCTCGGGAGCAACCCACGGTGCGGCGACAGCGTAACCTTCGTTTGTCTGTTCGTAACTACGCGCGAGACCCGCACCGAAGTCCATCACGCGCACGGCATAACCTTGCGGCGCGACAAACACGTTCGCGGGCTTGAGTGCGTGATGCATGAGTTGTCGCGCGTGCGCTTGCTCGAGCACCCGCGCGAGGTTTTGCGCAATCTGCGCGACCTCGTGCGGGGCAAGCGGTCGTTGCGACACAAGCTGAGCCAGAGAAGGTGCTGCGCTAAATTCGGTCGCCGTAAAGGGCGCGGCGGTTTGCGGATCGTATCCAGCATCGAGTACGGGCAGCACGCTGTCTGGCGGCAGGCCGTTTGTCGCCGAATAGATCTGCTCGATCATCGCCATGACTTCAGGACGCTGCGCAATCGATGGCGCATAAATGCGCACCGCAAAGGCATTGCCCGTCGCGTCGACGACCCGATAGGTGGCCGAAGAGCCGCCATAACCCAAAAGGGCCTGAACCGAATACTTTCCGGCAATTACATAGCCGGGAGAAAGCTGAGGCGCAGTCACGTCATTCCTTCGGTGAACTATTTCTTTTCGTCTTCGGACTTCTTGTCGCCCGCTTCAGCAGCATCGGGCTTGATGCTCGCCAACACAGCCTGAATCGCTTCTTGACCTTTCGTGTCATCGTCGAGGACAAACCCGACCGCGATCAAGTTGTGCGTAGCATCGACGGGCGCGTGGACGATCATCATGCTGGCCTTCTTGTCTTTGAGGCCCGCGCGTTCACTTCCCGCAGCAACCCACGTTCCCATCTTCAACCCATTGGCTTCCATGGGCGCTTCGGGCTTCTTCCAAGCCACTTTGTAGCCTTTCGGAAGCGATGCTCCGATCGCCTTCGCCAAGTCCGCAAACGATGCATCACGTGCCGCATCGTTTTTCTTGGCGTCCTTGTCAGGCGTGTACGAACCAACCACGAGCACTGCCGAGTTTGGCTCGCCGTTCTGTTGGGCGATCGAGTAGCTCTCCATTTGCGCGTACGTCCACTTCTCCGGCGGAGTGAACGCAACGCCCGCGCTCTTCACTTTCGCGAGAGTGTCGGATTTCGCTGCGCACTTTTCGTCGAGCGATTCGCACTTCGGCGGCGGAGGCGGATCTTTGGGTTTGTTCGCATCCTCCGCATCAGGATCTTTGACGGGAGGTGTTTTCCCTCCACACGCAACAGGTGCGAGCGCGAGAGAGAGGACAATGGTGGCTAGGAGATTTCGGTGAACCATGCGCACGACGCGAGCGTGGCAGATCGTAGGCCGCTCTCGCAAGTATTTCCGCGAGACTTTGCGCGACATCATCGGAAGGGATGACAGCGGCCAACGATCACACGAGACAAGACTCATGCGCTCGGCTCTGCTGAACAAAGAGCGATGGGAAGAATTGGAGGGTGGTTTTGATCAGGGCTTCTTCTTCATGCCCGGCAGATACGCCTTGTCCGGCGCCTGCTCGATGTATTCGACCTTCTCCGAGGTCATGATCCCGTACTTCGGGTTCGCCGCCGTACCCGAGCTCGCCTTGGTAAACGTGATGGCGTAGTTGCCTGTGACCTTGACCTTTGCCCCGACATTGGGGATCGGGTTTGGAAGGTCCGCACCCCAGAACTCGTCGGTCAACTTCGCTTCACCTTCTTTGCCTTTCGGCTGACGATCGATCGCTTCGATCAACGTGAAGACTTGAGCAAAGTTCGAGGCCCAACCCATGACGGCGATCATGTCCTTGGTGTCGCCTTTTTCATCGGCGATCCAGAACGTCGGGATCGGCGCCTTGCAATCCGGCGGATCACCTTTGCCCGTCTTGTGGATCGCGCACTTCGGCGCTTCGTCGTAGTTTGTCTTGACGACATAACCCACGATCGAAAGATTTTTGCCGTTGACGTCCTCGAAGTGAACTCGACTGCGCAGATCGTGCGTGACGCCGTAGACCGTGTACGCACCGTCCGAACCCTTCTTGGGCTTCTGCGGCAACGTCGGTACAGCAGGCATCGTCGCCTTCTTGCCGCTGACAGCGGGTTTTGCCTTGTACGGCTCTTCAGCGGGACCGCAGCCGAGCGTGGCCGAGGCAGCAACGGACGCGAGTGAGAGGAGAAGTGCAAATCGAACGTTCATGGTTCTCTCCGGCTGCAAAAGGGCACACGCGCACGAGCGTGAGCAGCCGCCCTCGGTAGGGGCGCGGGGCAGAAGAGCGCTAACACGACCTCCTATGAGCCGTAAAGAACTTCGCCTCGCTCATCTACGTTCGCCGTTCGCCCAGCCAATCAACCTGCGATAGTCTGCCCTCATCATGCGCGAGACCAAGCTGCGCGCCCCGTTCGAAACCTCACGCATTTTGGTGATGGTCTTGGCCGGCGGCGAAGGACGAAGGCTCGGACCCCTCACCCACGACCGTGCGAAACCCGCGGTTCCGTTCGGCGGACGCTACCGCATCATCGACATCGTTCTGTCGAACTTCGTCAACTCGGGATTGCACAAAATCAAAGTGCTCACGCAGTACAAGAGCGCTTCACTCGAAGAACACATCGCGCGTGCGTGGCGTTTGTCCCCGATGCTCGACAACTTCATCGAGACGATCCCGGCGCAACAACGCACCGGAAAGAGCTGGTTCAAAGGCTCTGCCGATGCGGTTTTTCAAACCCAACACATCATCACGGACGAACATCCCGAGCACGTGTTCATCTTCGGCGGAGACCACGTCTACAAGATGGACATGCGTCAGATGCTTGCGCAGCATCTCGACACGCGAGCGGAACTCACTGTCGCTGCGATCCCTGTACCCCGACATGAAGCACGCGCGTTCGGTGTCATCGAAGCCGACGCAGAAGGACGCATCATCGCGTTTCACGAAAAGGTCGCCGACCCTCCGCCCATGCCCGGACACCCGAACCTCGCCCTCGCGTCCATGGGCAATTATATTTTCAACACCAACGAACTTCTCACGTCGCTCGAGGAAGACGCTGCGAACGAACAAAGCGCCCACGACTTCGGTCGCGACATCATTCCGATGATGGTCAACAAGGGCAAACGCGTTCACGTCTATGACTTCCAGACAAACCAAGTGCCCGGTGAAGACGAAGGCACTCCGTACTGGCGCGACATCGGAACCATCGATGCCTACTGGGCTGCGCAGATGGATCTCATCGCCGTACAACCCGCCTTCAACTTGTACAACCAACGTTGGCCCATCCGCACCGCGATGAGCCACGACCCACCCGCCAAGTTTGTCTTTCGCGAAGAGTGGAACGCACGCGTTGGTATCGCGACCGAAAGTCTCGTGTCACTCGGTTGCATCATCTCCGGTGGACGCATCCATCGCAGCGTCTTGTCGAACCGCTGTCGCGTGAACTCCTTCAGCCACGTCGAAGAATCCGTCCTCTTCGAGAACGTGGTCATCGGTCGACATGCGAAGATTCGTCGCGCCATCATCGACAAAGACGTCGAAGTTCCTCCGAATACGCAAATTGGCTACAACCTCGAAGAAGACCGCAAACGTTGGTACGTCAGCGAAGGGGGCATCGTGGTGATCCCCAAGCGGGCCAAGATCGGTTGAATACGGTCGCATCATGACGCGCACGATCATCGTTGGTGATCTGCACGGTTGTCGAGACGAACTCGAAGACCTGTTGGCCTTGATTGGGTTTGGCTCGTCCGATCGGCTCGTCTCCGTGGGCGACCTCGTTGTTCGAGGTCCGAATCCAGCGGGCACGGTGGACTTGATCCGCAAGCTTTCCGGACGTGCCGTACGTGGCAATCACGAGGATCGTTTGCTCCGCCATCGCCAGATGCCACGCCACCTCGCACCACCGCTCGGATCACTGCAACGCGAAGTCGTGCGCGCGTTCAAACAACATCACTGGGAGTTCCTCGCGTCGTTGCCTTTGTGGCTCGACCTGCCCGAACACAACCTGCGCGTCGTCCACGCCGGCGTCGATCCACGCTTTCCGATCGATCGACAAAGCCCTCGCGTGCTCATGTATTGCCGCAGTCTCGACGCCTACGGCACGCCCACGGAAAGACACAGTCAAACGTTGTGGGGCGAGGTGTATGCAGGTCCTCCGCATCTCGTCTTTGGACACAACGCCAAAGATTTTCCTCAAATCCACACGCATGCGACAGGCATCGATACGGGTTGCGTCTACGGCGGTCGGCTCACTGCGATGGTTCTACGCAAAGACGAACAACCACCTCCACCGAATGAACGACGCAGCGTCCTCGTCAGCGTCCCTGCACGCCGCAAGTATTACCCACGGTAAACCCCGCACACTTCGTGCATAAACTCGCTTTTTACGCGCGTTTGTGGATACCCTTCACGCATGCGTTCCGCCTGGTCCCGCGCTGCCGCGACGCTTGCTCTCGTTGCCGCGTCTCATGCTGCCGTGTTTGTCACGGTACCTAGACGCGCCCTCGCTCAACCCGCCGCCAGCGATGCGAAGTCGAATGTCACGTCACTGATCCAACGCGGAACCGAACTCTTCGATGACGCTGAATACGAAGAGTCGATCCAGACCCTCTCGGCAGCCTTGCTTCGACCCGGATCGAAGAAGGAAGAGAAGATCGAGATCTACCGCCTGCTTGCCTACAACTACATCGTTCTCAAACGAAACGACGAAGCCGACGCCGCTGTTCGCGGTCTGCTCGTTCTCGATGAGACCTACAGTTTGCCAAGTAGCGAATCGCCTCGCTTTCGCGACTTCTTCAAAGCAACACGCGAGAAGTGGGAATCCGAGGGCAAACCCGGTCGTGAGAAGGCCGATGCTCCCGTGGAAAAACCCATCCGCATCATGCATCAATCGCCCGCGCAAGTTGCTCCGGGCTCGACCATCAAACTCACCGGACGAGTCGAAGATCCCGATGGCCGCGTTCGAGGCATCACGCTGGCGTTTCGTTCGGGTGCTCAAGGCAAGTTTGTCTTGTCCCATGCAACCTACGCACTAGGTGAATTTCAGGCAGAAATTCCCAAAACCGTCGTGAAGTCTCCGTTTGTCGAGTATTACCTCCAAGCGATCGACAAAGGCGGTTTGCCCATCACGTCTCGTGGTGACGTGGCCAGCCCGCTGCGTGTCGTCGTTCCCGCAACCGAAAAGAAAAGTGTTCTTTCGAGTCCCGCATTCTGGGTCCCCGTAGGTCTCGTCGTCGTGGGCGGTGGCGTTGCCGCGACGTACTTCCTGCTTCAACAGCGCACCTCGACCGTTACGATCAACGTTCGCGAATAGCGTCGTTCGATCGTGCTACGAAGCTTGCCCTCAACATGACCGAGCCCGTTTATCCCTTTGTTGCCATCGATGTCGCCCGCGACAACGCTGATGAATTGTCTTCGTTCCTGTTCGACCTTGGAGCGATGGGCGTCGAAGAACGCGACGAACAAACGCTCTCCAAGTCCACGAGCCAAGGCAAAGTCACCCTCGTCGGAAGTTTTTCCTCACGGGAAGAAGCCGACGAAGCCATCGCTGCGCTGAACGAACACGACCCCGACATGTCTCCACGTATCGAAGAGGTCGTGGGTGATGCGTGGCGTGATGCGTGGAAAGAACACTTCGAACCTTTCGCTCTCACACCCAACGTCACGATCGTTCCACCATGGGTTTCTTATGAGCCCAAACGATCAGACGAACGTGTGCTCGAACTTGAACCAGGTCGTGCGTTTGGCACGGGCCTCCACGCGACGACGGCGCTCGTTTCGGAACTCCTGCACGCGCATCAGCCAGCACTGAAGGACGCGAGCATTCTCGATGTCGGAACAGGCAGCGGCATCCTCGCGCTCGTCGCGCTGATGTACGGCGCGCGTGATGCCGTGTGCATCGACAACGATCCCGAAGTTGTCGACGTCGTTATCGAGAACGCAGAACGCAACAAAATGAGCGATCGGATCGTGGTGCGTGAAGCGGTTGTCGAGACAATCACGACGCCGTATCCCGTCGTGCTCGCGAACATCGAAACCAAGGTGCTGCGCGTGATCGCGGAAGATCTTGTCCGTGTCGTCGCTCCACGAGGTCTCTTGATCTTGTCGGGGGTACTCGCGGCCGAACACGATGAGATCGTGCAGCGCTACACGTCACTCGATCGAGGACTCCGTTGTCTCGAAACACGTCGTCGCGGTGATGGCACGGGAGACGATTGGGTGGCCATCGCCTTCGGATCGCCATGAAAGCGCCTCTTCGCGTTCCTGTTGCGCGTATTCAACCCGGACGAACCCTCCTGGATGAAGACGCATCGCGGTATGTCGCGCGTGTGCATCGTTTGCACGAAGGCGATCGTGTCGTGCTCTTCGATCCTGATCAGGCTCTCGAAGCTGACGCCGACATCGCGAACGTTGATCGTTCCACCGTGACGCTCGTCGTGGGTGAAGTGCGAACTGCGTCCGTGCGTCCGTTGCGGCGGGTGACGTTGCTGCAAGCGACGTGCAAGAGCGACAAGTTCGACGCGATCGTGCGTGATGCGACGGAGCTTGGTGCAAGTCGCGTGGTGCCTGTGTTTGCGGAGCGATCGGTTGCGCGTCCGCCTGATGGACGCACGGCGCGATGGCGCAAGATCGCGATTGAAGCAGCACGTCAATGTGGACGTGGTGATGCACCAGCGATCTCTTCACCGATGGATCTCGTCGATGCCGTGCCACTGTTTGCATCGGGCGAAGGTGTGGTGGGATTTTGCCTCGACCCGGCGGCACAAACGCCCCTTGGCCCAGCGCTGTTCGACTTGAGTGCGGATGTCGAGCTGGCGTTTGTCGTGGGACCGGAAGGTGGTTTGACCGCGGAAGAGATCGAAGCTTGTGTGACGGCGGGCCTCACGCGCGTATCGCTTGGACCGCTGACGTTGCGCGCCGAGACGGTGTGCGCGGCGGTTCTTGGTGCGGTGAGTGTTCTTGCGGGCGTGAGCGTCAAGCGTTTGGCTTGACAGACCGTTTGGGGAGCAAGGAATCATTTCCCAGTTGCATCGCGACGTGGGCGTCGAACTCGACACGTTCAGATCGCGCCCCCGCCTGTTCATCCGCGAAAAATCCCTACCCTCCGCGTCCTTCCCGCGCTACCCCGTCGCATCGTGGCCATCGCACTCAATCCTTCGCAAAAACAGGTTGTCGAGCACGACGTCGGTCCCATGCTCGTCCTCGCGGGGGCAGGCTCGGGCAAAACGCGCGTCGTCACCGAGCGGATCGCGCGGCTGCTCGAACGAGGCGTGTCCCCGCAAAACATCCTCGCGATGACGTTCACCAACAAAGCCGCCGGCGAAATGCACGAGCGTGTCGTGCGTCTCGTCGGAGCCAAAGCTGGCAAGGACTTGCGCATCTGCACCTTCCATCGGTTTGGCTTGGACACACTCGGCGCGGAAGTTCGCGCGCTCGGGTTGCGCGGTTCGTCCTTTGCGATCTTCGATCAAGCCGATGCGACCAGCGCGATTCGAGAAATCTTGCGCGAAATTCGTGCCGGGAAAAACTTTGATATTGGTGCCATTTTGGCGCGTATCTCGGCGGCAAAAAATGATTTTCTAGAGCCCGAGGAATGGCTGGAAAAACAGCGCAAAAGCAAGGGCGTCGACGATTACGATGAAATCAGCATGCTCGTGTATCCCAAGTATTTGGCCGCATTACGAGCATTTCAGGCTTTTGATTTCGACGACTTGATTTGCGAATTGGTCAAGCTTTGGAAAAGGCGCCCCGATGTCTTGGAACGATACCGAATGAAATATCGGTATCTCATGATTGACGAGTATCAAGACACGAACCACGCGCAGCTCGAGCTCGTCATGCAGCTCGGCGGAAAACACCGCAATGTCGTGGTCGTCGGTGATGACGATCAATCCATTTACGCATGGCGCGGCGCGGACGTGCGAAACATTCTCGAATTCGAGGAACACTTTCCGGGCGCCAAGGTCGTCAAGCTCGAATACAATTATCGCTCCCGCGCTCCGATTCTTGATTTGGCAAATGCCGTGCTCACGAAAACCACAGGCAAGCGCCATAAAAAGACGCTGCTCTCCACGCGTGGTGAAGGACCGGGCGTCCTCGTTGTTGCGGCTGTCGATCCCGATGTCGAAGCGAGTTACGTTGCGACGCAAGCGCAAGAGCTCGTTGAAAAACATGGCGTTCGTCCCAAGGATATCGCCGTATTGTATCGATCGAACCTACAAGCGCAGCCCATTGAAAGCGCGCTCAAGGAACGCACCATTCCGTTTCGAATGATTGGCGGACAGCAATTTTTCGAACGTAAAGAAGTCAAAGACCTCATTGCGTATCTTCGGTGCGTCCTGGTACCCGAAGATGAAATGTCGTTGCGGCGAATCATCAATTACCCCGCACGAGGCATTGGAGAAGTTGCCTTCAACAAATTGATCAATCACGCCACTGCGCATGATTTGTCATTATGGGCCGTCGTGCAACGCGCACATGCCGTCCGCGATTTGCCTCCCGCTGCCCTCGATGGTTGTCGAAAACTCGTGCGCATTATCGAAGGCGGACGACTTGCCTTCGAACAACGTGAAACAGGCGCCACCGTTGCGCAAAAAATATGCGAAGCCGTGGGGCTCAAAGAAGACATCATGGTCGGTTCGGCCAACCCTCAAGTTGCCGCACGACGCTGGGGAAATGTCGAAGGGCTTTTCAAGTTATTCACTCGTCGGGACGAACAAGGCAAAGGCGACCGGGAATCGTTTACGGAATTTTTGCGCCTTTTGGCATTACGCACGGAAGAAGACGAAGCGGAAGCCCAAGACAAAGTCACGCTCACGACCATGCATGGCGCAAAGGGTTTGGAGTTCCCCTACGTATTCGTCATTGGCGCCGAAGAAGGATTTTGCCCCCATTCTCGCACGACGAATGAACGGGCCACCGATTTCGTTGGTGATGGGGATGCTGCCGTGAGTTTGGAAGAAGAGCGTCGACTGTTTTACGTGGCTGTCACGCGCGCCAAAGAAAAACTGGTCATTACTCGTTGCAAAAATCGCAACCAACGGGGCAAAGTCATGCCTCGAACGCCGAGTCGGTTTTTGCTCGAATTGCCAAAACATCTTTACGAAGAGCGCGAAGAAAATACGCCCGTAGCGCCGGCATTGGAAAAAACCAAAACCGGCGCGGCCAATATTTTGGCCATGTTGTCGCAAGTTCCTCCCGCCGAACTTCCGCTCATTCCACGCCGTCCACGATATTGACTGGGTTTCACCCAGACCCGACCAGGGGACCCGGACCAGCGAGCGCTGGACCAATACGTTTCGTGTGCTTCGCACCCGAAACGATCAGGTCTAAGCCTGCAATAGCCTCCTGATACGCGTTGGGTTTGGCCACGCAGTGGACAAACCCATGCCCGGGTCAAGGGGCTGGCCCCTTGCGCGGGTCGAGGGCGAGGAGCCCTCGTGGGATTTGGGGTGAAACCCCAGAGCAACGCCGTCAGCTCAATCGTAATTGAATTTTTTGGGATACTTCGTGCGCAATTCGAAGATTGCTTTTTCGAGGTCTGCGCTTTGCGGAAAACAATCGCGACCGAGCGTTTCGAGCACGATGCGGGTACGCATGTCGCCTTCTTTGGATGCGCGCTCGAATAACTTTTGTTTCTCCGCACATGAGCCTACGCGTAATGCGAGGGCAATTTGCATCGCGGGCGTTCCTTTGGCCACGCGAGTCTTGTCCTCCAAAAACTTCATGGCGGCCAATGCGACGGGCGCTCGACCTTGACCTTCTACGAGCGCGTATAGAATATCGAGCCCTTTGCTGCCGAGATCATTTGCCAGCGCTTCGAGAAGCTCGCTTTCGGCATTTTCTTTCGACAATGCAATGGCCAATCGTTCCGTACGTTGCGCCAGATCCACATCATTAAAGACCGACGGCGCACCTTTGATGAGCGCAATCGCTTCTTTCGAGGCTCCACGCCAATCTTTACCCCGCCAAGCAACCTGATATTTGGCTTTGAGACCAGCAATGTCCGATTCCGACAATGTCGTTGCTGGCGGCGGCGGAGGTGCCGCGGAAGGAGCTGGTTCTGGCGTCGCTGCCGCGCTCGACGATGACGATGACGCCATCGGTGCAGCTTGTGTCGTGGTCGTCTTCGGCGTGACTACCGGTGCTGCCTTATTTGACGGAGCAACTTGTTGCGTCGGCGCAGGTTTGTCACTCCCTGTCTTGTTTTGGCTGTTCTGATAATACTTGAGGCCAACCGCAACGATGATTCCGAGAACGATGCCAGCCACCACAGTCATCAAATTCGACTGAAACTTGCTGGATGTACGCGTCGTCGGTTCCGCTACTTCCGGCGCAGCTTGTTCCCGCACGGCCGCGGGCGTTGTAATGGTGGACGGAGCTTCTGCTGCGGTCGGTTTCGACGGTTTGGCGGCTGGAACCGGCGTCTTTTGCGCAGGTTGCGGTGGTTTGACGGCCCCGGGTTGCGACGGTTTCGCTGCGGGCTGAGACGACTTTGCCGCCGGCAACGGCGTCCTTAACGCCGGCGTGGTTGCTCCCGACAACGTCGCTGATTTTTGCATGACGGTCGGCGGCGTCGGCGTGCTGTCTCGTTGATCGCCCGAACTACTTTTTTCTTGACCACCAACCTCGTCGAGTTCGTCAGGGCCAAGCGTCGCCATCGCTTCGTCAACAGCGTCGCAGACGTCCTGTCCCGTTTGGTATCGATTTTCGGGCTTTTTCTCGAGCAGCTTACGCGGAATCGCTTCGAGTACCGCGGGGATCACGAGTCCCGGCGCTCGTGTCGCCATCGGCGGCACCGGCGCAATCCGATGTTGCATGAACAGTTCGACCGGATTCACCGCGACAAACGGGCGTTTTCCGCAGAGCATTTCGTACATGATGAGGCCGAGCGCGTACAAATCGCTTCGACCATCCACCGCATCCATGCCTTCCGCAGCTTCCGGAGCGAGATACGCGAGCGTTCCGAAGATGGTTCCGGCAACGGTCAACGCCGTCGCATCATCTTCGTCCGACATCGAATCTTTCGCTTCTTGCTCGGAGAAATCGCCCACTTTGAGCTTTGCCAAACCCAAGTCGATGATCTTCAGCGTCTCGGGAGGCCCCTCAATCACCATGATATTTCGCGGTTTGATGTCGCGGTGATAGATGCCCTTCGTGTGGATGGCATGCAGCGCCGACGCGATTTGTTTCGCAAAGTGCGCTGCGCGTCGCGGCGTAAGCGGCCCTTTTTCCAGTACTTCGTGGAGCGTAACTCCCTTGACGTACTCGAGAATCAGGAAGTAGCTGCCGTCGGAAAGTTTTCCGAAATCCGTTGCTGTAGCAACGTTCGGATGCTGGATGTGCGCACCAGCAATTGCTTCACGTTCGAAGCGTTTGACGAGTTCCGGCAGGTTTTCCGTTTCCGGATGCAGGAGCTTGATCGCGATGCGCTTCTTGAGCAGCAGATGATCACCGCGGTAGACCGCGCCCATACCGCCCATGGCGATGAGTTCGCGGATTCGGTACCGATCGGATATCACCTGTCCGATCATGGCCTTGGCGCGCTCTTGGGCGGCGTTGTCCCCAGGCGATTTCTTGTCGGAAGGCGTCGGTTGCATGTCGGAAACTGGGCCCGATCGTGCCTGAAACAAAACAGGCACGTCAAGATTTATGATCAAGTTATCGGGATTCGTTGCCAACGCCTAGAGAGAACAAGCGAGCAGTGACGAATCTTGTCCCACCCACACAAAGCTTACGCGGTCCGCGCCAGACCCAGACGACGCCGCAGCCTTGACGTCGGTCGTCGAAAATTCGTTTGAGACCAAAAGATGATCAGCGACTTGAATTCATTGGGCATTATTTGTGCGTGCGTCGTTGCTCGGCAATCCATGCACGCCGGCAGATTTTTCATTGTCCACGAATGTCAATTCCAATTGGGGCCCCAAAAGCCGCACGACTGATCCAACAACCTCAAATACCAGATTGGCCTACGGTTGTCGGTAACCGAAGTCATTCTCGAGCAGTTCAAGCCCGTTTCTGCTCCCGTCTCTCCATCACCCAAGCCCGCGCATCTTGCTCATGTTCGAAAAATTGCGCCTCGACCTTCAATCCAAGCAATCGCGTCGTCCGGACCAGAAATTCCATGGACGTGCGCAAGAAGAATTTTTTCATGACAAACGCCGACGTGCGCGGAGGCGAATGGCGAAATATTTTGGCCACCTGCGTTATCGTTCCCGGCGGTATCGACGATTGCTCGTCAAAGACGATGATGTCAAAAATCGGCTTGGGATCCCACATCTTTCGTTCGAGCTCGGACAATATTTCCATTTGCTCGCTCGTGATTTCTCCCGGGCCAAATCGATACACAAAGAGGTCCGCCTCTTCGCGTGTCAACGAATGATTCGCAACTGTTTTCGTTTCCGCAGTCACCGGACTCGTCCTCGATGCCGCAGACCTACCATAAAGACGCTGGCGACACCTACTTTTTTTCGTGTGTGAATCCTCGCTGCGATGTACAGTGCGCCCCATGAAAACCGCTCGGTTTGTCCACGCACTCCTCCTTGGTTTACTCGCTTGTTACGGCTGCGGCGGTGCGCCCGCGCCAAACGATACGACATCCGACAAAGCATCGTCCACGGTAGCCCAAGGAATGACCGGCGGCCTGTCCGAAGCGGAATTCAAAGCGCTCCACGAACTGAAATCCGACGCTCCTCCAAAACTCGACGGACAAGACATCACCGTTGACGGAACCAAGGCCTATTTGAGTTTACCCAATGCCAAAAAGACATCTGGGATTGGCATCATCGTCATTCACGAATGGTGGGGACTCAACGATAACATTCGCCATTGGACGGATCGGCTCGCCAAAGACGGTTATGCCGCATTGGCGGTAGATCTTTATGGCGGCGTCGTCGCGAAAACGCCCGATGAAGCCATGGCTACGATGAAAGCCGTCGATGATAAAAAAGCCTTGGCGACCTTGCTCGCTGCTCATGATTTCTTGGAGAAAGACGAACGTATCCTGGCCAAAAAAACCGGCTCGATCGGCTGGTGTTTCGGCGGCGCCTGGTCCCTACGCCTCGCCATGAACGAACCGGACCTCGATGCCGCCGTCATTTATTATGGGCACTTGGTCACGAACCCGGACGAACTGAAAAACATCAAAGCCGAAATCTTAGGCAATTTTGGAAATCGGGACAAAGCCATCACGCCCGACGACGTCAATGCCTTCGATGCGGCGCTTGGAAAAGCGAATGTAAAGCATTCCATCTTCCGCTTTGACGCCGATCATGCCTTCGGCAATCCATCGAATCCTCGGTACGATCAAAAAAGCGCCGCGGAAGCGTGGGCCCACGTGCATGAATTTTTCGGAAAAACCCTCGCCGGAAAATAATCGCACCTCTACGTCATGTCCGCCGAGCTCATCCATCGATTGACGATCGTCCACGCTATCGTCGCGTGGCTCGAGACGGTTCTTCTCGTCATCGTCGCCACGCGCCTCGTGCGTAAGCCTTGGCCCGACAAACCATGGCTCGCTCGGCTTGGTGTCGCTTCTAGTTTCGGAGCTTGGCTTTCGTTTGCCCTCGGTATTTCGCTCGAATTGCATTACCGCGTGCATCTACGCCAACATCTCTTCATTGCCTCGAAAAACCTCGGCTGGCTCTTCGAACGCAAAATGCATTTGTCGTTCGGTATCGTGTGCATGGCGACCATTGGACTGCTCACGCTTTTGCTCGCGCGCAAAAATCAAGCTTTCTACCGATCCATGCGCGCCGCGTACATCTTCGCCGCCGCGTTTGCGGTGCTCACGAGTAGCATTTCGACGATTGTCGCCATCACCAAGCCATTGCTGCGCAAATGAGGCGGGACTCCGTCAAAGCTTCATGAAGCTCAATATGATCTCGAGCGCAAAAAACGACGGTTGATTCCAAAAGCATCGAGCGCGCGAGTTCCCAAACGTGATCGAGCTCCGCCGCACCTCCTCGTCGAACACACGGGATTGCGCAACCATGGTGCGCAAAGATCACGCGTGCACATCGCGATGTACGAAGCGACAATCCGATCGAACGTCACGTCCACCGTTGTTTCCGGACAAACCTCGACCAGAAAGCCTTGACACAACGGACCATGAGGTTCGTGCGCCAACTTCGATGCGAACTCTGCTCCGAGCGGCTCACGCTCGACGCTAGAGACGTTGAGGAAAACGAGGACGCGAAGTCGAAGACACCGAGCTGTTTGTCGTGGATGAACCGACGGGCGAACTGCGTCTTGGTCGAACGAATGCCAACCACCGGCAGTGTCTCGGGCACCGGCATGTCGAGCAAATGGTTGGTGGACAAAACGTCGGCAGGATCAAAAAGAAGCGTGGACGATGGGCACGTGGATTTCTCGCGCCTGATTCACGCCAAACTTGGCCATCTCGTCCGTCGTATACGCATTGCGCACTTGCACGGGAGGAAGACCAATCGCGAGTCGGCCGTGATGAAATCCAACGAGCGATTGAGGCACGAACGCGGCACTCGGAGCCTCGGCGGCCGGCGTTTTCTTCGATGGATCGTTGGGATAGTCGTCGGGCGTTTTGTACGCAGTCGCATTGAGCGACACGATGATGGTGGGAATCACGAGCGCCATGCCTGCACCAAGCATGTACGTCGAAACTTCCACAGGCGCGGCACTCTCCATGAAGTAGCCACCAATGCCTCCACCCACGGCAACCAGCGGCGGAAACACGAGATAAGGCCAGGTTTTTCCAACCCCAACGATGCCCATCGTTGTTGCCGTCAGAGAACCTCCGACCAGCGCGAGCCCGGCGATGCCTTTGCCCGTTGCGGTCACAGGACCTTCCGCATGTGCCGGTTGTTCCGTCATGACAAACGAAGCGACGCCAAGCGCGATCGCTGCTGCTGTCACCTTCGTTCGTGTTGCTTGCTTGTTGCGCCTCGACTCCATGCTTTCTCCGCCGTACGTTCTCGACAAACCCATCTCCACGGGCTATCGAGTCGACGAGCGTAGCATGTTCGTCGCAGTAGGAGCGTTCGGCGGGTCGATGCCGCAACTAATTGAGGAGCTTGCGCGAAAAGTGCCGCATGGCTTGCGTTGCAGCCTTTTGCATCGCTCGCTCAACAGGCTTTGACGACACGTCTCCGCGCACGACAATCGCAAATGCATCCCCCTCGGTTTCGAACTGTGCAAGCGGCTCGGACGTGTCGCTCGCGTCCACAATTCGGATTGGAACATCCACTTTCAGCGAGCCCACTCGGAGCTCGACGTACCCCACGACTTCGTTGTTCGAAAGCGTCTGCATGGCACGCGGAACGTGTGTCCCAACAAGGCGAAGCGCAAGGTCGAGCAGCAACTTAATTTTCTGGCGAATGAGCAGCGATCGAGCTTGTCGAGAACTTGACGAAGCAAAAGAACGCCTTCATGGTCGCGACCGATGAAGACGATCTCGCTCTCCGGAACGTTTACCGCCCTCGTGACCCCGTTTGTCGCGGGCGGTGATGCTGTGGATTTCTCGGCGCTCGATGCATTGGTCGAAGCGCAAATCGAAGGTGGCGTATCCGGCTTGGTTCCATGCGGTACGACCGGAGAATCGCCAACATTGACCGACGAAGAACAGATTGCGGTCATCAAGCGCGTCGTCGAAGTAACCAAAGGACGCGTGCCGGTCATTGCTGGAACGGGATCGTTCTCGACAAAGAAAACCATCGCCGCCTCGAAAGCCGCGCTGCATGTCGGTGCCGACGGTGTGATGGTGGTGATGCCTTATTACAACAAACCTTCGCAAGACGGCATGCGCGAGCACGTCCTCGCAATCGCACGTGAAGTTTCGGGTCCGATTGTCCTGTACAATATCCCGGGACGCTCGGTGGTGGATTTGTCGGCGGAAACCACGGCGCAGATTTGCGATAAAGCGCCCAATGTCGTGGCCTTGAAGGACGCAACGGGAAACGTGTTGCGATGCCAAGAATTGAAACGACGTTTGGGTGATCGATTGACCGTGTTGAGTGGCGATGATGCATTGACGTTGGCGTTTGGTTCGGTCGGCGCAGCGGGCGTCATCAGCGTCACCTCCAACGTCAAACCACGTGAAGTTTCCGCGGTCACGACGGCTCTTTTGGCGAATGATTACGTCAAAGCGCGCGCTTTGCATTTCGCGCTCGTAGACTTGCACAACGTCATGTTCATCGAGCCAAACCCGGCACCGGCCAAAGCGGCATTGGCGTTTCTCGGGAAAATGACGGATTTCGTACGATTGCCGCTCGTTCCGGCAAGTGCCGCCACAAAGCAAAAAGTAATCGAAGCCTTGGCGCGGGTGGATGAAACGTTTCCCAAACGGATGGCGAGCGCGTAATGAAAATTGCGATATCGGGCGCAACAGGACGCATGGGCCAAAGCATTACGCGCCTTGCGGTCCAGGAACAACTAACGATTGTCGGCGCCATTGTTTCTTCGCAATCGGCTCATCTCGGTAAAGACGCGGGAGACGTAGCCGGTGCGGGTCACCTTGGCGTGGCCATCGGTGACGATGTCGCTTCGGGATTGCTGGGCGCAGATGTCGTGATTGATTTCTCTCGGCCTGAAGGTTTGTCGCGTGTCTTGTCCGCAGCCCGACGTAGCGGCATTGCTGTGGTCAGTGGCACGACACGCCTCGATGCGGCGGTGGAAAAACAGCTCGACGAAGCCGCCAAAGTCATTCCCGTGTTATGGGCGCCGAATACCAGCCTCGGCGTACAGGTGCTCGCGGAATTGGTGGCCGAAGCGGTTAAACGCCTCGGACCGGGTTTCGATATTGAAATTGTCGAGACGCACCATAAAGGCAAAGTGGATTCGCCAAGCGGGACGGCCGTACGTTTGGCCGATGCCGCCAGATCGGCGCGGGAAGGATTACGTTCCGTGTCGGGACGTGAAGGCAACGTAGGCCCACGTGCTGAAGACGAGATTGGCATTTTTGCCGTACGCGGCGGCGATGTCATTGGCGATCATTCGGTGCATCTTTTGGGGCTTGGAGAACGAATCGAATTGACGCATCGAGCGACCAATCGCGATTTGTTTGCCCGAGGAGCCTTACGCGCAGCGCGCTTTTTGGCGGGCAAACCTGCCGGACGTTATACGATGGCCAACGTGCTTGGTTCGGTTTGACGCATCAATTCGCGATTTTGCGCACGCGGAGCAGAATCGGTTTTTCTGGACGAAGTGCCGTTCGCATATCCGGACCAATGTGATCCGTATCGATAGGTTCGAATTCGAATCGTTGCGCGATTTGTGCCAATAACAACAGCGCTTCGAGTTCCGCGAACATCGCGCCAATGCAGACGCGTTGGCCAATTCCAAAGGGCAAATACGCGGCACGTGGACGCTTGGCTTCGAGCTCTGGCGTAAACCGTCCCGGGTCGAATCGTTCCGGATCGGGCCACAAGGACTCATTCCGATGAATCGTGTGAATCGGAACAATGAACGATGCCAACCGCTCGAAAGCATATTCACCGAGCTGGAATGGTTCCATCGCCACGCGATCGACGGCAAATGCAGGCGGGTAAAACCGCAGTGCTTCGCGAAATACACCGCGGGTCCAGACCAATTTATTCGTATTGTCCGGGGATGGTTTTTCTTGACCAAGCTCGCCCACATCCTGCTTCCATCGACGATATACTTCGGGATGACGCGATAAGAAATACAGCGCCCATGTCGTCGACGTTGCTGTCGTTTCATGCCCCGCAATAAAGAGCGTCATGGCTTCATCGCGCACTTGGCGATCGGTCATGAAGGACCCATCGTCTTCATCTCGAGCGGCCAGCAAACGAGACAACAAATCGTCGCGTTCGACCGTCGTTCGCCGACGCTCATCGGTCATCCGTTGAATTCGATCATCGAGCAATCGAATGGCCTTGAAAAGCCTCAATCGTTCTGATGTCGGCAAAGGAATAGGTTCGTGCAATAGATCGACTGCCTTGTCCCGCCACCTGGCAATGGTCGGCGGCAAATTGGATTGGTCAACGAGTGTACCTGCCGTTATGGCTCGCACGATAACCGACAAACTTCCCGACTGATCGGTGATATAGTTGAACATCGCGTGAATGGCCTCGCTGATATCGTCGGATTCATTCAGCGTATCTGCATCGAATAGGGTTTTGGCCGCCACACCCATCGTAATGCGCGTCATTTCTCGTCCCGCATCGATAACGTCGCCATCTTTCCACGTATCGAGGCATCGGGTGATGACGTCGTTCATCATGACGGCATAACTGCGAATTGCTTGCGGATGAAAAAGCGGCGCCATGAGTTTTCGTTGACGACGCCAAGGATCACCATCGTTCGTGAACAACCCTCGACCCGCCATCGGGTAAAACATGATTTTCAGCGCCATACTCTTGAAGAGATGTTTGGCGTTTTCCACCAAAAGTTCGTGCACCAAGTCCGGCCCGCAGACGACAACAGCTGGCAATTTGAACAATTCGATTTTGCTGATCGGCCCGAGTTCTCGTTGCGCCCGCAAAAAGATTCCCGTGGGACTACGCCGAAATTCCGCGGCGTGACCGTTCCACGTTTTGCCCGACAAAAGAGGTACATCGGCAATGGTTTTCATATTTTTTCCTCGCGGCTCAGGGACAAACGACCTTTTCGAGAAAGTGCACGTCGTAACAACAATCATTCACGCCGGGCGGGTGATCGCACACGACTTGGCGATATGCGGCTTGCCCACAACACGCCGTTGGGGATGTTTCAGGACAAACACCTTGGGCTTTGGCCAATTCACTGAGCAACCCCGGAGAAGTTTGGGCGGGCAAACAGAAGTCGCCATCCATCGGAATACACACCGATACGATTTGACCTTCGCTCGGGGTATCTCCACACGCGAGCGGCATACCGGAACTCCCCGTCGATCCTGACGCGCCGGTTGTCGCTGCGCTCCGTTGATCGTCGACGGCACCGCCACAAGCCAGCGGTGCTGAGGCGAGGATAAAAAGCGCGGACATCATTTTGTGCATGCGCACGCGGTTATGGGGAGATCGCGACGACGCGACAAGTGACCGTTGCAAAATGGCGTTCTCCATCGCCTCGGCTAGGATGCCTCCCGCCCATGCCGCTCGACCTCGGTGTTCTCATTTCCGGCCGCGGATCCAACCTGCAAGCCATTCTCGACGCAGTTTCATCGGGAGAACTAGACGCGCGTGTGCGCCTCGTCATTTCCAATCGTCCCGGCGTGCAGGGACTGGCTCGAGCCGAAGCCGCAGGCGTGCCGACGTGCGTTGTGAACCACAAGGACTTTGGTTCGCGTCAGGACTTCGACGCCGCGATGGTGGATGCGCTTCGTAAACATGGCGTGTCGTGGGTGGTTCTGGCGGGCTTCATGCGCATCGTTACGCCCGTGTTGCTCGATGCGTTTCCCCACCGCGTCGTCAACATTCATCCTTCGCTCTTGCCCTCGTTTCCGGGCGTAAACGCACAAGCCGCAGCATTGGCTCATGGAGCACGCATCACGGGATGCACCGTGCATCTGGTCGACGCTGGGACAGACACCGGCCCCATCTTGGCGCAGGCCGCCGTACCTGTTCTTCCGGACGATACCGAGTCAAGTTTGTCCGAGCGCATCTTGGTTCGCGAACACGAACTGCTGGTTCACGTCTTGTCGGCGATAGCTCGAGACAAGTTCGTCGTGGAACGTGTAAACGACAAACCACACGCGCGACTTGTAGACTTGCCCATGGCGCTTGGTGTGGAGCCGGTTTCTCTTGGAAAACTTTCCGAGGGGTCGAAGTGACGGCGAAATACTTCGACGTCATCGTGCTCGGGCGATCGATTGGCGCGTTGATGACGGCCGCGCTTTTGGCACGTCGCGACTTCACGGTGTTGGTGCTGGGTCAGGGCGCCAAACCCGCGAACTACAAACTGAAAAACCACACGCTGCAGCGACGCGCTTTCACCATGCTCGCGGCGATGTCGCCCGCGTGGACCCGCATGCTCGTGGAGCTCGCGCAGACGCAAACGTGGCATCGGTTGGTGCAACCCGCATCGCCCATGATGCAAGCGCTCGCGCCACGAAGACGCCTCGATATTCCCCCCGACATGGCGCTTTTCGGACGCGAGATCGATCGCGAGATGCCGGAGGTTCGCCGCGTCATTGACGAGCTTTATGCGGAGCTCGCGCGAGTCAACGGATCCGCAGACGAAGCCTTCGAGCAAGACGCGGTTTGGCCTCCTGGAACCTTTTGGGAACGTAGGGAAACGGGTCGTTACGCCGCGATGTTGCCGTATGTACGAGCCGAACCCGATGCCGATCTGCTCGTCGAACTTCCCCGCGGACATTTTTTCCGCAACGTCGTGTCGACGTCCGTGCTTTTCGCGACAAACCTTGCGTCGTTGCCTCCACCTTTTGCCGTAGCGCGCTTGCATGGCGCATTCACGCGCGGTTTGTACACGCTGAACGGAGGCGAGGACGAACTCGAACGGTTCCTTGAAGGGCGTATCGTCGCCCATGGCGGTCGGTGCATGTTCGACGGGAGAGCGCGGGCGTTGCACATGCGTCGCGGGTCGCTCGCCGGTGTCGTGATCGACGGAGACGATGCCCCAACGGGAGCGAATTTCGTCATCACGGATCTGGATGGCGAAGGCGTTGCGGCATTGGCTCAAGGTGAAGGGATTCACAAGCGAGCGCAACGAGAGTGGCCGCGCATCACTTCGTCCGTGGGGCGGTTTGTCGTGTCCTTATGCGTCCGGGATACGGGTTTGCCCGCGCCTTTGGGGGCCGAAAGTTTTGTTCTTCCTGCGGATCGCCAGCCGGCTCGCACGGTCAAAATGGGTGTTCCGGTATCGCGGGCGAGCGTGCCTTCGTTTCCATTTCGCCCCGTGATCCACCTGCAACGACGGCCCATGCCCGATGCACCGAAACAATCATTGCTCGTAGCGGAAGTTCTTTTGCCCGATCGAAGTCCAATGCCGATTGGTCAGATGCGCGAGATCGTGTTGTCGACGCTTGGTGCCGAATTGCCATTTCTCGAGCGACACTTGCTCGTGGTTGATTCAGTGCATGACGGTTTGCCGCCATGGGTTTGTGAAGACGGACGTCTCTACATGGCGGACAAATGGGGCCGAACGGGTGCCGGGGCAGCCGCAGAACCGATGGTTCGTCAGCTCGATGTCGACCCACCGGGGTATCTGGGCCTTGGTGGAGAACCCATTCGCGGTCCGATCGAACGAACGCTTTTGGTCGGACGGAGCGTATTGCCGGGTCTAGGTCAAGAAGGACAACTCTTGGCCGCGTGGGGAGCCGCGCGCCTCGTGACTCGAACCGATCGACGAAAAGAACGCATGCGACGAGACATGTGGAGCAAAGTCGAGTTCGGTTGATTTCCTGCGAAGGCGACGGGTTTTGAAGTTTCGTGTGTATTCTCGTCACCGCGTAATTGCGAAACGATGCCAATGGAGGCTAACGTTGTCGCGCCCATTCATTTGAGCGAGAAAAAGATCATGCGCGTACCTCACTACGGTCTTGCTACGGCGTGTTTGCTGTCTGCATCGATGTTCACCACCGCGCCGGTGCACGCGGCAGAACCAGGTCCGGATACGCTGCCGATCCACGTGATTTCGGTCCAAACACTGGATGCCGACGATCAAGCCGAAGCGCTCACGAAAGCGCTTCGTCAAGCTGTTCGGGCGCTCCCGGGTTGGTCCCAGGCGGAAGGCGACTATGCGCTCGAAGTGCTCACGTTGTCGCTCAAGTGCCCGGATCCACCGGACGCAGGATGTCAATCGCGCATTGCCGATCAAATCCGTGCCGATCGTTATGTCTGGGGCCTCTTGTCCAAAGCCAAAGGCGGGAACGTGGTCGGCGAGCTGAGTTTCTGGGTTCGCGGCAAAGGAACCACGACGTACAAGCTCGATTACAGCGCAAACCTCACCGAGCCCCAAGACGAAGCGCTCAAGAAGGTGGCGATGGACGCGATCATGAAGCTCACGGACGGTCCGCCGAAAGGCGAAGTCAAAGTGAGTGCAGGATCGATCGCGGGTCAGGTGTTTGTCGATGGACAACCTTTGGGCGCACTCATGAACGGGCAAGGAACATTCTTCGTTCCGTCGGGCAAACACGAGTTTGTCGTCAAGGCACCGGGATACGCGGACATGGTTTCTGAAATCACGGTCAAACCCACGGCTCCAACGGATGTAACCGTCGTACCCGTTGCCGTGGGCGAGAAAAAGCCGACAAACTGGCGACGAATCGGCGGATTTGCGGCGCTTGGTGCAGGTGCGGGGCTCGCCGCTGTCGGCGTTTATGGCTCCTACAAGGTCAACAGCTTCAACACCGACGGGACGTACGCGCGACAATCGAGCACGGATCCTGCTGGCATCCGCGACAGGTATTCAACGAAGGCCAACATCTGCGAAATTGCTCGCGGCAATGAGCCAGACAAACCCGTTGGTGGAGCCGCGCTGCTCAGCGAAGGGGAAAAAGCGACCCTCCTCAACGATTATTGCGATCCGGGGAGTCAAGCGCAGCTCTTTCAGCTCATCTTTTATCCCCTCGCAGCCGTAGCCGCCGGCGCAGGCGTTTTTCTCATCGCCACGAGTGGTACGCGTCCGAAGGACAAACCCACGACCGGATTCATGGTCCTGCCGCTCGTAACGACCACGGGCGCCAAGCTCGACATCGGTTTCCAGTTCTAACTCCGTTGGACAAACCATGCGCGTGATTGCCGGAGCGCTCGGCGGGCGGGCGCTTCTCGCGCCCAAGGGACACGCCACACGCCCCACGAGCGATCGAGTGCGCGAAGCGCTCTTCAGTGTCCTCGGCGATGTTGCCGACACGTCCGTGATCGACCTCTACGCCGGCACAGGAGCGTTGGGCATTGAAGCGTTGTCCCGTGGCGCCACGCGAGCGGTGTTTGTCGAAAACGCACGCTCGGCCCTCGACGTTTTGCGAAAAAATATCGCCTCGCTGGGACTCACTTCTTCTGCGGTGGTTCTCGCCAATCCCGTCGTGCGAGCGATTCGTGGTTTGTCTTCGTACGATGCGTTTGACCTCGTATTCGTCGACCCGCCGTATGCCGACTTGGCCGAAGCCGCAGAAGCGATCGAGCTGCTCGTGGATCAACGGCGGTGTTCAGAACGAGCTCGCATCGTCCTGGAACATGCAAGCCGTGACATGGCCCCAGAATTGACAGGCCTCATGCGTGAAAACACGCGCCGATATGGGGATACGTCGCTGACGTTCTATGTCCTGCAATCATCGCTCATCGCCGGAACCGACCAAGGAAACGAACAGATCGATGAAGAACCACGCGAGGACGTTTCCTCAGAGCCTGCGGATAGGTAAGGTAGGGACGAGCAACGAGCGGCGAGCTCGAGGCGCTCAATTCCTTTCACCTAGGGACGAGACTCGATGAAACTCCCTGCCCTTTCATTCGGTTTTGGCAAGGCATTGCTGCTGGTTGGCGCATGCACCGGCCTGTTGTTTGGTGTCGTCGCCTGTGCGGACGCTGAGGGCACGACGCCGACGTGCGAACAGGACGTTGGTGATGGCACGCATGATGTGAAGGACAACGGATGCAATCCGTTCGCCGTATGCGTCCAAGGCGGCAAGATCGTGAATGCAGAGGAATGCTGCAAAGGCCTGACGAACGACTACGAGCACGCCGCTTGCCTCTACGGATATGGCGCGGGACCAGCTCCCAAATAAGGGCTCGCGTTGATCGCAGAAGAACCGAGTCCGAGCATTTTGCTCACCGTCGCATACGACGGGCGACCGTTTTCAGGGTTTGTCCCTCAACCAGGGCAACGTACGGTCGCGGGTGAATTGCTCGCAGCGTTGCAAGACATCGATCCGTCCATTCGCGAGATTCGCGGTGCAAGTCGCACGGACTCGGGCGTCCACGCCTACGGGCAACGCGTCGCGTTCGATCCGCAGAAAGACATACCTCCCCGCGGTTGGGTTCTCGCCACAGCCCGGCGTTTGCCGGCGGAGATCGCCATTCGCCGCGCTGCCATCGTCCCACGAGGTTTTACGCCTCGATTTGAGAGCCAACAAAAATGGTATCGGTACGTTGTTTTGCGCGACAAACTACGTGACCCATTTTTCGAAGGCCGATGCTGGCGTGTCGAAGGTCTCGATGATGACGCGATGCTGCGCGCGACCGAGGAAGCTCGCCTTGCGCTGGGAACACATGACTTTGCCGCATTTCGCTCGAGCGCCGATCAACGGACGAACACCACGCGCACGATCGAACGATTGACGCTCGAGGTGGATCAGATCGATCCCCGCCTCGTGCGTATCGATGTCGAAGGTGATGCCTTCATGCACAACATGGTGCGGATCCTGGTCGGAACGCTCATGGATGTCGCGCGCAGGCGACTCGATCCAGGCGCAATTTCGCGTGCCTTCGAGTCAAAACAACGCGACGAGTTGGGCATCACGGCTCCCCCCGAAGGGCTCTTCTTGATGGCCATGAAGCTCTCGCAAGAGGGCACTTCCGCGTGGCCGGAAGACACTCGTTCCGAAGCTTGAGCTTGTCGGCGTTCGTCTGTTCGAAACCGTCGATCGAAGAGACGACATTCGTTGGAGCACAAACGGTTCGTCCAAAGGAACTCGTCGATTTTCATCGACATGTTCCTGTGACCGACGAATTCGGATCAGGTTTTCACGCTGATCTCTTGGGGGGTATGGGGGGCGAAGCGACCGTCGCCGTCTGGCCGAAGGCCAGCCGGCGGTCAGGGAGCGGAGCCCCCCATCGAGAACAAAACTCTTCGCGTAGCGCGCTTGTTAGCGCGCGGAGCGAACGTTCAAATCAAGGCGTGCGGTCTCATCCCTCTCGCGCACAAATCACCGCGTTTACGTGATCAATACCCTGTGAGACAAACCGGCGTTTCTGCTCAGAGCTCGCCGGTCATCTTGCGGCCGGTATTCGGCGGCGGCGGGGTCTTCGAACCACCTCCACCACTGGAGGTTTTCGTAGGCGAACGAGACGTCGAAGAAGTCGAAGACGTGGTGGTGGTTTCGGCAGTTTGGCTCGGCGGTGGTGCCGCATCTGCGGACGGATGAGGCTCGACCTTTGCGGGAGCTTGCGTTGTGGTTGCAGGCGGAGGCGGAGCGGCAACGGTCGTGGACGACGCACCCGTATCGGCAGAAGCGACGGGTTTGTCAATCACGAACGCGTACACGAGGACCGCGCACACGGCGAGAAACAAGGTTCCAAACAAACCGGCCGCGATCATGGCGGTGTTGTTGCCTCGACGTTTTGTGGGCGAAGCGACCGGGTGTTGGGAGATCCCAAGCCCCGTATTGGACGTGCCCATCGGCGTGACGTGCGACGTACCAAGTTGCGCCGCACCGAACGGATTGGGAACGACAAGGCCTCCAGAGATGCTCGACGAAGAAGGAGTCGACCGACTCTCGTTGGAGGTCAAAGGATTGGCAGGGAGCTGACTTGCCCGAGCCGTGTCGGCGAAGAAACCGGGCGGCAAGGATGTTGGCGGCAACGAATGCATCCGCTGGAAGGCAGGTGCGACCACACCGTTTGTCGCCATCCACTGCTCCACGGCGGCCTGAAACTCACGTGCCGATTGAAATCGATGTTCGCGATCTCGCGCCATCGCCTTGTGGATGATCGCGGCAAATTGCGGATCGAGTTGCACGATCGATTCGGGTGGATCGAACGGCATGGTCGTGATCTTGATGGCGAGCTCGGTAAAACGCGTCGCTTTGAACGGCAAACGACCCGTGATGGCGAAGTACACGATGACGCCGATGGAATAGATGTCGGAACGAGCATCGAGTTTTTCTGCACGAACCTGTTCGGGCGACATGTAGTACGGCGTGCCCATGATCATGCCCGTGCTGGTTTTTCCAAGGTCGTTCTCGATCGCGGTGAACTTGGAGACACCGAAATCCAAAATTTTGACGAAGTCTTGTTGGTTTTTCGCGTTCACCAAGTAGACGTTGTCGGGCTTGAGATCGCGATGAATGATCTGCGCTTCGTGTGCAGACGCGAGCCCTTCCAGAAGGGCGTGAAGTACCGGGGCAAACTCTTGCGGCGTCAGTTTTCCGCGGCTCTTGATGCGAGCACCGAGGCTTTCGCCATCGAGGTACTCCATGACCATGAAGCGTTCGCCGGTATGCAGACTGCCAAGGTCGAGCACTTCGACGATGTGGGCAGAACCAATGCGCCCCGCGGCTTGAGCTTCACGCTCGAAACGCTGCACGATGTCAGCGCGATCCGAGACTTCGGAGTGCAGGATTTTGATCGCTACACGCCGATGAATGCGCTCGTTTTCCCCTTCATACACGGCGCCCATCCCGCCCTTGCCGAGCATCCGGTCAATCCGGTACTTGCCTTCGATGATGGTGCCGGGCTCAAGCGTCATCGCCGTAGATCGCGGTAGTTTGGAAGGGGAAACCAACCATGCGGGAACCGCAAGAATGAGGATTCTAGCCCAGAAGCCGACGTGGGGGCGAATTCTCGCGCACCGAGATCAACGTCTACTTGCCTGGACTTCGGGAACTGGTCATCGTTGCAGGTTTGGTCTGCGCCCCGTTGTTGGGTCGAGGCCCCTCATCCGCTGAATCACGCGCAACGCGCACGAGGATCATGATGAGTGCGCCCAGAACGAAAACGACGGTGAACGAGCCAAACGCCACGAGCGCCGCGAGTCGCTTGTTCGCCGCGGATGATGCAGCGGCTGCGGCCGACGATACCCCGACGGAGGGCGTCGGCCCCTGCTGAGCAACACCGGAAATGGACGGCGGCAGCACGGGCAACCCCGTCGGAGCAGCCGGCGGTGTCGCAGGTGTCGTCGGCATTCCAGCCGCAGGCAGCACCGGCGGAGGCGGCGGACGCGAACGGCTCGGGTTTGTCAGGGAACGTGGAATCCCTGACGCCGCCTTACGGTCCATGATGACCGTGCCGTGATCCGCGATATCTTGCTCGTCGTCCTCGGAGTTCGTCATGGATGAGGGCGAGACCCTAGGATGAGTCACGAAATGACTCATGCGTGCAACAACACACCACGTGCCGCCTCTTGGCAGGCAGCGCCTAATTCAACTCGTCAACCTCGTTGATACCGGGTTTGCCCTCCGGCCGCTACGGCCTTGTGAACGATCTCGGGTGAGTTCGTTTGCATGCCCCGTGGGTCTCGTGCTCAGAAGTAGACGGCTTTGACGTCACACAGTACGGGACCAAGTCGTGCTTGTAGGACTCGATCGTTTTCCTCGTTTGAATTCCATCACCGGACGTATGCGCCGCTCACGCGTCGGCGTTCTTGCCCACCCCGCCAGCGTCGACCGCAGCGTCGAACACATCGGGGATGTCCTGGACAAAATGAGCATTCGCCCAGTCATGTTCTTTGGGCCGGAACATGGCTACGGCGGTGAAGCGCAAGACATGATCGGCGTCTCCAACGCGCGCGATGCACGAACCGGCGCAACGATCGTCAGCTTGTACGGGGATCGATTCGAGGACCTCACACCAACGCCTGAACATCTCAGCGCGATCGATCTCCTGCTCATTGACCTCGCCGACATCGGCACGCGTTTTTACACGTTCATCTGGACCGCCGTGCTTGCTGTCCGAGCGGCAGCAAAAGCTGGCGTTCCCGTCATCCTTCTCGATCGACCCAATCCCATCTCCGGAGCAGCACGTTGCGTCGAAGGACGCACGCAAAAGCCTGGATTTCTATCGTTTGTCGGTCTGGAACCCGTTCCCATTCGCCACAGTCTCACCATCGGAGAAATCGTCGCTCTCTTCGCGAAACGAAGCGGCATTGGACTCGGTGACGCCTTATCGATCATCACCGTCGAAGGCTGGAAGCGAGACGCGTACTCGACGGATTGGGATCGACCTTTCGTCATGACATCGCCCAACATGCCCACCTTCGAAACGGCGCTCGTGTACCCAGGTGCATGCCTGATCGAAGGAACCAACTTGTCCGAAGGTCGCGGTACGACGCGTCCGTTCGAAATCGTTGGTGCTCCATGGATCGACAGACAACGTTTGGCGCAAGGTCTGCGCGCTACGGGACTGACGGGTTTCATCGCCCGGCCGACTACGTTTCGACCAACGTTTCAGAAGCACGCCGGACAAATTTGCGGCGGCGTTCAGATTCACCCGACCGACATGACGTCGTTCCGTCCCGTCGCCACCTACACGGCTCTCATCGCTTTGGCGCGACGACAAAACCCTGAAAAATTCGCGTTCCGCACCGAGCGCTACGAATACGTCGACACGATTCCGGCCTTCGATTTGCTCACTGGTTCCGATGAAGCCCGCAAGGCCATCGAAGCCGGTGAACAAGCTCGCTCTGTCGCGGAGTTTGTCTCGGCACCAGATCCTACGTGGCTGGATCAAATGAACGAAGCGATCAAGGCGCTCAACGACGCGTCGATCTGATCCTTCGTCGTACCGTCACAACACGCGATCCAAGTCTCCGTCACCCCACGTGTAGTACCAACGTGACGCATCGAACGCGTTGCTCGGACAGTTTTTCGTGGCCAACACCTGAAAAGCTTTGCCTTCTCGAGGCCACAAACCGAGTCGAATGACTTCTTCGACAAACGGCCCTCGTTCGTTGAGTTGCACGACAAATGATGTGGCATCGAACGCTCCAAGTGCAGCAGCCAAGACTTGCCCGTAGGCATCCACCGGCGCCAAGAGATCCACTATCGCGACGCGCTTGTCTTTCCGCTCCAAGACACAAATGCCGATGGCTCTCCGATCGTGCGTCACGACAAATGCTTGCTGCACCAACGAAGGATTCTCGACGTAGCGCCATCGAAAAAACGCCGCATCACGAACGACGGCCACCAGCGATGGATCCATGCTGCGATCGAACAGGGTGTCGACTCTCCGATCTTCTTTGTCGATAGGTTCGAGGCGTACATCGTGATGCGATCGAAGCCGCGACAACGGACGCAGTGCCGCATGGACCCAACCTGGGCGCACGTAACGCCGCGCGGTTGTGATCACACGTGATCCAGCTCGTTCCAACGCCCGCAGGTTGTTCGCTTCGGGTGGACCGAACATGACGTCGACACCTTCGTTGTGCATGCGCTCCAAAAGAGCCTGATGCATGGCCGTCGCGACACCGCGACGACGCGCTTTGAGTCGTACGTAGGCATCTCCACCGATCGCGCCCATGAACACTCGACCACCCGTGATCAAGCGTCGGGGAAACACACTGGCAACACCGATCGCTTCTTGCGAGCGGGCATCGTACGCGAGAACGGTCAAGGCACGACCGTGGGGGTTTTTCTCGTACATCCACGTCCAACGTGCAGCTACGTCGGCATCAGGCATGTGCTCGGCGAGTAATCCGAGAACGTCTGGCAAGCTGCGCGCACCAGCGCGATCGATACGAATCGGAAAAGTTTCCACGACCCCGCTCGACTGCAAGGGTCGCGCCGAATGGTCACAACACGTCGAACGGATACGCGCGATCGCTATACGCGCGACTTGCGATCGACTTTCGCAATTCGTCGTCGTTTCGCGCGAAGTCCGACACGATCTGTCGCAAACGCTTGTGCGCCATCATCGTGTACAGCGAGCACAGGTCAATCTCGCGGCGTGCACCGTCTTCACCTCGTCGCTCGATTGCTCGAGTCGTCCGCGACAAACACGCGGCAATGGCATAGAGATCCATCGCCATGTCGGCGATTCGCTGCTGCGTGAATTGCATCTCCGCGATGTCCCGTCCGTGTTTGCGCAAGACGTTTTCCGTTTGAGCTGCAAGTTCCGAGACGTACTCCTCGAAGATCACCGTCTCGCGCGTGAGAAGCGGGTGCGCTCGAGAGATACGTTCCCGGCCAAACGCAACGCGTGCTTTGCGAACCGCGAAGTCACTGAGCAACCCGAAGCCTTTGATCGGCTCACGCATCGCTCGCGCCACTTCCGCCAACGCCTTGCCCGGACTCGCCATGCCCGACAATGCGATGAAGCAGCGCAGAATTTCGTTGGTGCCTTCGAAGATCAGATTGATGCGGGAATCGCGAAGAATGCGTTCGTACGGGTAGTCCTGCATGTAGCCAATACCCGCCGCGATTTGGAGCGTGTCGTTGACGACGTTCCACAACATCTCCGACCCCTTCACCTTGCACATCGCGCTTTCGAGCGAGTAGTCGGAGACCTTTGAATCGATGATGCCCGCGGTTAGATACGTCATCGACTCGAGCGCGTACGTCTCGGCCAACATGCGCGCGATCTTGTCTTTGATGAGACCGAATTCGCCGATGTTGCGCCCGAATGCTCGACGCTCGTTCACACGATCCAGGGCCATTCGGAGCAGGATTTTCGACGATCCAATGCATCCAGCAGCCAAACCGAGGCGGCCGTTGTTGAGGACTTCCATCGCCACTTTGAAGCCTTTGCCCACTTCGTGAAGGACGTTCTCTTTGGGAACTCGTACGTCCTCAAAGAAAATCTCCGTGGTCGATGAGCCGCGAATGCCGAGTTTGTGTTCGTTGGGCCCATTCTTCACGCCCATGGATCGCTCGACGATGAACGCGGTGATCTTTGGCTTCGACCCTTCCTCCATCGCGCGTGTCCGGGCAAACACCGTGAAGAAGTCGGCGAATCCGCCGTTGGTGATCCAGATCTTCGAACCGTTGAGCACGTACGCGGATCCATCCGCCGTTGGCTCAGCACGCGTCTTGATCGCTGCCGCATCCGAGCCTGCCGATGGTTCGGTCAAGGCAAACGCAGCTACAGACTCACCCGCAGCGAGCCGAGGCAGGTACCGCTCCTTTTGCTCAGGTGTCCCGAAGAGCAGGAGCGCCTTGTAACCAATCGATTGATGCGCTCCGAGCGTCACTCCGATCGATGCATCAAGCCCGCCAACCTCTTGCATGATGCGGGCATAAGCCGCCGTGGACAAACCAGCACCACCGTATTGCGTTGGTACTTGGAGTCCAAACAATCCCAGCTCCTTCAACCCCGACAAGACACTCGACGGAATCTCACCTTCGCGATCAATCTTCGCCGAATCGACGTTGCTCGCGAAAAACCGACGCACGCTCGCCAATAACATCGACGTGCTTTCCCGCTCATCAACCGACATCTCGGGATACGGGAAAATCATGTCATCAGGGATGACCCCGTGAAACAGCGACTTGGTGAAACTCTGTTCGATCAACGGAAGCTCCTCGTCAGTTCGTTTGTGGCCCAATTATGTCGGACGTGTTGGCAGTTGCGAATTGCGAACATCATGCCGATGCGTTTTTCTCGCCAGACTCAACCGCACGCACGGTCTTCGGAGCCGGCTCGCTCGCCGATGCCTCGGGTGCCGTGGCCTTTGAGACAGGACCCGGTCCTACCGGCGTTTTCTCGGCTTCTTTCGGTACTGAAGCATCTTTCGGGGCAGCGTCTTTGCCATCCTTCCCCGCTCCATCCCGCTGCCATGGGTACTTGATACGCCCGTGGTAGAGGTTCACGAGTGTCGTCGCCATGCGTGTCGAGACGATGCGCAAGTCTTCGAGCGTCAGACCAGATTCGTCGAGTTGTCCGGCACCGAGTTTCGTAAAGACAACCCGTTGAATCATCTCCTCGAACTTCTTTTGCTCCGGCGGAAAGATGGTTCGGCTCGCAGCCTCGATGGAATCGACGAGCATCAAGATCGCCGTTTCTTTCGTCTGCGGCTTCATGCCGGGATACCGGAAATACTCCTGCGTGAGGCCGCGCGGATTGCCCGCGGCTTTGCATTTGTGCCAGAAAAACTCGACCACTTGCGTGCCGTGATGCGTGTACGCGAACTCGACCACCGGCTCGGGAATCTTTCCATCTCGTAAGATTTTCGTTCCGAGCACCACGTGCGTCATGATCGCGTCGGCGGAAACTTCGGGCTCGAGTTCCTCATGCGGCGATCGTTCACCGTGCGCGAGGTTCTCTACGAAATACTTGGGCTGAACGGTTTTACCAAGGTCGTGGTAGTAGGCGCCGACCCGCACGAGGAGCGAGTCGCCGCGGATCGCCGCCACCGCGGCCTCCGCCAGATTCGCCATCGCGCGCGCGTGCTCCCAGCTCCCGGGCGCCTCGGCGGCCATCTTCTTGAGCAGCGGCTGCTCGAGGTCCGTGAGGTCGAGAAGTTTTTCTCGCGAAACGTGACCCATGCTCGCTTCGGCAGGATCGCGGAGAGCTCGGGCGAGAATGCCCGAAAGCATTCCTCCACCGATACAAGCGAGAAGGTTTGAGCCCGAACCACGTGAGAGATCTTCGAGGACGTAAAACTTACCCTCGAAGACGATCGTGAAGGCTCCGAATGCCACGGCACCAGCAATCCCAGCAAGGGTTCCGGCGATGAGCATGTGCCGAGGATGTTTGCGATCGAAAAGGAACAAGGTCGCAGCAACACCGCGAACGAGCAGCACGGATAGCAGAACGTGATCGAAACGCAGGAGTGAGGACGCGACAAACGCGACGGCCAAGTCGACGAGAAACGCCGTGCGCCGATCGAAGGCGTGAGCCACCCACAAGGGAAGCGTCGCCATCGGTAGCCAGAACTCAGGCAACGCCGTGAGAAGCAACATGCCTTTGGCCACGACGAGACTGCCGGTCATGAGGGCAAAAAGGCCGATTTGAGCGCGCAAAAGGCGCACTCGATTTTGCCCGAAACTCCGGATGTACGACGTGAGCATCAAGCACACGATGAAGTGGATCACGAAGATCGAAGCGAGCCGTCCGACGGCTGGCGGTCTGCGGATCGACTCGTATGCAAACGCGGCGCGATGTTCGTCGTTGTCTTCGCGTAGCAAGGTTCCGCGAGGAACGATCACGCGAGCGTGCTCGTAGGACAAACGCCCCGATCGCGCGTCTCGGACGATACGTGGCCCATAGGGAACGCGCAGAGTGACGGCTGTCTCACCGCCGAGACGAGGAGCAAGCGACGGCACGAACAGATCAAACGCGCCGATGATCGTGAACAAGGCGGCGAATATCAGGCTCAGCACCAGGCCGGCTGTGCCCCCAGCTCGAACACGCGTGGCTAACATCGAAACGCTCGAAATGCGGCCGTGATGGTTGGCCGAACTCGATCCCTATCAGTCATTTGGATTTGAGTCAGCGCTCTCGAATGCATGCGTTGGGCTCGTTTGCGCTTCAACGAACACGAAGGGTTCGTCTTTCGGGTAGTCGTTTCGAGCTGAAACGATTGCACGATCTTTGCTTTCGATCGCGCAGCATCCGCAATTGCCGCTCGGCTCGAAACTTGCTACCCACACGCAATGGCGTCGTTGCTTCGTTCGCTGATCTCGAATCGAAGGAGCGCGCTCGTCATGGGGGTTTGCAATCGCACGCCGGATTCTTTTTCCGACGGCGCTCTGTTTCTGGACGATGCCGCGGCGCATGCGCATGTGCAGAAGCTCGTGAGCGAAGGTGCGCAAATCATCGACATTGGCGCGGAATCGACTCGACCCGGTGCGGCGTTGGTCGATGCTCGTGAGCAAATTCGGCGCATTGGTACGGCGATTCGTACGACGCGAGAACTGGGTGTTCTGGTGTCGATCGATACGACGTCGCCTGAAGTTGCAGCGTGGGCGCTCGATGAGGGAGCAAACGTCGTGAACACGGTGGCGATGGAGCCTGCAGCGGAGCTTGGTGCCTTGGCCGCACGTGCAGGCGCGTCGCTGGTACTCACGCATGCACGCGGATCAATGACGACGATGCAGGGTTTTTCCGTGTACGATGACGCTGCTTACGGAGACGTCGTGGCCGACGTCATTGGTGAGTGGACAAGAGCGGCCGATCAGGCCCTCGCTGCGGGTTTGTCACGGGAGGACCTCTTGCTCGATCCCGGCCTCGGTTTTACCAAGAACGCTCGGCACTCGATTGAGTTGTGCCGTCGGCTTGGTGAACTTTGTGCGCTGGGATTTCCGGTGCTCGTGGGTCCAAGTCGCAAGTCATTCGTGGCCCGAGTTGCTGCCCGCGAAGGAGCCCCGTTGGCTCCGCCCATGGAGAGGATTGGCGGGACAATCGCCGCAGTGCTCGCCTGCGTTCGTCGGGGTGCAACCATCGTGCGCGTGCACGATGTCGCCGCAACCGTTCAAGCGCTCGCGATTGATGCTGCCATCGAAGCGGGATTTGAAGCGCAAGGTACGGTCCACGAGTCGAAGACCCAAACGTTCAAAGCGGAGGTGACCGCGTAATGCTCGAAGGTCTGCTCCGCCTTTTTGCCGCTCGACCACTCGCGCAGATCGCTCGCGACGTACTCGATATTTTGATCGTCGCGTACGTCATCTACCGCGCGTTGCTCGTGATGCGTGGCACGCGCGCGATGCAAATGGGCATCGGCCTTCTCTTCGTTTTTCTCCTTTATCTCGCGGCCCGAACGTTCCACCTCACGACGCTCAACACCATCCTGTCGTGGTTACTCGGCTCGATCATTCTCATCGTCGTTGTGGTGTTTCAGAACGACATCCGCCGCGCGTTGATTCGCATGGGTTCGCGCGCTTGGTTGGCGACGGGTCGTGAACAACAATCGCGCGTCATCGAAGAAGTCGTTGCTGCTGCAACGGAACTCGCTCGTCATCGCATGGGAGCCATCATCGCCTTCGAGCAAGATGCGAACGTGCTGGAGTTCTGCACGAACGCCGGCATCGACATCGAATCGGTCGTGACCCGCGAACTGCTCGTCAGCATGTTTGTCCCGGAATCCGTCAACAAACTCCACGACGGAGCCGTACTCATTCGTGACCTCAAGATCGCTCGAGCTGGCGTGTTCTTTCCGATGCCGGAAACCAAAGTGCTCGATGCGAGTCTTGGTTCACGACATCGCGCCGCCCTTGGCATCACGGAAGAAACCGATGCCGTCGTTGTCGTTGTGAGCGAGGAACGAGGAACGATCAGTTGCTGCTTCAGCGGCAACATCGTCTTGAACTTGGACGGGCAAGCCTTGCGCACGATGTTGCTTGGTCAGTTTGGCCGGGCCGCTCGCCGCAAACAACCGACCGCCTCTACACGCAAACCCGGCACGACGACGCTGCCCGGCACGACGACTTTGCCTGGCACAACAACACTGACGGGTACGCCCGCGCCACGTGTACCGTCGTCACCTCCTGCACGTGCGCCTTCGCCTTCCGTCGTTCCACCACCTACGACACCGCGTATTGCCGGACAAACGCCGCAACGCATGGGTCCAGTGTCGACGGCCATGCCGCGGGCAACGATGTCGGGCGAGTCGACGACATCCGCAACCACGACGCCTCGACCCATTCCCACGAGTTCGTTTGTGCCCAAAGAATCCGTACCGCCTCCTCCACCAGCGTCGGATCGCTCAGGGCCATCTTCGGATCGAGCGCCCGCAACATTGCCCGGCGCAGTGAGTACGTCGCGCCTGAGCGAAGACGTTCCACGCCCACCGCCAGGAGATGAATCATGACGGCGAAAGGTGGGTTTCGAGAAAGCGTTCGCGGCGCATTCCTCGACAACGTTGGACTCAAGATCCTCTCGCTGCTTTGCGCGCTCGGCATCTACGCGTTCATTCACGGTGCAGAAAACGCCGAACGAACTGTGTCGGTCAGCATCGTAACGATCATGCCGCCGGAAAGTGCAAATCGGCAGGTCATGTCGCAGATCCCCACGGAGGTAAAAGTCACGCTCCGCGGCACACGCACGCAACTCGATGACTTGCGCAACGATGACCTCGGCACGCTCAACTTGAACCTACGCAGTGGTCGAGAGACAAACATCGATCTGCAACCGGACATGTTTCGCATGCCGGCGGGAGTGTCCGTCGTGGAGATCATTCCACCCTCGATCGAGATCCGTTGGGATGATGTCGTGACGCACGGCATTCCTGTGCAGATCGCACGAACGGGTGAGCCCGCAACATCGTTTGCAGTCAAAGGAGTCATCCGCGCAGATCCTGCAAATGTTCAAGCGCGCGGTCCGCGCACCATCGTGGATGGTCTCCAATACGCCAGATCGGCTCCCTTTGACGTCACGGGTTTGACCGAAGGCGTCTATCGGCGCCCGTTACCGTTGGACAAACCGCCGCGTTTCGTGTCGTACGACGTCGATTCGGTGATGGCGACAGTCGACATCGCACGTGAGCTAGCGAAGAAAGAATTTGCCAACTTGCGTGTCGAAGTCGTGGGACTCACCCGCGCGACGACGACGCCGCCAACAGTCAAAGTTCGCCTCGTTGGATCGAATGAAGACGTCAACGCCGTCACGCCCGAATCATTGGTGCCCCGTGTGGAGCCGAAGATCGCTGGTATCGATGTGACCAAACCAGGCAGCGCGTACGTCGACGTGTTGCTCGACGTGAACAACCTTCGCGTCGAGATCAATCCGCCGAAAGTTCTGGTGAAGTGGTGACGTTTGTCTTGTCCGATCAAAGGTGATCGGGCACTTTGATCTCGCCTTTCACGACACGCTGGGCGAGTTCGGCGACGCGTTTCTTCACGTTCTCGGGAATGGCGGTCGCGTGGGCTCCTTCGTTGACGTACCCGACGCCATCCTCGGCCAAACCAAACGACGTAAGCCCGCCGGTGAAACGTTTGTCCACGACCGCATGAATCGTATCGAAGACGGCAACGTCGCCTCGCTTGATCATGCTCGTTACGACCGTACCGGGCATCTCGTCGTATTGATCGGCGTCGACGCCAATGGCTCTCACACCCATGTCGCGCGCCGCTTCGAACACGCCGTGTCCCGTGGTTCCCGACGCGTGGTAGATGACGTCGGCTCCGGCAGCAATTTGGCTGTTGGCGAGGGCTTTGCCTTTGACCGGATCTCGGAAGGCGTCTGGGGTTGTCCCGGCATAACCCGCATGCACCGTGCAGGTGGGACAAACCTCGTGCACACCGGCGCGATATCCGGCTTCGAATTTACGAATGAGCGGAATGTCCATGCCGCCGACAAATCCCACGTGGTTTGTCTTGGTAATCGATCCCGCGACGGCGCCCACGAGAAACGAGCCTTCTTCTTCGCGAAAGCGAAGTCCACGCACATTGGTCGGGACGGGCGAACCATCAAAAGGTGGCGCGTAGTCGATGCATGCAAACGGCGTTTTCGGAAACGCTTTCGCCACGACATTGACGTCGGTCGAGAAGATGAATCCCACGCCAATGACCAGATCGAATCCGCTCGCTGCAAAGAGGCGCATGGCGGCTTCGCGATCTTCGGCGCCGCTTGGTTCCAAGATCTCCGTCGTCACACCAAGTTCTCGTGCTGCACGAGACAAACCTTCGTAGGCCGCGTCGTTGAAGCTCTTGTCCCCGCGACCTCCAACATCGAACACGAGACCAATTCGAACGTCGCGATGCGCACCGTTCGAAACGACATCGTCCGCACGTGCTGGCAGAAACACGGACGCCAACGCCGCCAACGCCACACCAGCCGTCATGGTCGGTAAACGCGAACGCGTCGCCGTAGGCGCTTCGCTCTTGGTCATACCTCTACGCTAGCGCAGACACATCGGGACGGAGCCGAGTATATTTCCCGGCCGAATGCGTCTTCCGACTTGGCTCATCGTCGCTGCCCTCGCCTGCGTGAGTTC